>JALUWT010000018.1 GCA_027019325.1 Sulfurimonas sp.
CTTTTTAGTAGTTGCGATTCTCTTTTTTGCATCGTGCAGTATAAAAAATTATGAGCACACAACTACTAAAATAGTGACAATTAAGACTAAAAAGTTTCGATTTTCAGATATTGGCTACCTGCGTCACAGCGATGATGCTCTGCAGTTGGAACTTTTTATGGCGGGTCAGGTCGTTAAAAGAATAGAGATCAATCATCTTGTCTGCGTGAGTGATGAAGGTTGCATAGATAAGAAAACTTTTAATACAGAGTATCTCAGCCCAAATTATCCTGAAACTATTTTGCAAAACATACTTTTAGGAAAAGAAATTTTTGGTGGGGAAAACCTCAAAAAAACCTCTTTTGGATTTATACAAAATATCCTCACGCAGGATGTAGATATTCACTACAGTGTAAGTCAAAAAGAGATTTATTTTAAAGATAGAAAAAATCACATACTATTTAAAATCAAGGATACAGAGTGAGTAAAAAATTTGTAGGGGCACACGTAAGTGCTAGCGGCGGTGTCTATAATGCACCCTTAAATGCTATAGAAATAGGGGCAAAAGCTTTTGCTCTTTTTACAAAAAATCAGAGACAATGGGTTGCAAAACCGCTTGAGAGTGAAACGATAGATAAATTTAAAGAAAATTTGCAAAAAAGCGGCATACTGCCTAAACATGTTCTCCCGCATGACTCCTACTTAATCAACCTTGGGCATCCAGAAGTTGAAAAACTAGAAAAATCACGGGTGGCTTTTATAGATGAACTGCAAAGATGTGCACAGCTTGGACTTGACAGACTCAACTTTCATCCCGGTAGTCATTTAGAAAAAGTAGCGAAAAAAGATAAAGAAAATCGTGAGATAATGCAGCCAATAGAAGACAAATGCCTCGATACTATCGCAGAGTCCATAAACATAGCACTTGATGCAACAAGCGGCGTGAGTGCTGTCATAGAAAATACGGCAGGTCAGGGGAGTAACCTCGGCTGGAGATTTGAGCAGTTGGCACACATCATTGACAAAGTAGAAGATAAGAGCCGCATAGGTATCTGTATTGACACATGTCACATGTTTACAGCAGGTTATGACATCAGAACGCGTGAGGCATATGATAAAACGTGGGGTGACTTTGACAAGATTGTAGGTCGCAAATACCTTATGGGCATGCACCTCAATGACTCGAAGCCACCGCTTGGAAGCCATGTAGACAGACACCACTCACTAGGTGAGGGCGAGATAGGCTTAGATGCATTTCGCTTTATTATGAACGATGAGCGAATGGATGATATTCCTCTTATTCTAGAGACAATTGATGAGACGATTTGGAAAGAAGAGATAGAACTTTTATATTCTTTTGAGAATAAATAGTGTAGTATCGTTATCAGAAAATGAATAGGGGAAATGAAATCATGAAAAAAATAGCACTACTGTCACTTGTGGCAAGTTCGGTTTTAATGGCAGGCGGATGGAAAATTCCAGAGACTTCTACAAATGCGGTGGCACTCGGTGCAGCAAATATTGCACATAATCATGAAAATGCAGATGCAGCGTACTATAATCCTGCAAAAATGGTTTTTATGCAAGATAAAAATAATCTTGAAGTGGATTTAACGTATATTGGGCTTGATCAGATAAATTATAAAGGAAATGTAGGTACTGCAACAAACCAAAATCTGCATTCAGAAAAAGAGAATTTTTTAATACCTAGTTTGCATTATGTTTCTTCTGCTTTAGGAGATAATGATGCACGAGTGGGTGTAAGTATTGTAGCACCTGCTGGACTTTCAAAACAATGGAAAAGTCAGCCTGCAAAAAGTTCAGCGGAAGAATTTACTTTAGAAGTATATGAAGTAAATCCTACTGCTGCATTTAAAATCAATGACCAAATAGGTTTTGCAGTTGGTTTCAGAATAGTAAAAACACATGGTATTGTAAAAAGTTCAGGACTAGTGTCTCGTGATATGACAGGAGATACAACAGACTTTGGTTATAATTTAGCATTAGCCTATAATCCAACGAAAAATTTAGAAATTGGTTTAACATATCGTTCTAAAGTTGATTTACATGTTGAAGGAAACGCAAAATTATATTCGGGGGCTACTTTAGCTTATGATGGTCCAGCAAATGTAACTGTTCCACTTCCTGCATCATTGGATATAGCAGCAGCATATACCTTTTCTTCTAAAACAACTATAGAGTTAGTATATGAAAAGACATTCTGGTCCGTATATAAAAATTTAGATTTCAATTATGCAACTAGTATTGGAGGTTTAGCACCATATTTTGATAATCCACGGCCAAAAAATTGGAAAGATACAAACACATTTCGTTTAGGTCTCACGCAAGAGCTAAATGATTTAACACTCATGGCTGGTTATGTTTATGACGAAACGCCAATACCATCAAAAACAATTGGTTTTGAATTGCCAGGTACAGATACGCAGGCAGTTTCACTTGGTGGACGTTATAAAATCAATGAGAGTGTAGATGTAGGTCTCGCTGCAATTTATTCTATGCATAACAATAGAACAGTCACTGCAGCAGATGCAAATGTTAATGGTCTTGTAGGTGAGTTTACAGGGGGCGATGTTCTCATTGTTTCTGCCGGACTCGGGTATAAATTTTAAGGAAACAGTTGAAGACATTAATTAATTTTTTAAAGACAAAAGATGTAGAAAAGTCAGATATTTTTATACATCTTAAAACAAGTGTAACAGAGGCAAATATACTCCGCTATATCGCAAAAAAATATGTTGAAGGGCAAGATGATGCTCTTGTCATAACACTTTTACAAGATTTGTATGCGGGTGGAGAGTATAAACATTTAGACCATCTTTTAGAAGTGAAAAATCTTCTTGAACTAGGTTGGCTGCATCAACAAAGTTTTACACCGCTTAAAATTTCTGATGTAACACCTCTGGAGATTTTAAACAGTGCAGTAGGACTGACTCCATCATTTTTAAAGCTGCTTCAAGATGGAACACTTGATTTGGATCTGCCGGATGTAAAGCCGTATGCTGACCATTTGGGATACCTACAAGATCAGTTCTTTAGGATTGAGTTGTATCAAAAGATGTCCGTAATTCGTCAAAATGTTCATGAGCATTCGCTTGGAATTGACAGATTGCAAAACAAGCTCAAACTTTTAGAAAAACGCATTGAAGAGCGTGTTGCCCAAACTTCAGAAAATCTTGTTCTCGATAAATTTTTTAAACAAAAAAAGATGAACAATTATGAGCAGGTTATTTTCATTGCGCTCTTGCGTGAAGAGTACAGCGCAACAGATGCGTCCTTGCGTGAGATGAACTCTTTAATCGATTTAATTTCCGTTGATGAGTATGAACGTATTAAAAATCGCTCTTTGCTTGAAGAGGGTTCTCATCTGCTGAACAGTGGCATTATTGATTATGAAGAGATGCTCAATCCTTTTGGTGGTATTTCACGCTCTTTTTATATTGTCGATGATGTGCTGCAAAGCATTATACATCCACAAAAAACGAAAAAAGTGACACGCCTCAAGCTCAATGCACTTGTAGAAGAGCAGGATATCTTTGAGCTTGTAGAGAGTGAAACATCTTTAGAAGATGTCGTGCTTAACAATGCGACAAAAGAGACCTTGGAAAACCTGATGCGTCAAGTCGATAAAGAGGTGGTAAACCGCCTTGTAAAATGGGGTATAAAAGATAAAAAAAGTGGCATTGATGCACGCATCATTTTTTATGGAGCTGCGGGAACAGGTAAGACGATGACTGCGTATTCTCTTGCAAAATCACTTAAGCGTCAGGTTTTAGCATTTGACTGTTCTAAAATACTTTCCATGTATGTCGGAGAGAGTGAAAAGAATGTTCGTAAAATTTTCGATACTTTTTATGAACTGAGTGAAAAGACAAAGACAGAGCCCATTTTGTTACTTAATGAAGCAGATCAATTTTTGGGTGCGAGAAGTTCCGGAAACATTACGGGTTCAGATCAGATGCACAACCAGATGCAAAACATCTTTTTAGAGCAGATAGAGAACTTTCGCGGTATGCTCATCGCAACAACAAATCTACTTGAAAACATAGATAAAGCTTTCTCACGTAGATTTAATTATAAGATAGAGTTTAAAAAACCCAATGAAGCACAACGGCTTGAACTCTGGAAAAAAATGCTTCCAAAGAGTGCGCCGTACGCAGATGATTTTGATATAGCTAAGCTAGCAGCCTATGCTTTGACAGGCGGACAGATAAATCTCATCATTAAAAATACAGCTTATAAAGTTGCGGTAAGAGAAGAACCTCTTTTCAAACTTAAAGACTTCACGGATGAAATACGCCGAGAAAAAGATGCCAATTTCGACAGTGAAAAGTCAATGGGATTTTTAAATAAATAATTTTTTCAAGCTCTTTTTTATAAAAGAGCTTTGATGTTGCAATAAGTGACATCTTACGCTACTTCTTCCCCATAAAACTTATTTTAATACTCTTTTTGATATAGTGCAATAACTGTTTTTTCTTAATGCAAAAGCACAGGCGTCTTTAACAAAGACTGTTTGTGAGCGTTAGAAGACAAATATTAAAAAGTGTCCTGTTTTCTAGAGATAGGACACTTAATTTTAAAAGGTAGGTTATATGGATCATATCAGTACTGCGAATCCGTATTTTGGGGTATTTGTACTTTTTGTTATCACCTTTGGTGCATTTATAACAACAACTGTCGTTGCTCGTTTGGCGAGTCGCGCATTAGCACGCAAAGACAGTGAAAAAATCAAACTTTCTGTTTACGAATGTGGACCAGAAATCACAAAACAGCCAAATAGATTGTCACCACAGTTTTATCTGTTCGCACTTCTGTTTTTACTCTTTGATGTTGAGATTGTGTTCATGTTTCCATGGGCAGTTGACTTCAAAGTTTTAGGTTGGTTTGGATTTGCTGAGATGATAATGTTCATTGTATTGTTAGCAATCGGTTTTGTATATGCATGGAAAAAAGGAGCGCTAGAATGGCACAACATAAGGTAAATTATACACAAGACGGTGGACTTCCTGTCGCACTGACTTCTATTGACAAAATAGTAAACTGGGGACGTTCAAACTCACTTTGGGCATTGACATATGGTCTCGCTTGTTGTGGTATTGAGATGATGGCATCAGGTGCATCACGTTTTGACTTTGACCGTTATGGAACTATTTTCCGTGCTTCTCCTCGTCAAGCAGATGTTATGATTGTTGCAGGAACCCTTACAAAAAAACATGCTGAGTTCATTAAGCGTCTATACGATCAGATGACAGAGCCTCGATGGGTCATCTCAATGGGTTCTTGCGCAAATACAGGGGGAATGTTTAACACGTATGCAACTGTTCAAGGGTGTGATAGAATCATTCCTGTTGACTTGTATCTTCCAGGGTGTGCTCCTCGTCCTGAAACACTCCAGTATGGTGTGATGTTACTTCAGAAAAAGATCCGTGCAAACAAAGCCGGTAATGCACAAAAAGCTAAAAGGTTGATGTAATGAGAGCGTATACACCTAAAGACGATGTACAGGCAAAAGCTTACTATACTGACAGATACTATGTAGCACCACAAGTTCCAAAAGAAGATGTGGATTGTGATGCCGTGTTTGCAGCTGATTTAGCGGCTATTAAAGAAAAATTTGCAGTAAAAGATGCCTATATTCAAGTAGAACAGATGGTAGTGTATATCCATGCTGAAGATATTTATGGCGTTTTAGAGTTGATGAGAGATGAACTTGAATATACACAACTCTCAGAACTCTCTGCTATTGACTGGCTGGCAAAAGATAATACTTTTGAAATCTTCTACCAAATGCTTTCTATGACAAAGCGTAAGCGTGTTCGCATAAAGTATTTCATAGAAAATGGACAGGCTGTTGACTCTGTTGAGAAACTTTTCCGTTCAGCTGACTGGGCTGAGCGTGAGATGTATGATATGTTTGGAATTGAAGCAAATAATCATCCGTTTATGAAACGTATCTTGATGCCGTATGACTGGCAGGGACACCCACTTCTTAAAACATATCCGTTAGAGGGTGATGAGTTTGCTGCGTGGTATGAAGTAGATAAAATCTATGGAAAAGAAGCACGTGACATCATTGGGCCTGAACTTCGTGATCCTGCAAGAGTGGACAGATACGACTCTGATCGTTTTGCGCGTCTTGGTTTTGAAGTGCCAAAAGGTACTGAGATTACAGGTAATGAAGAGAAACATGTTGAATCTTACCAAGAAGAGGGTGGAGTATTCCTAATTAGAAAAGTAGATAAAGAGTCATCAAAAGTTATTGATGACCCGCAAAGATAGGGTGGTAAAAATATGGCACAAGTAAAAAACAGATTAACACCGTTTTTTGAAAATATTACATTTGACAGAGATGATAATGAGTTAATTCTTAACTTCGGTCCACAGCACCCTTCTGCTCACGGACAGTTAAGATTGATGCTCCATCTGCAGCAAGAGCAAATCGTAAAAGCGCATCCGGATATTGGATACCTTCACCGTGGTATGGAGAAGATGGCTGAAAACATGATTTATAACGAGTTTATGCCGACAACAGACCGTATGGACTACATCGCATCAAGCTCAAACAACTATGGTTTTGCATTGGCAGTTGAAAAGCTCATCGGGCTTGAAGTACCGCGCCGTGCGAAAGTCATTAGAATGATGCTTTTAGAAATAAACCGTCTGATGTCTCACCTATTTTGGTTGGCAACAACTGCGCTAGATATTGGTGCGATGACAGTATTTCTTTTCGCATTTCGTGAGAGAGAATATTTGATGGATATTATTGAAGGGTATTGTGGTGCACGTTTGACGCATGCCGCAATCCGTATCGGTGGTGTTCCTTTAGATATTCAGGATAGCTTCTTACACCAATTAAGAGTTTTTTTGAACAAACTTCCTCAAAATATTAAAGATTATGAAGATTTACTAGATTCTAATCGTATTTGGTTAATGAGAATGGAAGAGGTTGGAACTGTTTCAACTGAAATGGCACTTTCATGGGCTTGTACAGGACCAATGCTCAGAGCAAGTGGCGTTGCGTGGGATATTCGTAAAGAAGAGCCATATGAGTTGTATGATGAAGTAGAGTTTGACGTACCATTCTCTGACAAAGGTGATAACTTTGCTCGTTACCGTATTTATATGGAAGAGATGCGACAATCTGCGAGAATTCTTTACCAATGTATAGAGATGTATGAGAAGTGTGAAAAAGATGGAGAGACTGAGCTTATGGCTCACGCTCCAAAATACATTTCTGCACCAAAAATAGACATTATGACACAAAACTACTCTTTGATGCAGCACTTTGTACTTGTAACACAAGGGATGAGACCGCCAGTTGGAGAAGTATATGTTCCTACTGAGTCACCAAAAGGTGAACTTGGTTTTTACATCAACTCTCAAGGTGGACCATATCCGTACAGACTTAAACTGCGTGCGCCGTCATTCTGGCATACAGGAATCTTAACTGACCTTTTACCAGGTCACTATATTCCGGATGTTGTATCTATTATTGGTACTACAAATATCGTATTTGGTGAGGTTGATAGATGATGAGCGTGAGAAAAAGCAAATTGCTTTGCTTTTTTAGCGAAGAATACGCAAGTGATGTGCGAAGCACCACTGTAGTACAATTGGTTATGGAGTAAGCAATGAAACGTTATGATTTAAGACATTTAAAAGATAATTTTGAACCTCGTATGAAAGAGATTTTAGAAGAGAAGCATAAGCCCAATGAGACTTTGATTTTTCTTTTTGAAATAGGTGATTTTTCTCCAATTCAGCGTTCTGCTGATTTGGTAAAAGAGTGTGGGTATGAGTTATATAACTCACTAAAATTCAACGAAGTCGACTGGACTATCGTAGTTAAAAAATAGGGATTGAATGTGAGTAAAGTCTATTTTTCTACTTGGAAGGGTGAATCTATAAACAATATAGGTAGACCTGAAGAAAAGTGGGAAGAATCAGCTTATAATCTACCGGCACAATATGATGACCATCGTGATTCCAAAGCCTTTATAGGCTGGGACGGTGTGGCACTTTTTAACGAAGATGTCGATGTTATCCGATTGGCCATGGAGTATGCTGCACAGTATCAAGAGTATTCAGAAGCATGTGGAAGATGTGCACCTGGACGTTGGGGCGGTCGTATTTTATATGATGTCCTTGACAAAATTGCTCGTGGTGAAGGTGAAGTCGCTGATTTGGATCACTTAAAAGAGATCGGAAAAAGTATGCAGATCACGTCTAAATGTGAGATTGGAAAAACAGTTCCAAACCCTATTTTAGACCTGATGACACACTTTGAAGATACATTTATGGAATGTATCAATGAAAAGAAACAATCGAAGCATTATGAAGAGTCTATTGGATATATTGCCAAGATTACAGCGCCTTGTACAGATGCCTGTCCTTCTCATGTTGATATTCCAGGCTACATTGAGGGCGTAAGAGATTTGCGTTTTGATGACTCTTTGGTTGCAACACGCCAGACAATGCCATTAGCACATACGTGTGGACGTGTTTGTCCGCATCCATGTGAGGATGCATGTAGAAGAACGAATCTTGATGAGCCTATTTCGATTATGGCACTCAAACGTCTTGGTGCTGACTGGGAAACTGACCATGAGTATGACTTTTTTCATCCTATGGAGAAAAAACCGGCTATTGGTAAAAAAGTTGCAGTCATCGGTGCAGGACCTGCCGGTCTTACAACAGCTTACTATCTTGCAGCAGAAGGTATAGAAGTAGATGTCTATGAAGAGCTTCCTGTTCTCGGTGGTGAGGTAGCGGTTGGTGTACCTGAGTACAGAATGCCGATTGACAAATACAACCAAGATATCGAATGTGTTCGTGATATGGGTGTAAACTTCATCACAAACTCAAGAATTTCTGCGGATGATATGCGTAGATTTGAGAATGAGTATGACGCAACAATGGTATCTGTAGGAACACGAATCTCTAAAAAAGTGCGCTGTGACAATGAACGTGAAGAGATTCAAGGGTACTGGGGTGCTATTGATTTCCTTGACCGTGTAAATCTTTATGAAAAGTATGACATTAAAATTCCAAAAGAGGTACAGGAAGAGAACCTTCTTACAACTGACTATGTAGATTTAACTGGCAAAACAGTTGTCTGTGTCGGTGGTGGATTTACCTCTATGGACGTTGTACGCTGTGCGATTCGTGCGAATGCAAAAAAAGTATATATGGTCTACAGACGTGATGAGAAGACAATTATTCGTAATACGACCTATGAAGAGTATCATGAAGCGGTTGAAGAAGGTGTTGAATTTCTTTTCCACTCAGCGGTCAATAAAATCACAACTGACGAAAATGATGTTTTAACAGAACTTTTAGTGGATAAGTTTGAACTTGTTCCTGATCCTGATGGTGGTCGTGCACAGCTTGTAAAAATAGAAGATGCTTCGTACACAATTGAAGCTGATTATCTTGTCCCTGCAGTTTCTCAGTCAGCAGATTTAGATTTGTTGCCTGAAGAGTGGGGAATAGAGATGACTTCCTGGGCGACGATTAAAACAAACGGAAAAGATTATATGACCTCACGCAAGGGTATCTTTGCATCAGGGGATTGTGAATATGGTCCGATGACAATCGTCAATGCAGTTGGTCAGGCAAAACGTGCAGCTTCAGTTATGTCGCGTTATGTGCAAAACGGTGATATCACTTTGACTGACGAAGAGATAATGGAAGATCATCTTGTAAAACTTAAAGTGTATGATAAAAAAGAGAAAGTGACAGGATGGCTTCCAGGTCTTCCTCGTGAACACTCCTCTGTTTTAGACGCAGATGTACGTAAGCACAATAATATGGAAGTAAACCTGGGTTTCACCCAAGAGCAGGCTTTAACAGAAGCTGAGCGATGTATGCGTTGTTATTACATTGCTATGGTACAGGCGTAGGAGTTGATGATGCAAAAAACAATTAACTTTACAATAGACGGCAAAAACGTAACAGCACAAAAAGGGGAAACAATCCTGCAGGCTGCACGTAAAAATGGTCTCTATATTCCTACTATGTGCTATATTTCAAAAACTTCTCCTTGTGCATCATGTAGAATCTGTTCTGTTGAAGTTGAAGGTGTAGATGGATTTATTCTTTCATGTAATACGCCTCCGACTGAAGGCATAACAGTAAAAACAAACTCACATGAGCTTGAGCGTGAACGTCAAAACATTATGAAACTTTATGATGTAAACCATCCTTTAGAGTGTGGTGTATGTGATAAATCAGGTGAGTGTGACCTGCAAAATATGACTTTAGAGTTTGGTGTGTCACAACAAGATTTTTCGGCCAAAGATCAGCTCCGCACTGTAAAAGATTGGGGGCTTATCAATTATGACCCTGCGCTTTGCATTATGTGTGAAAAGTGTGTGCATGTGTGTAATGAAGTTATCGGTGACGATGCCATTGAAGTAAAATTTGGTGGCTACTCTTCAACAATCATTCCTAAAGATTCAGAAACACTTGACTGTACATTCTGTGGTGAATGTATCGCAGTTTGTCCGGTTGGCGCACTTGTGAGTTCTGACTTTAAGTACAGTGCAAATGCATGGGAACTCTCCCGTGTGCCATCAACTTGTGCACACTGTTCGGCAGGATGTTCTTTAGAGTATGAGACACGTCACTCCGGTATTAACAGCGGTGCAAGCATCTATAGAGTGAAAAACAACTATGAATTTGCATCTCTTTGTGGCGCAGGACGTTTTGGATTTGATTTTGACACGCAAGCAACAAAAGAGGAAGCAAAACTTTCTGAGGCAGTTGTAAAGATTCAAAATGCCCAAGCGATTCGCTTCTCTTCTATGATTACAAATGAAGAAGCATACATTTTAAATGCACTCAAATCGAAACTTGGTCTGAAACTCTTCAATGAAGATGCTAGACTTTATGGCTCGTTTATGAATGCTTATGCTTCTGTAAGTGGCAAGCTTCACGCAAGTGCAACACTTGAAGGCTTGAAACAGGCAGATGCAGTCATTGTTATCGGTACGAGAATAGCAACAGACAATCCGGGTGTGCGTTATGCTTTAACAACAGCGGCACGTCATAACGGCGCAAAAATTGTCTATGCGCATCCTATGGAAGATGCACTCCTGAAAAATACAGTGACACAGTTTATGAAGTATGAAGCAGGCTCTGAAGAGGGTGTTATGGCGCTTCTTACGAAAGAACTGCTCAAAAACAGTGATGTTGATGAAGAGACAGCAGCATTTTTGGATGATTTAGATCTGGGTTACTTGGAAGCTGAAAGTAATGTCGGTGATGATGAACTCTCTTTTATGAGCAGATCATTTATGCGTTCACAGAACAAGGTGCTCGTAGTCGGTAGCGATATGTTCGCGCACGCAAGAGCTAAAAATATTGCAAAATTGGCAGCAACGATTGAGAAATATACAGATTTTTCACTCCTTGTAGTTCCAAATGAAGTCAATACCATCGGTGCTTCACTGATCTGTGATTTAGAGACTGATGAAAATTTAAGTAATGTAGTGGCTTATAATGCGCAGGGAGACTATATAATATCGGCTTTAGAAAATGCTGATATGAAAGTTCCTGCACTTAATCAGCAAGAGGGAACCGTTGTAAGCATTGATAATCGTGTTTTACCATTGAATGCGGCACTCGGTTTTGATGGTTATGAGTTGAATGATATTGCGCAAGCACTTGATATTGAGAGTGAAAACACGATTAATTATACAGCAAAATTACCACAAGAAGCTGGTTTTAAAGCTCTGGAGTTCGATGCACTTGAAAATTTCCTTGGGGAATTTGGTGAAGATGAACGCGGATACCTGCTTGATGAAGTAAGGTGCACGATGGATGGCAGACTCGAAGAAGTTGCCGATCTTCCAGAGTATAACGGTACGGTTATCTATCAGGCAAATCCGGTACTGCAGTTTAACAGCTTTACGAATGTTACAAAACAGTTAGAGCGAGACACAACACTCAGAGGTTCTGCACAGTTTGCAGCAGCAGCGAGGCTTAGTGACGGCGATGAGATTGAAATCAGTCTTGGAGCCACAACACAAAGAAGAGTCTTTAAGCTTGATGATGAGTTAAAAGGAACGATTGCCCTTAACCCTACCTTTGACAGTGGGTATGATTATGGCAGTTACAGATTTCTTAAATCCAAAATAGTGAGAGTAGTATAATGAGTAAGATTACTATAAATATTGATGGTAAAGATGTTCAAACGCAAGAGGGTGAGTATTTACTCAATGCTGCTCGTGCGAATGATATTTTCATACCTGCAATATGTTATTTAACGCGTTGTAGCCCAACGCTTGCTTGTCGTATATGTCTTGTCGAAGCAGATGGTAAACAGGTATATGCCTGTAATGCCAAAGCAAAAGACGGGATGAACATTACAACAAGTACGGACAATATTGAAAAAGAGCGCCGTGCTATCATGGAAGTATATGATGTTAATCATCCACTTCAGTGTGGTGTATGTGATCAATCCGGAGAGTGTGAGCTTCAAAACTATACACTGCATATTGGTGTAGATTCACAAAGCTATACGATTAAAGATGTAGAGAGAAGTTCTCATGATTGGGGACACCTCCATTATGATCCGGGTCTCTGTATCGTTTGTGAGCGTTGTGTGACTGCATGTAAAGATATGATTGGGGACAATTCACTCAAGACTATTCCTCGTGGTGCAGATGCCATTGATGCTGAGTTTAAAGAGAGTATGCCAAAAGACTCTTATGCAATGTGGAATAAACTCAACAAATCGCTCATCGGGCTTACAAACGGAACAGATGTTCTTGATTGTACCTCTTGTGGTGAGTGTGCGGCAGTTTGTCCTGTTGGTGCTCTTGTTGATACTCACTTTATGTATAAATCAAATGCATGGGAACTGAAGCAGGTTCCTGCTACTTGTGGACACTGTTCAGCGGGATGTCAAATCTCTTATGATGTCAAACATGCAAGCATTGAAAATCCGGAAGATAAGATCTACCGCGTAATGAATGAGTGGAATTATGTCTCACTTTGTGGTGCGGGTCGTTACGGATTTGATTATCAAAATGCAGATGCCTCAAAAGATGAAGTGGCATTCAATGCGGCTGTTGCAGCATTCAAAAAAGCGGACACGATTGCATTTACTTCGACTATTACAAACGAAGAGGTGTATCTGCTGCAGTCAATGAAAGAGAAGTTTGGCTATAAGCTTGTCAATCCTGAAGCAAAAGCATTCCAGACATTTTTGAATGATTACTCAGAAATAAGCGGCAAAAAACTTTATGGAAGTGATTTAGAACGTGTTCATACGACAAATTTTATTGTTTCTATCGGTGCAGCATTAAAGTCTGACAATCCAAATGCACGCTATGCTCTGAACAACTCTCTCACTGTCAGTAAAGGTGCAGGACTCTATTTTCATCCAGTGAAAGATCCTATTATAGAAGGTCTTGGAAAATCTATTATGACAGTGCAGCATGCACCGCTTCAAGAAGAGACAGCACTCTACCTGTTGCTTGATCTTTTTGCTGACAAAGAGAAACTTCCTGCTGATATTGTCAGCTATTTGGCATCATTTCACTCTACAAAAACTATTGAAGTTGAAGAGGTAGTCAAAGAGAAAGTTGTTGAAATCGTTAAAGAGATGAAACTCAACGAAGAGACAGGCGAAGAGGAAGAAGTTGAAGTAGAAAAATCAAAAATGGTTTCAACGAAAGTGAAAAAAGAGGTCGTTGTCGATGATAACAAACTTTTAGAACTTCTTGGCTGTGATGATAAATTTATGGAAATTTTAGAGAAAAATCTCAAGAAAAAAGAGACATATGCATTGATGGTCGGACCTGATCTCTATACGCATCCAAACTCTAAAAACCTTGCACGTTTGACTGCTTTGGTTGAGAAATACTCTGTCTTTGAGCTTGTTATGATTCCATCACTTACAAATACACTTGGAGTAAGCCTCATCTGTGAGCTTGATGATGCAAGAGGTGATTACACTGTTGCTTATAATACGGATGGAGATTTTGTTCTCTCTGGACTTGGTGAGGGTGATCTGGATATGCCGGCAATCAATCAGCAAGAGGGAACATTAACATCTGTTAACAAAAGAGTAAACCCTACAAATGCCGCTATTTCATATAAAGGGTATGAACTTAATGACATTGCAAACGCTTTAGGATTTGAAGCACAAAATGTTATTGACTACACTGTAAAACTTCCTACAGCAGTTGGATTTAAGCACGAGGAGTTTGATAATCTGCCAAACCATTATGAAAATGATGGCACAGAGATGCGCGGTTATGTGTTAGAAAATGTAGCAGTTTCTCCGTCTGGCGATGAAAGTGTTGCTCAATTCAGCGATGCTAAGCTTGAAGGTAGTATAATTTACTTAGCAAATCCTGTGAGACAATTCAGTGGATTTACCTATAAAGCAACTGAGCTTGACGAGGTGAGTGGTATTTATATGAGTGAAGAGTTCTTATCAAATTCTGACTTCAGTGAAGGCGATAGTGTGAAAATAACAACTGACAATGGTACGCTTACAGCTAACATTGTCAGTGACAACAAAATTGAAGGCTCAATTGTAGTACTGCCTACTTTTGATAAAAATCTAAATTCAGAGGCTCTCTTTAGTGGTTACCGCTTTAGTGCAGCTTCGATAGAAAAGGTGTAATATATGGATACAGCATATTTAATTGAAACGATAATCAAAGTCGTTGTTATTCTACTTATATTTTCAGCATTAGCTGGTATTGGTACATACTTTGAGCGTAAGATACTTGCATTTATGCAGCGTCGTCTTGGGCCAATGAATGTTGGACCGTACGGACTCCTACAAGTTGCTGCGGATGGTGTTAAACTCTTTACAAAAGAGGATATTATCCCGACAAATGTTGTTGGTCCTATCTTTAAACTTGCACCTGTAATTACAGCTGCAACTGCATTTATGGCTGCTGCTGCGATTCCATTTTTACCACCATTTGAGATTTTTGGATACGAAGTACATCCAATTGTTGCAGATGTAAACATTGGTATTCTCTATATTTTAGGCCTAATGGCAATTGGTCTTTATGGACCAATGCTTGGTGGTATGGCTTCTGCAAATAAATTTTCATTGATTTCAGCTGCGCGTACTGCTGCAGTATTTATCTCATATGAAGTTGTGAGCGGATTATCACTGCTTGCGCCTATTATGATGGTTGGTTCACTCTCTTTGATTGATTTTAATAATTATCAGGCAGGTGGTATCAGTAGTTGGATCGTATGGTCACAGCCTGTGGCATTTATTCTTTTTTGGATTTCTGCTTTTGCTGAAACTGGGCGTACACCATTTCACCTTATTGCAAATGATCATGAGATTATCGATGGTTTTGGTACAGAGTACTCTGGTATGAGATGGGGTCTATTCTTCATCGGTGAGTATGCAAATATGTTCTTTATCTCATTTGTAATTCCTTTGATTTTCTTAGGCGGTTACGGTGACGGTTCTTTACTTGGAGCACTTGGTCTTCTTGGAAAAATGGCATTCTTCTTCTTCTTCTTTTTATGGACAAGAGCGGCATGGCCAGATGTGAGACCTGACCAACTTATGTGGTTGTGTTGGAAAGTACTTATGCCAATAGCAGTGATTAATGTTGTAATCACTGGCTTTGTGATGATGTTTTAAGGGGATATGAATGAAAATGGAAGCATTTAATGACAGAAATGTAGCAGATAACGGTTACTTTCTTGTAGATATTGAAGATTATCCTACTGATGGTTGGGGTAAGTTTAAGCGTATAGTAAGAAGAACTTTTAAAGGGGAACTTTTTGTAGGATTGTGGGTAGTGATGCGTGAGATGTTTAGATTTGACATCCACACTATTCAGTACCCTCAAGAGAAGATGCCTATCGGTCCGAGATACCGTGCTGTGCATCAAATGAAAAGACTTTGGGAGTCTGATACTGAGAGATGTATCGGTTGTGGACTTTGTGAAAAGATCTGTATCTCTGACTGTATTAGAATGGACACAAAGATTGATGAAAACTCTCGTAAAGAAGTTACAGAGTATACGATTAATCTTGGTCGTTGTATCTTTTGTGGTTACTGTGCAGAAGTATGTCCGGAGCTTGCAATTACTCACGGCGGTGAGTATGAAAATGCATCAGATCAAAGAGAGCACTTCCTGCTTTTTGAAGATATGTTGACACCGATTGACACCATGAAAGCCGGAGCTCAGTTAGAGTTTGAAGGTTTTGGTGCAATCACACCACATGAAGACGAGCGTGTTAAAAAAACACCTCTGGCATATTAAGGAGTATGGACTATGTTTGAAGCAATAGCGTTTTACTTGTTTGCATTTTTAACGATTGCGATGTTTTTCATAACAGTGACAACATCACAAGCGTTATATGCATTAACTGCATTGGCAGCGGGAATGATTTTTATATCGGCATTTTTCTTTATCCTTGGTGCTGATTTCTTAGGTGCGGTACAAATTATCGTCTACACGGGTGCTGTAATGGCTCTGTATGCTTTTGGTATGATGTTTTTCGACACAACGCGTGCAGTAAAAGAGAAGCATGGAAACAAATATATTATTGTGGGACTTTCAACTTTAGCAGCAGTTTTGGTTGTTTTAATTGTTGCGGCTCCAATGGTATCAGAAAATATTGTTGCGCTTTATCCTGCCATTGACGGTATTGGTAATACACAAATGGTTGGAGTGGTACTTTTTACAAAATATCTTATTCCATTTGAAGTGGCAGCAGTTATGTTACTTGTTGCAATGATTGCAGGCATTGTTCTTGCAGGTAAGAAAATGGATGTCTCTCTTACACTTATGAATTCAGATGAGATTCAAAAGAGTGAAGAAGAAAATAAAAAGGTGCTTTCATGATGGAAATAGGTTTAAATCATTATCTTGTACTCTCAGCAATCCTGTTTGCTATAGGTTTACTAGGTGTAATGAGAAGAAAGAACTTACTTTTGTTGTTTTTCGCAACTGAGATTTTACTCAACTCGGTAAATATTGCTTTTGCTGCGATTTCACATTACTATGGTGATATGACGGGACAGATGTTTGCATTTTTTGTAATTGCAATCGCTGCATCGGAAGTTGCCGTTGGACTGGGTCTTTTAATTGTATGGCATAAACGTCATGGAAATATTGACCTAGATAATATGACAAGTATGAGAGGATAAGAGAATGGAAAAATATCTATACATTGCACTTTTTGCACCCCTTGTTAGTTCTCTTTTTGCAGCACTTTTTACTGCTAGGTCAAAGAAACTTTTTACAGGTGTTATCGCTTCATTATTGATTCTTACATCATTTGTAGCAAGTTCAATTCTTTTGGCATATATTCTAAAGGGTGGTGAACCGGTTCACGTTACAATGATGACTTGGATGGCTACAGGGGATTTATATATTCCTTTTGGTTTTGTAGTGGATCAGATCTCTGTGACGATGATGATGGTTGTTACTCTGGTTTCAACAGTTGTTCATTTTTATTCAATAGGATATATGGATCACGATAAAGGTTTTAACCGATTCTTTGCATGGCTTTCTGCTTTCGTATTTTCTATGATGGTTCTTGTTATGAGTGATAATTATGCTGGACTGTTTATTGGATGGGAAGGTGTTGGTCTTTGTTCCTGGGGACTTATTGGTTTTTGGTTTCACAAAGAGAGTGCAACGTGGGCAGCGAATGAAGCGTTCATAATGAACCGTATTGCTGACCTTGGAATGCTTATCGGAATCTTTTTAGTGTACTGGAACACAGGTACACTTCAGTATGATGAAGCATTCGCAGTAATGCCTTCACTTGATACTGCAACACTGACATGGATGGGAATTTTCCTCTTTATTGGTGCTATGGGTAAATCAGCACAGTTTCCACTCCATACATGGCTTGCAGATGCGATGGAAGGTCCTACTCCTGTATCGGCATTAATTCATGCCGCTACAATGGTTACTGCTGGTGTTTATCTTGTTGTGCGTTCAAATGAACTTTACAGTTTAATCCCTCATGTTGGCTTGTTTATCGCTTCTCTTGGTACTTTTGTTGCTCTTTTTGCTGCATCAATGGCACTCGTGAATCGTGATATGAAAAGAATTATTGCATATTCTACACTGTCACAACTTGGTTATATGTTTGCAGCAGCGGGTCTTGGTGCCTACTGGGTTGCACTTTTTCACCTTATGGCACACGCATTCTTTAAAGCATTGTTATTTCTTGGTGCTGGTAATGTTATGCATGCTATGCATGATGAACTTGATCCGTTTAAAATGGGTGGGCTCAAAAAAGTTATGAAATGGACTTGGATAATGATGACAATTGCTTCTTTAGCACTTGCTGGAATTTTCCCATTTGCTGGTTTCTTCTCAAAAGATACAATTTTAGAAGCTGCATTTGCGGAGCACCATTTTATCATCTATGGAGTGCTTCTATTTACAGCGGGCTTAACAGCATTTTACTCATTTAGACTAGTAGCATTAATATTCCATGGTGAAGAACGCTATAAAATATTTGGTATTCATCCGCATGAAGCATATAAATTTATGCTTGTGGCTATGAGTCCACTTCTCCTTTTTGCAATTATTGCTGGAGCATTCCAAGCACCTTTTTACATTATGGTTGAAGAGATACTATCAGCATATGAATATCATATACATTCACATGTAACTATATGGTTTATGTTAGTAGGAACACAGGTATTCGTTGCACTTGCAATATTATATGCATATAAAAAATATGCTAATTCAAGAGTTACGGTACCAGACGGCACAAGTGCAGTTGAAAACTCATTTATCTATAAATTACTTTTCAATCAATACTACATTCCATACTTTTA
Source organism: Sulfurimonas sp. (assembly GCA_027019325.1). Lineage (GTDB taxonomy): Bacteria > Campylobacterota > Campylobacteria > Campylobacterales > Sulfurimonadaceae > Sulfurimonas. The sequence continues at coordinate 18,806 of JALUWT010000018.1, forward strand.
TGAAGAGTATCTAGTAAAACCATATAGAGAGATTTCAGAAGTGTTCTGGACGAAAGTTGATATGAAAATTGTTGATGCAAGCGTCGACGGCATTGCTAGTATCATCTATGGTACGGGTGAGAAAACAAGAGCAATGCAGAGCGGTAACCTCTCTACAATGTTAAAATGGATGGTAGTAGGTTTGGTTCTATTGCTTTCTTTAGCTGTGGTTTTTGGACTTGCAGTAAGATATTCTGATAAAATCATTGCAGTTTTATCAGGTTTAGGAGCTATGTAAATGTTAGATCATATTTTATCGATTTTAATTTTCTTTCCTGCAGTCGCTGCAGTGTTTGGATTTATGATTCAAAAGGATAGTATGCGGGCTTATGGTGTTGCTGTTGCAGCCATTGAGTTTGCACTCTCTTTATGGTTATGGTATGCCTTTGATAACAGTGTTTCAGGTATGCAGTTTATGGAGCATCTTCCTTTAGTTCCTTCTTTTGGTATTAATTATACTTTAGGAGTGGATGGGATTTCTCTGTTTATTATTATATTGTCAGCATTTTTTACACTGCTTGGAATTGGTTCATTAACAGATACGCCAAATGTGAAGTATATGATTATTACACTGCTGTTCTTACAGATGACTATGGCAGGGGTATTTGCTGCTCTTGATGCTATTGTTTTTTATGTATTCTGGGAGCTCTCTTTAGTACCGATGTTGTATATCATTGGTGCGTGGGGTGGCCCGCTTCGTATTTATGCGTCAATTAAGTTTTTCCTCTATACATTTACTGGTTCTTTGGTGATGCTTGTCGGTATGCTTTTTATGGCATACTTCTACTATCAGGCAACAGGGACATGGAGTTTTGCGCTTTTAGACTGGTATAGACTTATTCTGCCGGAGACTATTCAACTTTGGTTATTTGTCGCTTTTTTCCTAGGTTTTGCTATTAAGGTACCGATGTTTCCATTTCACACTTGGTTACCATATGCACACGGTCAGGCACCAACTATCGGTTCTGTAATACTAGCAGCCATTTTACTGAAAATGGGTACATATGCGTTTATTAGATTTTCATTACCGCTTTTCCCGGATGCATCAGCATTCTTTATGATTCCAATTGCTGTCATTGCCATTATTATGGTTATCTATACAGCAATGGTTGCATATGCACAAAAGGATATTAAGCAGGTTATCGCATACTCTTCAATCTCGCACATGGGTATCATTATCTTAGGAACATTTGCACTTAACGTGGAAGGTATCTCCGGATCAATCTTTTTAATGTTGGGTCACGGTGTTGTTGCAGGGGCTCTGTTCTTGCTTGTTGGTGTTATCTATGATAGACGTCATACAAAAATGATGAGTGAATTTGGCGGTTTGGCACATGTAATGCCACGATACGCAACTATCTTCGGTATTATGATGATGGCTTCTGTAGGTATGCCGCTTACAATCAACTTCGTTGGAGAGTTTTTAAGTCTGCTTGGCTTCTATCAACAGTCTCACATCCTAACTCTTTTAGCAGGTGTTGGTATTATCGTTGGTGCTATCTATATGTTGGCAGCTTATAAAAAAGTTTTCTTTGGTGAAGTGACAAATGAGAAAAATGAAAACTTACCGGATATTAATAAAAAAGAGCTTTTTGGTCTGATTCCATTGGTTATTGTAGCAATCTGGTTAGGGGTCTATCCAAAGCCGGTACTTGGTCCAATTAATAAATCAGTAGAGTCTATTGTACAGTTAATGCATAATAAATCTACAAGTGAATTAGCAAAAGCGAGAATTCCAAATTTGATTAAAAAAAGAGTTTTAGTTATTAAAAAAACTGTTGTTGAAGAGGAGGTGCGCTAATGTTGTCGCCAATCAATGTTTCAATGGAGTCATTAAATCTTATGACTCTTGCCCCAATGCTTATTCCGGTAGTTGGTGCACTGTTAATTCTAGTTATAGATGTAGTTAAAGGCGGTCTGCATAAATCACTTTATGTAGTACTGAGCCTCCTGTTTTTAGCGATGGATTTTGTAGCTATTGTAGATTCAAGCGGTGTCTTTATGTCAAATGGGACAATGCTCGGTGTTTTTGATGTGATGCTTATTGATGGACTTGCTATTTTGGCACAGTTCATTATTGTAGGTGCATCGATGCTGTTCATTCCATTAGCAATGACACACAAACGTTTCCATGAATTTTCATATCCTGAATTTTTTGCGCTCTTTTTGTTTATGATTGCAGGCTTTCAGTTTATGGTAGCAACGGACAACCTAATTTTAATATTTGTAGGTTTAGAGACCTCTTCTTTGGCTCTTTATACCTTAATTGCTATGCATAACCGCGAAAAATCTTTTGAAGCTGCTGTCAAATACTTTACAATGGGTGCACTTGCTGCCGGTTTCTTTAGTTTCGGTGCAATGATTTTTTATGCGCTTACCGGTTCTGTTGAGATCAATAAAATAGCACTTGTTCTTGCGGCAAACGGATATGCAGATATGGGATTTGTCCTAGTCGGTGTTGCTTTCTTCTTAGCTGCACTTGGCTTCAAACTCTCTCTCATTCCATTTCACACATGGGCCCCTGATATTTATGAAGGAAGTTCTGCTGCAATGGCTGGTTATATGTCAATCGTTCCAAAAATAGCGGGCTTTGTTGTTGCTATGAGACTCTTTGAATTTTTAGTACACAGCCATATTGTATGGCTCGAAATCGTTCTGTATATTTTTGTTGTCGTTACGATGACAGCATCAAATATGTGGGCATTAGTGCAGACGGATGTAAAGCGTATGCTTGCTTACTCTTCCATATCTCACGCAGGTTTTGTAATGTCCGCAATCCTTATAGGTACTACACAGGCAAACTCCGCACTCTTCTTATACTGGATCCTGTTTAGTTTTACAAACCTTGGATCATTCTCAATGCTCTGGATGTCACGACAAAAACATCTTCCTGATAACCAAAGTTCAGATCACTCGTATGATAAATTTGCCGGTATGATTAAAACTGCACCGGTAGCTGCACTTATTATGGGTCTGTTTATGTTAAGTCTTGCAGGAGTTCCTCCATTTGCACTCTTCTGGGGTAAATTGTACTTGATCTCTTCAGCCGTTACAAGTGGTTATACAGTTCTTGCACTTATTATGGCACTTAACTCTGCTATAGCAGGATACTACTACTTGAAACTGATAGTATATATGTTTATGAAAGAGCCGATAATTGCGGATGGTGGCCATGTGTATGTATCCAATGCTACACTTGCACTTAAAACTATTATTGGTATAGCAGCAATAGGAACTATATTTGCTTTTCTAGCTATAAACCCACTTTTGGAATTTATCACTGCGTTTGTTTATAACAGCGGATATTAGACAATAGTATCACTTTTAAAGGAGAAGAGCATTTGTACAAATACATACTCTTAGCCTTTATAAGCCTCAACGCTTTTGCATTGGAAATTTCGATTGACAGTGCAAAAGATGACTTCATAAAATACTCCACTCTTCATATCTCTGACAACAGTAGTTTTGTCTGTCAGGAACTTAAAGATGATTTTGATGTAACAAAAGAGATTATCTGTGCATTTTCTAAAAAACCATCACAAGAACTTCCACACCTTCAAAATAGTTTTTTTAAAGTGAACAGTTTTTCTAAAAAAGAGACTTTTTTTGTCTCAATTAAGCCTGTGTATAAGATAAAACTACTTGCAGATGTCTTTAACCTGAGTGAAGATGATACTGTTTTTACGGCTGATGTAAAGATTGCAAAACGATGGAGTGTTATAGGCTATAAAGAGAAATTTCCACTTATAAAGAATGAGCAAAAATCAACACTAGCTATCAATTTTCCGTTCTATCTCGACAAAGATAAACTCCCGTATGTAGGCAGTTTGGACTTAGCTGGTAATCCGGTGCATATCAAAAAAGTTGAAGACGTAACAGAGTACCTAAAAATTAAAAGATTTTTTTTAAAAAAGAGATATGATGATGCGCTAGATATGATTAATGATGTCTTGACTGCATATCCAAACACTCTCTTCAAATCAGAACTCAGTTACTATAAGATTAAAATCTATAATAAAACTAAAGATTATGACAATGTTGTAGCGACTGCCAAAGAGTTTTTGCGTGAGTACTCTTCTGATGAGAATGTTCCAGAAGTCCTTTCTTTGATGGCTAAAGCATATGCAAAAATAGGTCAAAATACAGATGCAGATTACTTTTTTGACAGACTCTTCAGCGAACATCACGGTAATGTATATGCACAATGGGGATACATCTACAAAGGGGAAATGCTTGCGTCCTCCGGTGCAAACCGTGAAGCGATACAGTACTATAAAAAAGCACTCTATGAGACGAAAAGCTTAGAAGTTGCAGCAGCAGCAGCTTATCATTTAACAGAGATATATATGGCGAATTCGCCAAAACAAGCAGCAAAATATGCTATGAAAATCATCACTGCAAAAGCAGACTTTTTTATGCAAGATATGAAAGCTTCGCAAACTATTATGAACACACTTGCCGATGCCGGTCAATATAAAACAGCAGCAGCCATTGCAAATGCATTGCTGCAGGCAATCGGACCTACTTATGATGAGTATGAAGATCTGCTCAAAGACAAAGCTTTATGGCTTGCAAAAACAAAAGATAAAAAAGCGGCACTTGAAGCTTTGAACAGTTATATTAAAAAGTTTCCAGATGGTGATTATATTTCTGCCATTCAAACTGCCAAAGATGGGCTCTTTTTTGATAATGATGAACTCAATGCGACAGCCAAACTGGCTGAATATGATAAGCTCATAGAAGAGTACACAGGGGACGTTATAGCAGACAAAGCACTCTATGAAAAAGCAAAACTGCTTTTAAAAGAGAAAAAATATGCAGCTGTTCTTGCTCTGCAAAGTGATTTGAAAAATCTTGACAGCGATAAGTTTTCTGATGTAGAGAGCATTATTAAAGATGCTGCTAGAGGACTGATGGAAGTATCTTTAAAGGAAAAGAACTGTAAGAACGTTTTGGTTGTTGCTAATGATTATAATATTACGCTTTCAAACTCCTGGGATGATGGTATTTATGCTTGTGCGATGAAAGGCGGAGATTATCAACTTTCTGCATCTATTGCATCAAAAAATCTCAAATCAACAGATATAGAGCTGCGTAAAAAATGGCTCTACAGATATATCAAAGTTGATTTTGCGACAGGTAATTACAGTGAAGTAGTAGATGCGGCAAAAGATTTAATCACCTTGATAGATAATCTAAAAGCTTCTCCGTATAAAGATGTCTACAGATACCTTTTTGATGCCTATAATCGCTTAGAACAAAAAGAAAATATGATGAAAGCGATGGTCAAAATAGAAGATATTTTCGGACTAAATTACAGAGATATAGATAGATATGTGGCAATGGTCTCTTTAGGAAGTGAGCTCAAAGATGATAACATCGTTATCAAATACGCTACTAAAGTGATGCGTATCCAAAAACGCTCAAACTCTTATGCACAAAGTCCTTATGTAGAATTTACGCTCTATAGCGCATATATGAATAAGAATGATTACAAGCGTGCCTTAGAGGTCATACGTTCATTAGATAGTGTGCAGCTAAATAAAAATGAGAGAGCAAGACAAAAGTATCTGCTTGGAATGGTTCTAGGTAAACTTTGGAGAGACGCAGATGCTACAAAAGCATATAAAGAGGCCATAGCAGCTGATGCAAACTCCGCGTGGGCAAAGCTCGCAAAATCAGCTTTAGCACTCTAAAAGATAGTTTTAGAGTTCGAGACAGTCGCTGATACTGTAGAGCCCCGGCTCCTTATCTGCAAGCCATTTTCCGGCACGGAGTGCTCCTTTGGAAAAAGTGTTGCGTGAGGTTGCTGTGTGGTTAAGTTCAATAAACTCACCATCATTATAAAAACCAACAGTATGACGTCCAACGATATCTCCGCCGCGCAGTGCCATAACGGCAATCTCATCTTTGCTACGTTCCCCAATATTTCCATCACGACCGCTTACGCGCACTTTATCAATATCTAAACCGCGTCCGCGTGCAGCTGATTCACTCAGAGTCAGTGCCGTTCCACTTGGGGCATCTTTTTTATGTCTATGATGCATCTCAACAACCTCAATGTCAAAATCTTCCAAGGCTGCAGAAGCCTGATATACAAGTTTGTTCAGTAGTGCTACACCTAAAGACATATTTGTTGCATACAAAACAGGCATAAGTTCACTAGCCTGTTTTAAAAGATTAAGCTGATGTGAATTGAGCCCTGTTGTTCCGATGACAAGAGGCCTTGGTGTTTTAATAGCCTCTTCTAAAAGCTTTTCGCAAGCCTCCGGTAGTGAAAAATCAATGATAATGTCACTTGATGCCATAAATGCATGCATATCTGATGTTACGAGAACAGAAGGGTCTATGGCAAAGTTTAAAGAGTTTCTGACATAAACAGCACTTAAACCCATTCCTTCACTTGATTTTAAATCTTCAATTAGGAGTTTTCCAACGCGCCCGCTTGCTCCAAATACACCTACTTTAATAGTTGTCATTTTTATCCTTCGTTTAGTTTAATAGTTCATCAACATAAGAGATAGCGCTCAGTGCTGCCACTGCTCCATCACCTGCTGCACTCACAACCTGTTTTGGTGCTTCTATGCGCATATCACCTGCTGCAAAAAGACCAGGTACGGATGTCTTCATACTCAAATCAACGATGAGTTGCCCCTGTCCGTTTACATCACATAAGAAACTGCCGTCTTCTTGAATAAGTGTCTGATTATTTACATCATTACCGACAAAAGTAAAAACACCGGGAAGTGAAATATCTCGAATATTTCCCTCTTTGTCTTTGACTTTAATGCCTGTTACACCCATGGCATCACCATACACTTCATCCGGAACTGAGTTGAGAACGAGTTCTATTTTCTCGTTTTCTTCTACACGCTTGACTGTATTTGGTGCTGCTCTAAAAGTATCTCGTCTATGTACAAGATAAACTTTTGAGCAGATTTTAGCGAGATAGAGCGCTTCTTCGAGTGCAGTGTCACCGCCACCGATAACTGCAACCTCTTTGCCTTTGTAGAAAAAACCATCACAGGTAGCACAGGTACTGACACCCTTACCAAAGAACTCATCTTCACCATTAAACCCTGCACGGCGAGGGGATGAACCGGTACAAACGATGACAGAGTGCGCATGAACGATTGTGTCATTAGTTTGAATGACAGAGAAGATGTCACCATCTTTGCGTATCTGTTTGATCTCTACCATGTCATGTTTAAGACCAAATTTCTGGCACTGCTCGGGCCATGGCATCATCAGATCCATCCCTGTAATGTCACCTGTAACACCTGGGTAGTTCTCTATTTCAGAACTTTGTGTGATTTGACCGCCAGGCATCCCTTTTTCAAACATAGTAACCTGTTCCAGTCCGCCACGTGTTGTATAGAGTCCTGCTGTAAGACCTGCAGGTCCACCGCCTACAATTGCACAATCCAATATATTACTCATATTTTGTTTCCTTGTTATAAAGTTTTAATATGTTGCGATAATTCATCTAAATTATCAAGTTTACGTATCATACTATCTTGTTTATAAAGAGTCTCTTTTATTCTTTTTATAAAGAAAATAGAAGGGACTTCATAAATGTTAAAACGCTGAATAAATTTTAGTGATGTATCTGTTCCTGAGCGGATAAAAGTAGTGTTTTTTGAGTTTGGATGGATGTTGTTGTAGTAATCGATGGCAATGATAGGGTTGTTGAGATTCAAGTGTGAGAGTTTTTCCATACTTCCTTTATTGCGTGAGGAGTAAAAAACAACGATGTACTTCTTTTTTTTGGGTGTAAAAATATCACTTTTTTCATAAAAAGACCACTCTTTAAAATCAATAAATTTATATTTAGAAAATTTGTAGTTAAAGTAGGCAAAAGCACCAGCTATCATAGCAGCACCAAAGAAAGAAGCTAAAAGAGTTGAAAGCGAAAAGAGGCTTTTGCCTCCTTTGCGTTTTGCCACTCTTTACAGCCTTTAAAATTACGCTAAAAGAGCGTCAAGTTTGTCAGCGAATGCTTGTTTAGAAGCAGCACCAACCATTTGATCAACTAACTCACCGTTTTTAAAGAACATTACAGTAGGAATAGAACGGATTCCGAATTTAACAGCAATCTCTTGCTCTTCATCTGTATTTACTTTACAGACTTTTGCTTTTCCATCGTAATCTTCAGCTAGTTCTTCGATTACCGGAGCAACCATACGACACGGTCCACACCATGGAGCCCAGAAATCTACTAGTGATACACCTTCTGCAAGTGTTGCTTCAAAGTTATCAGCAGTTAATTCAATATATTTTCCCATTAGGATTTCCTTTTACATTTATTGTTTGTTTAGAAGTATTATACATGTGATATTATTAATTACAACTTTAGAAAAAGTTTTTAAATTTTTCTATAGGTATTATTTGTATAATTTTGCCAAATAAGTACCTAAAAAGGCTGAGAATGATGGATTTACAAATAACAGATGGCAAACTCGGTGTAAGACCTTCTGTTGCCAAACCGCATCCTGGTTTTTTTCATGAAGTGGGTGAAGAGCGTTTTCGTAAGCTGGTACACGACCATTATGATGCTATTAAAACAAGTGATATCGCTTTTTTGTTTCCTGTTTTTGATGATGATGATTTTGCTGAAGCGCAGAAGCATGCGGCGGATTTTCTCATAGAGATTTCAGGCGGGCCGGATTACTTCACGCAGAGCAGGGGTGAACACCAAATGGTTGGACGCCATGCTCCATTTCGTATTGATGAGAAGGCAAGATATGTGTGGCTTGAACTTTATCAGCCACTTTTGGCAGAGTTAGAAAACGAGGGAATTTCAGTTGAGTATATCAAATCTTTTTGGGACTATTTGAATATTTTTTCTATGTGGGTTGTCAATACTGAGAGTTAAAGTTTTAAGAACTTTTTTTCTCTCTTTACAAAGTAGGCACACTCTCTGTAGCCCACTGCTTTTGCCAGTGCTATGACCCTTTCATTGTGAAGCCCAACTTGCTCCGGTTTATGCGCATCGGAAGAGAGCGTGATGTCGATGCCGAGTCTAAAAGCCTCTTCTAGTAACTCTTGAGACGGATATGCTTCTGCAACCGGTTTTCTATATCCGGCGACATTAATCTCTATAACCATATCGTTTTGTTTTATGGCTACAAGAGCACTCTTGGCAATCTCTTTAATGCTCTTTTTTGGCATGAATTTAAAAATTTTGATGAGGTCGAGATGCCCGACGATGTCAAACAGTTTTGTTTTTGCCATTGCTTCGATGGTGTCAAAATATTTTTGCCATATAACATCAATATCTTCATGCTCATAACGGCCTATAAATTCAGGGTTGTCAAAGCCCCATTCATCGATGAAATGCACAGAACCTATAAGATAATCTACCTCTGCGTGAAGTACTCTCTCATCCATATGTCCCGGAAGATAATCAACCTCATAGCCCAAAAGAATCTCTATTCTTTCTTTGTAGTTCTCTTTTGCCTCTTTTACCTCTGTTTCATACTCTTGCATATCTTCAAATTCCATGCGATATTCAGGATCAAAATCCATAGGGGCATGGTCTGAAAATCCAAAGATTTTTGTCCCGCACTGTATGGCTGCTTCAATGTACTCTTCTATTGATCCCTCAGCATGATTACAAAGCGGTGTGTGGTTGTGTAAATCTACTATCATAATTTTTCCGTAATATATTTTATGCTATTATAGTGTGAATTGATAAATTAAACGAATTTTATGATGGAGAACCCTGATGACGCAAGAAGAATTAGATGCATTGATGAATGGTGGTATGGATGAACTTTCAGAAGATGAAAGTACTCAAGAAGAGGCAGATGAAGCCACAGAGAGTACAGATACAGAGGCAGAATCTACGGCTGAAGATATCTTAGAAGAAAATATTAAATCTGCAAAATTACCGCTTCCTGCGACTGATGAAAATAAAATGGTACACCAACTCGATGATGTAACAAAAGAGAGTGAAGAAAAAGCGAGTGAGATTTTTGACATCATTGAGACGATAAGCAATGAATTAATGGAAAAAGAGGGCTCTCTTAATGTTATTTTAGAAGTGCTTAACGCTAACATTGTACTTTTTGAAAAATTAAATGAAAAATTCCCTGATGTAGAGAGTTTTCAGACACAGCTTGTAGAGAATAAAAAAGCGGTTGAAGTAGCCAACGAAACAGTTGAGGTACTTCAAAACAGCGGTGATTCCATTATGAATGTGATGGATATTATGCAATATCAAGATATTCACAGACAAAAAATTGAACGTGTTATCAATGTAATGCGTGCCCTTTCAAAATATATGAGTACACTCTTTGAAGGTAAAATTGACGATGAAAAACGTGTCGCTTCTGCAACGCATATCGCAGGTGATACACATAATGATATCGCTTCTACAGAAGATATAGAAGCGCTTCTCGAGCAGTTTGGAAAGTAATGAAAAAAGTTGAATTACTCTCTCCGGCAGGAACATTGGAGAAACTAAAAATTGCATTTGATTATGGTGCTGATGCAGTGTATGGTGGTGTGAGTCACTTTTCACTACGCATTCGTTCTGGGAAAGAGTTCTCTTTTGAAGATTTTGAAGCAGGCATCAAGTACGCCCATGAACGAGGTAAAAAAGTCTATGCCACCATTAACGGGTTTCCGTTTAATTCACAGTTGAATCTTCTTAAAAAGCACATTTTAAAAATGGCAGAGTTACAACCGGACGCATTTATCGTAGCCACACCGGGTGTTTTAAAACTTGCTCATGAACTCGCACCCGACATACCGTTGCATCTCTCCACGCAGGCAAATGTTATGAATGTACTCGATGCTCAGGTCTATGTAGATATGGGTGCTACACGTATTATTACCGCACGTGAGATAAGCCTCAAAGACCTTAAAGAGATTAAAAAAGAGTTGCCTGAGCTTGAACTTGAGGTCTTTGTGCATGGCTCAATGTGTTTTGCTTATTCAGGACGCTGTCTCATCTCGACACTGCAAAGCGGACGTGTGCCAAATCGTGGAAGCTGTGCAAACGACTGTCGCTTTCCTTATGAGATGTATGCCGCAAACCCTGAGACAGGAACACTCTTTAAGCTTGAAGAAGAAGAGGGTGTCGGAACGTACATTATGAACTCCAAAGATCTCAATTTGGCTTCACATATAGAAGAAATTTTAGATGCAGGTGTTGTTGATTCGGTAAAAATAGAGGGACGGACAAAAACAGCATACTACGCAGCCGTAACAGCAAAAGCCTACAGAATGGCGATTGATGATTATTATGCAGGCAAAATAGATACGCAAAAATATCAGTATGAGTTGGAGTCTTTACAAAATCGTGGCTACACCGATGCTTACCTTATCTCCCGCCCTTTTGAAAAGCACGATACACAGTCGCTTGATTTTACAATGCAGTTAGGCACGCATCAGGTAACAGGCATAACAGATGAAGCAGGCACGCACTATATGTGTAAATTTACAACAAAGCCGGGCGATGAACTTGAAGTTGTCGCACCGCTCAATGCAGAGATAGCACTTGTGGATAATGAAACTGGGAGTACCTATGAGAGAGATGGAAAACTCTACCTCTCTTTTAAAGAGTTAAAAGATGTAAAAGGCAAAATTTGGGAAGCTGTTCACAGTGGTAATATTAACCCTATAGCATTACCAACAACTTTCCCTCCGTTTACATTTTTTAGAATTCCATCGCGCCCGGATATGAATACAGCACCAAAAAATTAAGGAGAAAAAGTGAAATTTATTTCAATTATAATAGGTTCAAAGAGTGACTATGAGGTGATGAAGTCATGTTCTGACACGCTAGAGAGTTTTGGTGTGAATTATGAGATGATTATCTCTTCAGCACACCGTTCACCAGAGCGTACAAAAGAGTATATAGCAAATGCGGAGAAAAAAGGGGCACAGGTCTTCATTGCAGCTGCTGGTATGGCTGCGCACTTGGCAGGTGTTCTCTCTTCTAAAACTGTAAAGCCTATCATTGGTGTTCCAATGTCTGCATCAGCACTCAGCGGAATCGATGCATTGCTCTCAACTGTACAAATGCCTGCCGGTATGCCTGTTGCTACTGTTGCCATAGGAAAAGCGGGAGCGATTAACTCCGCGTATCTAGCAATGCAGATATTAGCACTTGACAATGAAGAGTTGGCTATAAAACTCCAAGAGGATCGCATCGCAAAAGCGAAAAAGGTCGAGATGGACTCTTTAGAGATAGAGACTATTATAAAATAGTACAAAAAAGCAGGAGAGAAGTATGAAATGGATGATCGACGACGAATACAGTGAACTGACTGGCTTGGAATTATCAGCTATTGATGATTTGATAGAGCGTGGAAAGCTCACTGTTAAAGTTGAAGATGGTGTGCGCTACATTGACCCATCAAAAGGCGCTACAGAAGTCATAGTTCCTGCAAAACTCAATGAACTCAGTGAAAAAAATAAGCATGAGATGCTTGTTCAACCTGAGTTCGTTGAAAAGACCATAGGCACAATCATTAATCTTCATGAGAAAGTTCTTGATGCAAAAGATGAGACACTTGAAGCAGTACGCGTAGAAAATGAGTTCTTGCGTGAGGCTTTGGCATCACTTCAAGAACTTTATGATGAAGACAGACAAACGATTCATACGCTTCAAGAACAGCTTAAACTTTCTCAGCAGGAAGTTGAATTTATGAGACGCAAGTACAAGCTTATGTGGAACAAAGCTATAGAAGAACATACTGACAACAATTAATGAAAATTTCCCAAGAGTGTGTCAACTGCATCATCAATCAAAGTCTCAAAGTCGCTCACGCAATAGGAGCTGATGAAAAACTGCAGACATCACTTCTCAAGAGTGTAACACAGATGAGTCAATCATTCTCTTTTGCTTTGACTCCGCCGGAAATCGCAGCAGATGTGTATGAAAAGATGTCTCTGTTGGCAGATAAGTCAGATTTATATGATGAGATAAAAAGAGTCTCAACACAAAAAGCATTCTCTTTTGTTCCTCTTTTAAAGAAAAAGCTACAAACAGCAGACAACAAACTTCTTACCGCGACAAAAATCGCAGTAGCGGGAAATGTTATAGATCTCGCAGCTGCAGTAGAGTTTGATCTGCAAGAGGAGCTTGAGAAGATTTTTGATACCGCATTTGGGCATGATGACTTTGAGCATTTTACTCAAGAATTAGGAACTGCCAAGCGTGTTCTCGTCATTGGCGATAATGTCGGAGAGCATATTTTTGACTATATGTTCATTGAAACAGTCCAGGAACTCTACCCTGAGACAAAATTTTCTTATATGGTGCGCGGTAATCCCATCATAAATGATGTAACGATGAAAGAGGCAAAAGAGGCCGGTTTTGTGACTCTGTGTGAGCTTATCGACAGTGGTGTAAATACTCCGGGATTTACTTATAATCGTGCCAATAGCTATGCACAAAAAGTTTTTGATGAAGCAGATTTAGTCATCAGCAAAGGGATGGGAAACTATGAGTGTCTCTCTCCTTCGCATAGAGATAACATCTGCTTCTTGCTTAAAGTCAAGTGTGATGTTGTTGCAGCATCTTTGGGACAAAATGTCGGGGATATTGTTTGTAAACTGGTTTAAAACCTAAAAAAGTCTCTTTAGATATAATACGAAAAACAAAACAAGGCAAGATAGAATGATAACTTTTAGTGAAATGTTACTTAAACTTCAAGAATTTTGGATGAAACAGGGGTGTAATATCGTACAGCCTTATGATATTGCTGCAGGTGCAGGAACTTTTCATCCGGCTACGTTTCTGCGTTCACTCGATTCTACTCCTTGGGCGACAGCCTATGTGGCACCTTCACGCCGTCCGACAGATGGGCGTTATGGAGAAAATCCAAATCGCCTTGGCTCATACTATCAGTTTCAGGCGATTATAAAACCCTCACCGGACAATATTCAAGAGCTATATCTACAGTCTTTGGAATATCTTGGACTTGATGTAAGTAAACACGATATTCGCTTCATTGAAGACAACTGGGAATCACCTACACTCGGTGCATGGGGACTTGGCTGGGAAGTATGGCTCAATGGTATGGAAGTAACACAGTTTACGTACTTTCAACAGGTTGGCGGCATTGAATGTAGTCCTGTTACTGCTGAAATAACATACGGAACAGAGCGACTTGCAATGTACCTTCAGGGTGTTGATACTGTTTTTGACATCGTTTGGAATGTCGATAAAGAGGGGAATAAAACACTCTATAAAGATGTGCATAAAGAGAGCGAAATAGAGTTCTCTAAGTATAACTTTGAAGTGGCAGATACCGCGATGCTTTTTGAAGAGTTCAATGCTAAAAGCAAAGAGTGTCACAGAACACTTGAAGCCGGTTTGCCTCTGCCTGCATATGATTTGTGTATGATGGCATCAAATGTATTTAATGTACTTGATGCACGAAAAGCCATCTCTCAAACAGAACGTCAAAACTACATCCTAAAAATTCGTGAACTCTCACGCGGTTGTGCAGAACTCTATAAAGCACAGGAAGAAGAGAGAAATAAGCGAGTTAACGCGTAAATCTTTCAATTTGACATATATTTAAAATATTTTTTGATTTTTTTCTATAATGTGGGTATATCATAAAAAGGAAAATTGTGAAAAATTTAGAAGATATTGTTCTGACACTTATTATTGTGATTATGGCTTTTATGATTGGTAATTTATATAAAAGAGTAAAAAAACTCGAAGAGAAAATTGAGTAATAATCATGAAACTCTCAAAAGAACAAGAAGCAAAATTTAAAAAACTTGGCATTGGTACAGTAAGTGAACTTGCTCTTTTGATTCCTCACTCTTATGAAGATTACCGCATTAATGAAAAACTTACTCCTCACGCAGCACAAATTATAGATGCGACGGTCGAGTCTGTTTACCGTGCACCCAATTCCATTCAAATAACTTTTTTTGCACATAATTTTGGTCATAGTGTCACCGGAGTATTGTTCCGTCCCAAGCCCTATATGATGCATCAGTTTAAAGTAGGGGAGAGAGATTATTTCTACGGTATGATAGAATGCAAAACCGGGCAATGCTCTATGAGTATGCCTCGTAAAGTAACTAAGGTCGGCGCTATTACTCCAAAGTATAAAACTGCTTTGCGCAGTGATGTAATGGCACGACTGATCAAAGAATTTATAACTGTGGAAGCCTTGCGTGAGGAGGGTATAGCTGAAGATATAGCGAAAGAAGTTGTTCGTTTGCATTTTCCAACAGTAGAGATTTTAGAACAAAAAGAACTTTCACAAAAAGCAGTAGAAGCATTAAAGTACCTGGAACTCTACACTTATATGAAAGCATTTGCACGCAAGCGAAGATATTTTAAGCCTCTTGTCTCTAAAGAAAGCTCTTATGAGATTTTTCGAGAAGGGTTGCCTTTCACTTTGACAGACGAACAACTAAAAGCCATCGAAGAGATTAAAGATGATTTTACTAAAGATGTCGCGGCAAAACGGATGATAGTCGGCGATGTGGGTAGTGGTAAAACGATGGTGATTTTAGCTGCTGCTTTTATGATGCTGCCACACAAATCAATTCTTATGGCTCCGACAACTATTTTGGCGAATCAACTTTACGAAGAGGCAAAAAAGTTTCTGCCAAATGTCAAAATAGCACTCGTAACAAACAAAACAAAAAAAGAGAAGTTGGACGCCTACGATTTCATCATAGGAACGCACGCGCTTTTGTTCAGAGAACTGCCTGAAGTAGCTTTGGTTATGGTGGATGAACAGCATAGATTTGGAACGAAACAGCGTCATATGTTAGAAAAACTTGTAAGTTCAGGAGAAAAGAAACCACACTATCTGCAATTTTCTGCAACACCGATTCCTCGAACACAGGCGATGATAGAGAGCGCACACATTGACGTGAGTCTCATCACGTCAACACCTTTTAAAAAAGATATAGACTCCAAAGTCATTCATAGGAGTGACTTTCAAGCTCTTCTCACGCAGATAAAAGCCGAGATAGCAAAAAACAATCAGGTACTCATAGTTTACCCATTGGTGCAGCAGAGTGAAGTGCTTGAGTATCAGAGCATTGAAGAAGCGCGAAGTTACTGGGAGAGTAATTTTGAGAATGTTTATGTAACGCACGGTAAAGATAAAGAAAAAGAGCAGGTATTGATGGACTTTAGACAAAAAGGTTCTATTCTCATCTCTACTACAGTTGTGGAAGTGGGCATATCACTGCCACGTCTGAGTACTGTGGTCATTGTGGGTGCTGAGCGATTAGGTCTTTCAACGCTGCATCAGTTGCGTGGCAGAGTCAGTAGAACAGGTCTCAAAGGCTATTGTTTCTTATATAGAAATCAAAACTCTTCAGAACGCTTGGAGGAGTTTACACGGACTACAAGCGGATTTGATATAGCAAACTTGGATCTAAAATTTAGAAAAAGTGGCGATTTGCTCAGAGGAATTTCACAAAGCGGTTCAGCATTTAGATGGATTGATTTTGCGGAGGATGAAAATATTGTGCGCAGGGTAAAAGAAGATTTACTTCTTTACCCAAAATAGTTTCTAATAAAGACCGAATTTACCATCATTTCTTTTGTAAAGAACACGTGTTTTTTGTTCATTGTCTGCAAATATTTCAAACATTTTACCGCTCTCTTTGAGGTCATTTAAAACATCTTCAACCTCACGTGGTTTGTAGAGGTCAAGTTCTACAGGAATAATCTCATCTTCCATCTCCTCAACTGCTTCTTTTACACTGACAGCTTCTGCTTTAATCTCATTAAGACCTACTTTGTGGTGGTCACTCTCTTTGTCGTGAAGACGGCGCATAGCTTTTTGTGCTCTTGAAGCCGCTAAGTCAATGGCAACATACAAATCTTCATCACTCTGCTTGATTACAATAGTATTTTTATGTGCAAGATTGATAACGTACTCAACAACTGAGTGATCTTTACCTTTTTTTGACTGTGTAGATACAATCACATTGACTGAAATAATGTCTAAGTTAAATTTTTTGAGTGTTTCTACAGATGCTGCGATATGCTCTTTGATGGCATCTGTAAGCTCTATATTTCTTCCTGTCATTGATGTATTCATAATGAAATCCTTTAATTTTTTTTCATTATATCATGAAAAAGTTTACAATGAGGGAAGATTTATAATTTTTGTATTGTTCTTCTGAAATATCTTATGGGCTCGCTTGTAATTGAAGGGTCATGCAGTGTCACTGCTATATCCATGACGACAGAACCATTTTGTTCTGGAGTTGTGACTGGTGTATTAGGTGTAAATGTTGTACATCCACCTGAATTATTAGTATAAACATATTTCATTGTCACATTTGCATCATATTGGATCTCTCCGGCATTACCAAATAAAATATTGCTCGTGTTCTGACAGCCATTTTTTGCAATATTCAAAAGAGCAATTTCTGATGCAGCTTTTGCATAGAGGGATGCTTGTTCATATAGGTAGATGTCTGTTGTTCTCTTTGTTGTTTGTGATGTAAGCGCAACAGACAAAGCCATAATAGTAGCTATAATGACAATGACAGTTATAGCCATTATCATGGCAAAACCATTCTTTTTCTTTTTTAGTAAACTGTTTTTTCTTTGCATAGCGAATAATTCCCCTCACTCATTGCTCCGACCGTCGATTTGGTACAGACTTGAATTTTTAAAATAGAGCCTACTGCGTTGTATTGAAATGTACTGACATTTTCCATGAGTGTGATAGACTTGCCATTTTTGTAGTCTTCACCTTCCCATGGTTGATAATCATACCAAAGTTTTAGCTTTGTTGGCTCTGCAGTATCTATTCCAACAGCATAAGCAGTCCATGCAAGTTGATAGTATTCACAAACGTCAACACCGCTAAAATTATTATCAGCTACCAGCCAATCAATGTGCGTAGTGTTAACATCTATTGGATGTATTGCATCAATTTGATTTTTGTCCCATCCAAATCCAGTATGAACATTGCCATTTGAATCGACAAAGTAAATTGCAGCATTATTAATAGTAGTAGCGCTACCTGTCGGTCTTAATGATTGTATCATATTATTAACAGCTGTGGTGTTTGTCTCAGGAGAAACAAGTGTTTTCACTCCAAGTGCCTTAGATGGATTAATGTCTATAATACCACTCCATAATGGTTTTGTCGTTCCTCTAAAACTCTCATTTGCTGTGCCAACCCATTCAAGTATACTATATTTAGGTGCTTCTGTCGCATTGATTTCTGTTGGGGCTTTAAAGTTGGTAGAAAAATTATTGTTACTAGGATCTCTTCCTATTACAGATGCTTTAATCCTGTATTGCAGTCTAGCTCCAATCTGTTCGACGGCACTTTCACTCTTAGATTGGAGTTCATTATTTATTTTTGAAAAGATAAAACCATTATATGCCTGTGCTAAAAATTCCGCACCAAATTTTGCTAAAATTCCCATCACTACTATAACGAAAATTAGTTCAATCATTGTAAAAGCATAGCGACGCATTAAAAAGTCCTTTTATAGTATTGTGGTTCACCAATATTAGCAGCTTGTGTTCTTAAAACTGTAATAATTTTATTTCCTTGTGCAGCATCTCGAATTGTTGCAGTAAGAACTTTAATGTTAGTATCTGCAAGTTGAGCTACTGTAAGGGTACTTGTATAATTCATGTCTTTGTAGCCTGCGGCACCATTTGCATTTCCTATGAAAAGTGGTTGTGCAACATGTGCAAAATCATTTAAGGTGTTAAAATTAGCATTTCCAGTTGCATTACTTGCTGTATTTATAGTTGTGTCATCAATGCATCGTCTATGAAATGGTTGGTTGATGTGTCCGGGACGAAGTTTTGTTGTAGCATTACAGTCGCCATCAATATTAACAACTCTTGAGTAATCACTTAAATTGATATCTTTCATGGAGTTTGCATCCCAATACCCTGTCGTAGCCTGCATAAGTTCAACCGATGCACCAAAGATTGCCTCTTGTGCAAGGTTGTTATCCATCCCTTTAGAGTTTACTTGCATCATCATAGGCAGAGAAACTACAGCGATGGCAATAACAACAATAGCAAATATAAGCTCTATCATTGTAAATGCAGTTTTAAAGTTCGCTTTTACCACATTGTTCTCCTATTGGTTTTTCCAGTTCCCGTAGTATTAGTTGTTGCATTTGTTTCATGTTTCCCAACCCAACCATTTCCTGCTTTGTTGAATTCTACTTGAAAAGAGTTGGTTGTTGCGTTAGGATTATTTTCATTATATATAAGCCAATTTGAGGCATTAACTTCTATAGAACTGCTGTAAGGATAACCGAGTGAACCGTTGTATAAAAGGTTCACTTGTGCTGGGTTTGTTGTGTTGTTTAAATTATTTGGAAATATATTTCCCAGACCTCCACTTTCTATTACTTGGCTAACATTTCCATCATTACTAGGACTATGTAGGATGTTTTGGTACCAACGAATATCATTTACATGTTGCGGGTTTGGTTGTAATAGCGTTGTTGGAAGCAGCGTTGTGTCACAGCCAGCACCATAGCAATATATCTCATAATAGATATTTGCTTGATATGGATTATCGGTAGGAACTTCATAACGCTGTTTCCCAGCATTTGCACGACCATAATAAAACTTAATAGGGATTGTCGTATTAAGATCTTTTTTCATTTCCGGTGTCTTGTTACTCACAAGATCTGCATTTCTAAAACAAGCTGTACCTGCAGTACAGTTGACATCGTAAGATAGGAATGTGATAGTGTTAGGGTTTACAGTTTTGGTTACATTTCGATCATAATTTAAATTGAGATATGTCTGGATGCGTCCATTGGATGTTTGATAGAAATGGGCTGTTGTGAGATTAAAATCAAATTTTGCTACAGTAGGTGCTGTATCTGCTCTATTTACATCCAATAATTGTATAGGTTGCTTGGTTGTAGTGTTGATATCATGAAATCTTGCTCTAAAATTGACATGATTACCTGTAGTATCATTTAAATCTCTATTTGTTGTTTGAATAGTAATGGTTAGTGGTAAAGCATAGCATTTGTCAACAAAATTATTAAGAGTACTATTATTCTCTCCTAGTGCTGCGATGGTGCCATTAAGATGATAAGACATATTTTCATCAGCACTATTATTAATGTCTGAGGTATAAACAAAAAAGTTACTGAGAAGGTCAACTGGTTGGTAATTTGTTCCTACAGTAGGGATGATAGGACTACCACCTCCAGATCCGTTTATGTCAAACTTGTAAGGATAAAAGCTAACATTTAAATCTACATATTGAATACTGCTACTGCTACTTAGATGCGTTGTATGCGTACTGTTAATATCGCATCCTGTTAAGTTGTCATTCATGCTAGATTGATCCACAAAATCACTATTGAGAACACAGTCTGTACCTGGGAGAAAATGAGCTGAGTAAGGTGCAAGATAATGGTTAGTTCTATTGATATCTTGTAAATAATTTAAATCACTGTCAATAGCTGTCCATGTCGTATCACTAACATTTAAACTGTAGACACCGACTTGATCTAAGCTAGTATTGTTATCAACCATACCATTGCCAAAGTTTACATTGAAACTATAATTCCCATCATCATTACATCCGCTCACATCTTTTCCTAGAACAGGTGACCATGTGTATTTTGTAGTAATCCCTTTATAGTATCCGAGCGAAGCATTATTATCTAAATGGTTTGTAGCATTGATTTCTAAAATGTATTGATAACCTGCTGCCAGATTAGTATGTGTAGCTGTTGGAACTATATTACTGACAATTAGCGGCTCATTTGGAGTAGTAATAGTTTGATTTTGATCTTTTATATTTATGTGAAAAGCCTCTGGGCGTACTGCGAAGTTATCTCTTGAACAGATGTATTTTGTATTGTACCCATAAATACACTGTTGGCATGCAACTAGTTGGTCATAGTTCATAGCAGATGCAGTTGCTGTCCCTGCGTTGTTACACCAAGATGCTACAGTATCAGTATTGTTTGGGTTTCCATCCATATCTTGAAGGCAGTTATTCCCTGCTAAAGATGGAAAATTATCAACATTCCATGCAATGGCAACTCCATTACTATATGCAACAGGTACTAAATGCAATGCACCTGTACTATTTCCATCTGTATTATAACTTACTCTAAATGTAGTATTAACACGTGCTTCATCTGGAGCTAAGGCAACTTCTGCTTGCGCTACATTATTAATTGTAGTCCATACTCTTTTAGAGATTGCATTACTCTCTTCATTACAAGAGGCTGCTGTGTCATGAAATGCTCCTAAGTCAACGAGGTCTACAGCAACAATAACCGAGCCATTGATATCTTTGAGTGTATCTAGATTGTTTTCGTCCATTGACACAACAGAAACATTAGGAGTTCTATTAACCACTTGTGTATTCAAATTATAGATAAGATTGCTGTTTCCTGGCGTATAATTAGGGTTTAAATCATCTTCAACAATATTAAAAATACCATAAGCTGGTTTATATCTTGAAGCACCACCTCCACAAATTGGCACATCTTTATCGATGAGACTCGAACGTGCTATTGTAACACTTTGAGTTGCTGAAAGTGGAATAGTAATATTATAGTCAAGTCTTGCTACAAGAGGCATAGAAATGTGTGACATTTTTGGATCAAGAGAAAAGTAGGTGTAAAAATTTTCAAAGCTGTTAAATGAGTTTATAGGAATATTGCTGATATTACTATCAGTTGTTGTCATACCTTGTGTATTGTCAGGGATTGGTGTTGGATAAACATTTCCGGGCTGTGTTACGGAGACAGAATTTGGTAAGTATATCGCTTGTGTGGTGTTTATGTCCAATACATTGAGTTTGACATTACTTACTTGCAAGTCAGATGCCTCTTGATTTTTGAAATACATTGCAATTTGTAAAGGATTAGTTTGTGAAACATCTGTATCAATATAAGGACCAACACTGTTGTTGTAATCAGCAGTTATATATCTTCCGTTTTGTTTATATGCATAATCATAACAAAGATTAGGGGCTCGAAGACCACGTATTTTGTTAATAAATACACCTGTATCCCACTGATAATCTCCAGTATCGGCAATTGCCATTTTAAAATGATATGTTTGTCCAGGTGTTAAATTGTCTAGGGTTGCATGTAAAGTGTGGGTTAATCCATCATATTCCACTGCTACAGGAGAATTTGTTTGGGTACAGCCTATATCAATACCATAATTATTCAAAGCATCCTCACTAGTCTGTTTATTACAATTATCGATGTAGAATCGGGCGTTACTATAATCTACATTTCCGGTAGCAGGGTAAATAGTTGCATAATATCCAGGAGTTCCATTATTTACATTATTTACTGTTACAGGGTCATAATTATTTATATCACTAATCTTAACATATGTTTGATTGTCAACTACCCTTGCGATATTATAAACAGTATTGGCAGGCAAATCACCTCCCCAAATGAAAAAACCAAAGGCATCATTGAATTGAGAACCAACAAATTCATTATACTCTTCCGAAGCAAATTGATAATCTATAAGAAGTAAACGTGTATTTGCATCCAATGTTACATCAAACGTAAGTACAATAGGATTATAAATTGCGCTAGCGTCAATACCTGTTAAGTCGGGGTCACTGTATGTGCCTGATGCTTGTATGGATGTGTGCCAAGAGGTGTTTTGTTTAAAGGAATCTTCTACACTCATTCCTGTTAAAGTAATCCCTTCATCTATCTCTAAGCCAGCTCCATTGATACCATTAGAAAATATGCCAACTTGTGTTCCATCGCCATGACGTATTTGAGGATTCGTAATAGTAATACCATTACCTTGAATTTTTGCAGCTAATTCTGCAGCAGTCACATCATAAGAACAATTAGCAGTTGTTCCCGTACAAGCAGTTGCTGCATTTAAAGATGTTGCACTCATAATGAAAAATAGTATGGTGTAAAATTGTATAAAGGCTTTCATGGTATCCCCTTTTTTAAGCAAAAATCAGTGCATCCAACATCAGGGCTCAACACAAAAAATCACTTGTCCTTACTTTATTGTAGCACTTTTTTCACAAATTTATCTGAAATGGTCTTAAAAAGCGCTTTTTTTGATAAAGAATGGGTGTTTTTTTATGTTTTCTTTTTGTATAATTTATGATATGTTCTTGTTTTAAACTATAAAAATATTTATTTTATAAAAGAAAAGAGCCAAAGAGGGACTTTATTGTTATTTGATGTAAAATCAATATCTAAAGCTAAAAAACTATTGTTTTTATCCTTAATTTGTGAAAAAGTTTTATTTCTTCCACCAACCTCAAAAATATACTTATCAACTTTTAAGTCTCCAATGTCGCTATAGAAGATATTTTCAAAACAATTAACAAAGAAAGTCTCTCGAATAGTCCCAATATCAAGTTCTAAATTAATTTTATCGGCATAGGCATAAAGGATATTGCTATTTGCAAAAAGAATTTTCTGTGGTTTTTTCGATACTTTATTTGAAGATTTTCGCATAGATTTAAATATGCCTGTCTTATCTAATATACTAAGGTAAGTATAGAGTGTTGGTTCACTTACTCCAAACTCTCTTGCAAGTGCTGCAACATTTACACTAAATGGCTTATTTGCAGATACCACAAAAAAGATGAGTTTCTCAAAAATGGAAATATGGGAGTAGTCAATTTTATTTAAAGAGGGAATATCTTCATGAATAATTTTATCCAAGGCATTAAAGAGTTTACTGTTGAAGCTTTCAATCCCTTCTAAATAAAATGGATATGCACCATATTGTAGATAGTTTTTAAACTCAGCATAGAGATCTTCATATTTGAACACAAGTTCTTTAGATATCTCACTACTGTTGGACAGTATCTCTTGGAGTGTGTATGATGTAAGTGTAATTCCTTTTTGAATTTCGTAATATTCTTTGAAACTTAGTACAGGAAGTGTATGTATAACAAGCCTTCTGCTTAAATCGTACTTTTCATATAGAATATTAATCATGGAAGAACCACTGATTCTAATGGTGAGATCTGGAAAGCTGTCATAGATATTTTTTATCTCTTGCACCCAGTTTTTATACTTATGAACTTCATCTATAATAATTACCCTGCCACCGAGTGAATAGAACTCATCTGTTAGTGTGTAGATGCTAGAGTTTGTAAACTCTATATCATCTCCAGTCATATAAAGAGACTTCGCATTATTTGCTTTGATGTATTGAAAGAGCAGGGTTGTTTTCCCAACACCTCTTGCGCCTATGAGTGCTATGAGTCTTTCGTTGGAGTTTAGAATATCAAAGTACTCTCTTCTAATAAATTTTGTTTCTATTTTTGCTAAGACTAGCTCTTGTTTTCTTGTGAAATAGCTAATATTCATAATAAATCCTAAAATGTATTTATGGATTATATCATATATTTACTAAATATGGTTTAGATATTTAATCTTTATAGATCTTTAAAATACCAAAGTTCATAAATACTTAAAACGCCAATTTTAGAGGGGGAGATGTTAAATCGTGATAGTGTTAAAGCTTCTATAAAAAGAAAGCTTGGTTTTGAAAATATTGATTATAAAATAATAGATGAATCAACAGACACCTTATAGAAGTACTTATTGATGTAAATACAAACTATGAAAAAGATTTAACACTTATTTGATAAAAGCAGCTATTGCACACTTGTGGTTTGTAATCATTCATCCATTTGATGATGGAAATGGCAGGATTGCTAGGGCTATAACTGATTTGGTACTTTCTAAAATAGAAAATTCCAAGATTTCAAAATTCTATTCTATATCTAGTGTAATTAACAGCGATAGAAAGGGATATTATAAAGCATTGGAAAGCACAACAGGGTATGTAAGGAAGAGTGATAATCATTTAGATATTACCATTTGGTGTGAGTGGTTCTTGGCAACACTTCATTGTGCACTTCTTGATACTAAAAATAAGTTAGGATACATTACTGAGAAAACAAAATTTTGGGATGTATCCAAAATTTAAATCTGAAGTGCAATTTTTGAAAATTTGAATAAAGAAAATTGAAATATAAACATTTAACCATAGAAGAACGATACCAGATACAAGCTTATAAAGAGGCAAAAAAAAGGCTAAGACCGAAGCCCTAGCCTAAATCTCTTATATATCTGTTAGTTAAGCAGACTGGAGTTAAAGTGTTTACACAAAAAGAAGTATATCAAAGTATAAATAATATGTCAAAATCAAGGAAAAAACTTTTTTACTATCGAAACCTTTTAAATACTTTTTCAAAATTAAGAGATAGTCCACACTTTGTCTCTTCAAAATGGTACGTCTCCATAGAAAAATCACCCTGCTTGTCGTATTTTTTTTCATCAAGTTTATAAATTTTGGCATATAGGTCATCAGGGTAGACGATGATGTAGTATTTTACTTTCTCTCTTTCATAAATGTCAAATTTATACACTTCATCTTTTTTCGCAGTGGATTTAGAGATAATTTCAACAATGATTTCGGGTGCTTTTGTTAGGTACATCTCATGTGTTTCACCACAAGTGAGCACTACATCTGGTCTCAGTATGGTTTCATCGTTTATTTTGTAATCTACTTCGCCTACGACTTCACATGATTCACACTCTTAAATTTGATTTCCCAATCACCCTTCCAGAGTTTGTAATCATCGTATGTATAATGAATATCTTCTAATTTTAAAGCACACATAAGTCAGCTCCATTTAGCTTTTTGAATTTTACTATTATACCTAAACATTAAATTTCTTACAATTTGTTTTTATTGTGTTTTAAGTTCATTTTCAGTGCCAAAAAGCTATACTTCCACTCTTTTAAATGGCCTGTTAGCTCAGTCGGTAGAGCAAGTGACTGAAAATCACTGTGTCCTTGGTTCGATTCCGAGACAGGCCACCACCTTTAAGAAATATTTTCTTTTATCTCACCTATAAGATTTTCCTCAAGCTGTTTTAATTTTTGCAAGATCTCCATCTGCTATCCTTTGTGAAAAAGCTTCGTTTTGTTCATCTCTTAAAAATATTATTTTGTGATTTTGGTAAATATTGTAGGCTAAAAGTGGTGATTTTTTATATAAATCATTTAAAGAGACAAGATCAATCTTACTGCCTGTGATAGCTTCGAGTTTAGAGATGATTTCACCCATAGTGAAAATGTCCATTTCATTTTTTGTTATGACTGCGATGTCTATATCACTCATAGCATGTTGCGTATTATCTGCGTGAGAGCCAAAAAGTAAAGCATTTGTGATAACATCATATGACCGCAAAATGTTTTTTATCTCTGAAATTTTCATCAAATCCCTTTTTTTATAATTATTTTATTATAGCATAGAAAATATTTGTAGTTTAATGGCTATTATATATCTTTTAGATAAAATAACATTCTAATTACATACAGGAACTTTTTATGCAAAAACGATTAACCATTTTCCTCTCTCTTCTCTTTTTGACTCTCATGTTTAGCTCGTGTGCAAAAAAGGTTGATGAGTACAATAAGCCGGCAGTGTATTGGTACGGTAAGATTATTCAGTCCATTTCTAATGGCAATGTTGACAAAGCAGATGATTATTATTCATCACTGCAAGGAGAACATATTGGCTCCCCCTTACTACCAGAAGCTACGATGATACTTGCTATCGCACATATGCATGCTGAAGAGTATCTTCTTACTGAACATTTTTTAAATGAGTATGTGAAGCGTTATGCCAATGAAAATGAGATAGAGTTTGCAGAGTATTTGAAGGTAAAAGCAAAATACATGGCACTGCCAAATCCTAGACGTGATCAGGTGCTCATATCCGATGCTATTGAAGATGCAAAAACTTTCAAACAAAAGTACCCACACTCTATGTATTACTCACTTGTTGACAGTATGCTTACAAATCTTTACCTCGCGGATGCCGTGCTTAATGAGACAATTGCCTCTTTATATGAGCGTATAGACAAACCAAAAGGAGCGGAATATTACCGAGCCATTATGCCTGAAAAATGGATAAATTGGAACGAAGTTGAACGCGCAAATACCCCTTGGTATAAAGAGATATTTGAGGGCGACGGTACATCTTCTTGGTATGCATTCTTAATTCCTGACACGCAAAGTGTCGTCTCACGCAACACTGTGCAAGATACAAATGAAACGAACGAAACAAAATAAGTAAGGACAACTATTTATGAAATTAAGTAATTATGGAGAATTCCCGGCTGACATCCCTGTTATAGCAGAAGATGAGCTTTTTTTATATCCATTTATGATCTCACCGCTTTTTTTAAATGATGATAAAAATATAGTAGCCGCAACACAAGCCATTGAAGAGAACTCTTTAGTCATTGTCTGCCCGACAAAAGCAGAACATGAGGGTGAAAGAGAGTACGAGTCACTGTATGACGCTGGAGTTGTCGGCTCCATTATGCGTAAAGTCTCTCTGCCAGATGGAAGAGTAAAAGTTCTTTTTCAAGGACTTGCACGTGCAAAATCACTCTATAAAGTATCAGATGAGCCCTTAACAGCACATGTTGACATACTTAAAGCGACAGAGGTAAACTCTCTTAAGATTGATGCGATTTTAGAGGTTGTACGTGAGAAGGTAAGAGCCCTTTCTGCTGTAAGCAGCTACTTTCCGCCTGATCTGCTTCGCACCATTGAAGAGAATCATGACCATAACCGTATCATCGATCTTATCTGCTCTACGATTAAGCTCAAAAAAGAGCAGGCATACAAACTTTTCGTAGAGACCGATACAGAAAAAAGATTTTTGGACCTCATTGACATTCTCATAGATGAAATAGAAGCCAATAAGTTGCAGCGTGAGATTCGCTCGAAAGTGCATACGCACATTGAAAAAGTAAACAAAGAGTACTTTTTAAAAGAGCAGTTGAAGCAGATTCAAAAAGAGTTGGGCAGTGACACAGCTCGTGAAGAAGAGATAGAAGAGTACTACAAAAAGCTTGAAGAGAAAAAATCTAAGATGGGTGAAGATGCCTATAAAGAGATAAAAAAACAGTTGGAGCGTTTTGCCAGAATGCATCCAGACTCTTCGGATACTTCTATGACACAGACCTATCTCGACTGGGTTTTAGAGATTCCTTTTGGCTCATATGCCAAAAAATCACTTCAGATTGAAAATGTAGAAACACAGTTAGATAAAGACCACTTTTCACTTGAAAAACCAAAAGAAAGAATTGTTGAGTATTTTGCAGTTAAAGAGCTTTTAGAGCTGCGTGGTATTGCTTTGAAAAAAGGCTCAGGAGCAATTCTCTGTTTCTCTGGCCCTCCGGGTGTAGGAAAAACGTCACTTGCCAACTCCATTGCTACAGCACTTAAGCGCCCGCTTATTCGCATTGCGCTTGGCGGGCTTGAAGATGTCAATGAGTTGCGTGGGCATCGTCGTACTTATGTCGGTGCAATGCCTGGGCGTATTACGCAGGGGCTGATTGATGCGAAGAAGATGAATCCTGTCATTGTTTTAGATGAAATAGATAAAGTTTCACGTTCACAACGCGGTGACCCTACTGCAGCACTCTTGGAGATTTTAGATCCGGAGCAAAACTCTGAGTTTAGAGATTATTATCTCAACTTTGATTTGGACCTCTCCAATGTGATTTTTATTGCTACGGCTAATGATCTTGGGCGTATTCCTGCACCGCTGCGTGACAGAATGGAGTTTATCACACTCAGTTCTTATACACCGCAGGAGAAGTTTGAGATAGCAAAACGTTACCTTATTCCGCAAGAGCTGAAAAAGCATGGTCTTAAAAAATCAGAGTTGATTATTTCCAAACCGGCACTGCGTGAGCTTATTCACAGTTATACACGTGAAGCCGGCGTGAGAAATCTGAGACGAAGAGTAGCTGAAATGTGCCGTAAAGCAGCGCTTGAGATACTGAAACACTCTGAGATAAACAGAGTTTCTGTTTCCATTAAAAACCTCAAAAAATTCTTTGAGAAGTCGGTATTTGAGATAGAAAAAACAGATAAAGTGCCTGTTGTGGGTGTTGTCAATGGTCTTGCATGGACAGCCGTCGGTGGCGATGTACTTAAGATTGAAAGTATCCGCATCAAGGGAAAAGGGAACCTGCAACTGACAGGAAGCCTTGGTGATGTAATGAAAGAGTCTGCGCGTATTGCTATGAGTGTTGTCAAAACTTTAATAGACAAACGCATACTCAAAATTTCACAAGACAATATTCCGATGACTTTTAAAGAGAAAGAGGAAATCGTAACTGTAGATGTAAGTGAAGTGTACAAGCGTTATGATCTACATATTCACGTTCCAGACGGTGCAACACCAAAAGATGGTCCAAGTGCGGGAATAGCGATGGTGAGTGTTATCGCATCAATACTGAGCTCACGCAAGATTCGCTCTGAAATTGCTATGACGGGAGAGGTTTCACTGAGTGGTGAAGTACTGCCGATTGGCGGTTTAAAAGAGAAACTCATAGCTGCGCACAAAGCTGAAATGAGCAAAGTATTGATTCCATTAAAAAATTATGAGAGAGATTTGGATGACATCCCAAAAGAGGTTCAAGACTCTTTGGAAATTGTTCCGGTGAAGAGAGTAGAAGAGGTTCTTAAACAAGTTCTTATATAGAACTTGTTTTTAAACAATCACTGTCTTCATTTTACTGATGAGGTCATTATTTCTGATAGGTTTCATTAAAAAACCATTTGCTCCAAACTCTAAAGCCTCACTTTTTTTCGTCTCATCTGTCGTTAAAACGATAATAGGAAGCTGACGTAGACTATCATCCGCACGTACAACTTTGAGCATATCTATACCACCCATAATAGGCATAATAATATCTAAAAGTATCAAATCAATGTCATCACGCGCTTTAAGCTCTCCAATGGCATCGGAACCATTTTTAGCCTCTATAACCTCTTTTACATGTCCACTTTTCATAAGCATTGACTTTAAAAGTTTTAAATTAATAATATCATCATCTACTGCGAGTACAACTAAGTCTGTTCTTGTCATTTTATTTGAGCCTTTTTAAATAAATTTTTCTATAACACCGTGAAGTGTCTCTTTGTTTACAACATTTTTCATGATTTCATCAACATAGCTCAAATCAGTTGCATCTTTTGGCATTGATGGATCAGCAATTAAAATAAGTGCTGAAGTGATGCCTTTCTCTTCATTTTGTGACTTGACAAAATTTGAAAAATTAACAAGGTCAAGTTTTTCAGCTTCTTTATCAAAAAGAACGACTTTGTAGCTATTGTGCTCGATTTTACTGTTGAGTTCATCCGCAGTTGCAACTGTTTCATATGTATAGCCCAGAGCATCAAGTAGTTTTGTAAAGAGTTTTGTCTCAAAAGGACTTTTCTTAGCAAGCAAAATATCTGCAGTGTAGGTTATCTCTTTTTTTGTTTCTGGCTCTTTTTCTTCCTCTTCTTCAGGTGCTTCTTCTTGCACTTCTTCTGCTTCTTCTTCGAAATCCTCTTCAACTTCGATAGCCGGAATATCTTCATCCGGTATCTCTAGAGTTAAATCAGGCATCTGTGGCTCTTCGACTGCAATCTCTTCAATGATTTCTTCTTTTAGTGCTACCGGCTCCCTCTGCACTTCTACAGATGGAGTCTCTTTAAGTGCTTCTACGTTGGCAGGAACTGCTTCAGCTACATCGACAATATGGTCTGAAAGAAAATGGTTTAAGAGTGTTACAATCTCAGCACGAACAAGTGGTTTTGTAGTGTACTCATCAAGTCCGGCATGTAAAAACCGCTCTCTATCTCCTTTAAGTGCATTGGCTGTGAGTGCTAAGATAGGGACGTGAGGCTGGTTATAATCCTCTTCATAGTCTAAAATCTCTTTTGTTGCTTCCATACCATCTAAGAATGGCATCTGAATATCCATAAAGATGAGGTCATAATTACCATCTTTACGTTTTTGGAAGGCTTCAAGGCCATTAGATGCAATATCTACTGTTAAACCTAAATCTTCAAGTGTACGTTTGATGAGTTTTTGGTTAATGATATTGTCTTCTGCAACCAAGATGTTGGCATCAAATTTTGAAGACTCTGCATTAAATTTTTTACGGTTTGCTTTTTTTGCTTTTTCAGCTTTAAAGTTTTCGTTATTGTAATTTTCAAGAGTTGATTTGAGTTTTGTGTTGTTTAACGGTTCATAGATAGTTTTGAAGATATCAAGAGCCATGGAATCAATTTTTCTCATATAGTATGATTTAGTCAGTAAAATCAGCTCTTCAGGCATCTTACTGTAAGCCTGAAGCTCATCTTCATTTGCATATTCATAATCTGTGATGAGAAGATCATAACTCACCTGTCTTTGTAATATTTCAAGCTCATTTCTGTCTTTAAATGTCGTGTAACTTACACCATAGAAGTCTAAGTACTCACGGAGGTATGTATCTTGGCGTTTTGTTTTATGCGTAGATTCCAGGATAAGTGCATTGACACTTGAGAATGTACCTTTTGAACTCTCATTAAGCACTTCAATCTCTTCAAAATCAATGGTAAAGAAGAATGTCGTTCCTTCACCCGGCTCAGAGTGTAGATCAAGCTGACCACCCATAAGTTCGATGAAACGTGCAGAAATTGTAAGACCGAGACCTGTACCACCATATTTACGTGTAATTGATGTATCGGCTTGAGAGAATGCTTCAAAGATTCTTGCTTTTTGCTCACCCGTTACACCGATACCGCTGTCTTGTACCTCAAATCGAACTCTGG
The DNA here is from genome assembly GCA_027019325.1 of Sulfurimonas sp. GTDB lineage: Bacteria > Campylobacterota > Campylobacteria > Campylobacterales > Sulfurimonadaceae > Sulfurimonas. The sequence continues at coordinate 50,465 of JALUWT010000018.1, forward strand.
TAATACCATCTTGTTCAGAATCGAGTTTTCTGATGTCTACATTGATGGCACCTGAGCTACTTGTAAATTTGACCGCATTAGAGAGAAGGTTAATGACAACCTCTTTGATTTTTGTCGGATCCCCTTTAAGAGGCTGCTCAAGTTCAGGATCGATGAAACATCCAAGGTCAATGTGTTTTTCACTTGCACGTACTGCATAAACTTCAACAGCTGACTCAAACTCTTCGATTGGATTAAAGACAATATCTTCAATCTCAAGCTTATTAGACTCGATTTTAGAGAGGTCAAGAATATTGTTGATAATTTCAAGAAGGTTCTCTGATGATTTTTCGATAATCTCAACAAATTCACCTTGCTCCTCTTTAAGCCCTGTATCTTTAAGTAGTTCGGTAAATCCAACAATACCATTAAGTGGTGTTCGAATCTCATGCGACATATTTGCAAGGAACATTGATTTCGCTTCAGAAGCTTCTTGTGCAGCTTCTTTATCGAGCTTGGTCTGCTCGATAATTTTTTCAAGAAGTTTATAGGCTTCTGCCGTTCCTTGTGCCGTATGTAAGTTGATATCGACTGCCGCATCACCTTCATTTGTGTCTTCGGCAACTTTTGTAAGAACGTCTTCAAGGTTTTTGATATTTCTAGCAATCTCGTTTGAAAGTAAGAAACCTAAAATCGCAAGAATGAGAGAAACAAGCCAAATAGAAAGCGTAGCAGCAAGGAATTGGAGTGCTTTTGTTTTTACACTAATCGCTCTTTCATCCATTGCAGTAAGAACTGCATCTTCCGCTTGAGAGATTGTATTGATTTTTTCTGAAATCATGGCAAACCAAACACCTACGTTTGTTTCATATTCTCCACTCGATGCAGCTGTTAAAAGACTTGCACGTTCACTGTTGATATCATCAACGAGGTCCTGAGCATCTTCATTTTTGAAGATATCATTAAGTTTTTCAACAAGTGCTTTATCTTGAATAGTATTGTAAGAGATGGCATCTGCTTTTGCAATAAGTGAAATCCATTTATTGATTTCATCCTCTCCAAGCTCTGTTGATCGAGCAATTGCAAATGTTATAAAATCTCGTTCATCAGCAGTTGCAGCATTAGCACGCACCAAAGAGATATATTCGGTTGAAAATTGATTAATAAGCGGATCCATCTGATTTGATGTTACCTCTTCAAGCTCTTTGATACCAATTTTTTCAGCCTGCCCATATACAACATCATAAACATCCTCAAAATTTGTTTTATGTTCATCAACAAGCTTTCTTATCTCTTTGATTTGTTTGAATGCTGCTTCAAGAGATTTGACTCTTTGAGAATGTGAATAATCATAAAGCTTTGGCTGATTTTTAATGTGGTTAAGGTAAAGTTTCTCTTTTTCATCAACGAGTTTTCTCTGTTTTATGAGTGATTTGAGTGTATTTGGAGAAGAATTACCCAGATACATAACCGTCATTCCTCTTTCCCGAGAGATATTGTTTATAAGGTCATTGAGCTCTCTGTTGACTGAAAGTCTATCTTGTAAAACCTGTGCCGCCGTATAGTTTTCATAAGAATTAAATACGAAATAACTGGTAATTGAAATAAGAATAATAATTGGAAAAAGACTGATTAGTCTTAGTCTGTTTTTTAAGCCTAATTGCATATGCTAAGCTCCCATCTTTGATATTTTGTTGATTGACAGATCAATCTGTTTGGCTGCCTGCTCAATCTCGTCTTTATCTGAAGAGTGAATGAGTGTTTCAAGCTCAGTGGTAAACTCATGCAGTCGCATGTTGTCACTCATACCTTTGAATTTGAGTGCTTCATTACGATAAGTTTGCAGATCATTATTTGCAATAGCATTATCTATTTTTTGAAGTATTGTATGACTTTCACTTATAAAATCTTCAAAAAGTTCATTAAAACTTGCTTCATCAATACCTATCTCTTTTGCCGCTTGGGCTTTCGAAAAGTGAATCTCTTCTTCCTCTATCACTTCTTCTTCGTTTTCATCTGAAGCTATTTCGAGAAAATCATCATCGGCGAGTTCTGGCATTTCAATTTTTTCAGGGACATCTTCATCTTCAATATCGAGAATATCGATACTCTCTTCTTCTATCTCCGGGATGTCAAGTTCTTTCTCTTCATCATCTTTAAAGTCAAGTGTGATAGACTCTTCTTCTGGAGTCTCTTCTTCTGTGATAATAACTTTTTCAATAGGTTCACCTGCAAGTTTGGCAATGATTTTATAAAAAGTGTCAAGATTGTCATGAATCAGATCCATATCACTTGTTGCACTCACTGCAGATAGTACTTCATATGCATCTTCAATGCGAAGATTTGCTGCAACTCCTTTGAGCTTATGGGAAAGAATTTTGACATTGTCTACATCTCCCTCATCAATGGAACTGTAAATATCTGGTTTAAACTCTTTGGCTTGTGCAATAAAATCTTGAATAAACTCTTCGATAAGGTCAAGAGGTAGCCCAAGCTCTTTGGATGCAATGTGTGGATCGTATTGATAGCCGTTACCCCACTCCTCTTGCACAACTTCTTTTTTTATAACTTTTTTAGCTGCAGGCGTTGGTGTTATTGCTGCAGGAGCAACCGGCTCGGGAGCACTCTCTTCTTCAAATACATCAAGAGAAAGATCGCCTACGTCAAGCATCTCTAAAGGTTCCTCTTCAAGGGGTATTTCGATGCTCTCTTGAACTTGTGGTTCTGGAGTCTGTGTTTGCGGTGCTTCATCATATGCATCATGCTGTGCAGGTGTAACTGTAGGTGCAGGTGTGAAAACTTTTGGCTCTTGCGGCTCTACTTTCGGCAGTTCTTTGTCAAGGACATCACTTGAGATATTCTCATTTTCACTTTTTGAGAGTGGACGAAGATTATTAAGCTGAATCATATATGCCGGTGAGGTCGGATTATCAATTAAAAAGAGCGGAGAAACTGACAGTGTCGCTTTAAAAGTTTTTGCATTCACATTAATGAGAACTTTTGACTCCTCGGAGACATCCGCGTAGTTAATAAAGTCAATCCAGTGTACATGTTGAAAATTATGTACATAACCGGGTGTTTTTACAAACAGATCAGCAAAATCTGTTACTTCTGCTCTGAGTTCTGAAAGAGAGTTAAAACCTAAAGTTTTTAAATCCTTCTCATCAATTCCTAAAAATTCTTTTTGAAAATTATAAATTAGCATATTTCTACCTTCTTAATCTTGTGTTTCGAGCATGCGTTTGTACGTCTCTTCATTCTCTTGAATATCTTTACGTGAGGCTGCTTTTCTCGCTGCTATGTAGCCTGTAATCTTTTCATCATTATCTCTGACTGGAAGTATTTCTGTGTCCACCCAGTAATACCTGCCGTCTTTTCTCAGATTTTTAACAAGCCCATTCCATGCTTGACCGCTTTTAATTGTACTCCACATTTTTTCAAACACTACCTTAGGCATATCTGGATGCCTTAATATGTTGTGTGGTTGACCAATGAGTTCTTCGACACTGTATCCTGAAACTTCACTAAAAGCTCTGTTTGCATACGTGATGGTACCTTTTAAATCTGTTTGACTGATGATGGCCGAGCCCTCAAAAAAATACTCTTCATCTATAGGGGTAACTGTATTCATTAAAAAACCTTATAAGTTAATGAGATAACTAAAATTGTCACAAATATATCATAAAGGAGTGAAAAAAAAACTTATTTATAAAAATTTTTGATAGTTTTTGCATCTTTTTCATTCAAAACAGTACTAATTTCCTCAGTTGTCAACTTTTTCAACGCTTCAAAGGTTCCAAAGTGATTGAGTAGTTTTTGTACTTTTGCTGCTGAAATTCCATGTAAACTTAAGAGTTTACTCTCTTGATCGAGCTTGAGTTTTGTCTTTTTATGAAAGGTAATGGCCAAACGGTGTGCTTCATCTCGTAAGTTTTGTGTCCATTGCAATCTTTTGTCGCTCTCTTTGAGGCGAAAAACATCATTGTTTGTGTAAATAATGTCTTTTGCTTTTCCTTTTGCCCGATGAGCTTTGGCATCTACTTTCTCTTTGGAGATGGCAATGACATCGAGTGTAACACCAAAAGATTCTAAAATATCCAGAGCCAGTTTTAAAAGTGTAGCACCACCGTCGAGTATCCATAAGTCAGGCGGTGGGTTTTTTGCAAAACTCTCTACTCTGCGTGAGAGTGTCTCTTTCATCTGCGCATACTCATCTTTTGCCTGCAAATGGTATGTGCGGTAGGAGCTTTTATCAAAACTGCCATTATCATAAACAATCATAGCACCTACGGTAGCAACGCCTGCCATGTGGGAGTTGTCAAAGACTTCAACTCTGTAGGGTGTTTTTTCCAGTTGGCATAACTCTTGAATTTCATGCAAGGTTTTGAAATCTTTTGTTTTCTTCTCTCTTTTAAGCAGCTCTTTTGCGTTGAGGAGCGCAAGGGCTATGAGATCTTTTTTCTTGCCTCTTTTTGGTACTGATATAGCTGCTTTTTTTTCAAAAACATGGCTTAAATGCTTCTGTATGAGTTCTAAATCTTCAAACTCCTGCGCAATAAGAATAGGAGCGATAATAGGTGGTTTTTCATCTTTGTAAAAATCAAGCAGGGCACGGGAATAGAGCTCATTGGCGTCAAATCCCTCACGCAGATTGATGGTGTCATGTGAGGAGGAGATGATTTTTCCGTGACGCATAAAGATTCTGACAACAACGGCTCTTTTCTCATTATGTTCGACGACAAAGATGTCAAAGTTTTCATTGGAGGCAAAATCGATTTCACTCTTTATTTCAGAACGGCTGATTTTATCCATTCTGTCACGCAGCTCCGCTGCCTCTTCAAAGCGGAGCTCCTGGGCATAAAACTCCATCTTCTTTTGCAGCTCTTGAAGCAGGAACTTTTTATTTTTGATGAGCTTTGTCGCGAGTGTGACCTCTTTGTGGTAACGCTCTTGTGAAATCGGCAGCTCACAAGGCCCGAGACATTTGTCTATTTGATGATAGAGACAGAGCTTTTTTGACTTCAGGCATCCTTTTTTCTGTACCAGTTTTGCTATTTCGTAGATGGAGTTGAGTATATCACGTGCCCCAACACTGTAAGGTCCGTAGTAGGTGATGTCGTTACTCTTTATAATTTTGCGGGTAATCTCAAAACGGGGATACTTCTGTGAGTTATCGATGTAGATGTAGGGGTAGGTTTTATCATCACGAAGCAGGATGTTGTACTTTGGATTTAACTGTTTAATAAGAGAATTTTCCAAAATCAGAGCATCATGCTCGGAGTTGACAACAATGTAATTGAGCGATGTAGTCTGCTCTAGCATCTTTGTAATTCTGGTGGAGAGATTTGGATTTGGTCTGAGATGCGGTGTAAAAAGCCAGTAACTTTTGACACGGTTGGTCAGGTTTTTTGCCTTGCCGATGTAGAGCAGGCGACCATTTTTGTCAAAATACTGGTAAATTCCGGCAGATTCTGGAAGTTGGGCAATAGTCTCTTTAAGATTCATGTTTGGCTTTAATAATATCTCGAATGGAGCTTAACAGTGCCTGCAGTTTTTCATCTTTTGTATGGATTTCAAACGTGCCTGTGGCTCTTTCTGGGTAGGTTTGGGGTTTATGTGTGTCGTCTGAGATTCTTTTTATGCTGGGTGAATGGGTAACAAAAGCTTTGATATCTGTGATATTTAACTCTTTACACTCTTGAGGTTGTACAAACTTTAAAGCACTTTTAATACTTTGTATATTATTATCAAACTCTTGTTTAGCACCGGGATGATTAAGAACAAAAAAAAGCGTATCGTTTTTTATATAGGCAAACTTTATCATTCGTTGCAGGGGCAAACTAAAACTAAGTCGTATTTTATCTATGCACTTAAAACGAGATAATTTAGAAAATTGAGGTCTGTTTTGAATAGAATGAATAATATCATGAGCGCTTTTCATATAGCAATTATAACAAGCTTTTTGTTAAGTCTTTCTGCATGTGGTTATAAAGCACCGCCATATTATCAAAAAGCTGCGCCAAAAGGTGACAAGAATGTTGAGTTCCACTACAAAGATAAAAGTTTTGAGAACAATGAAACAAATGCGAGTTGTCAGTAATGTATCATTATGATGTCATCATTGTAGGGGCAGGTGTTGCAGGACTATACGCTGCGATGAAACTCCCACGCGATAAAAAGGTACTGCTGATTAATAAGCGTCAGACCTTTAAATGTAACACTTTTTATGCACAAGGTGGTGTAGCACTTGCCCGTGATGCAGCAGACATTCCATCACACATACAAGATACGCTTGCTGCAGGAGATGGTTTGTGCGACACGGATGCTGTAGAACTTTTAAGTGAGCATTCCCGTGGGGCTATTGATGATTTGATAGAAAATGGTTTTGAGTTTGATAGAGATGATGAGGGCAATTTGCTCTACACCAAAGAGGCTGCTCATTCGTGTGAGCGTATCTTACATGCAGGGGGTGATGCGACAGGACGTTATCTGCACCATTTTTTGCTTGCACATAATCCTCACGCAATGCTCAGCGATGCCCGTGTGGTTGATCTGCTCATAGAAGATGGAGCGTGCTATGGGGTAACAGTACTTGATCACCGTAAAAGTTATAATCTCTATGCCAAAGAGGTCATCATCGCAAGCGGCGGTGTCGGTTCACTCTATGAGTACCATACAAATGCACCGTGCATTAGTGCGGATATGCAGGGACTCTGTATGCTCAAAGGCATTGCTCTTGAGAGAATGGAGATGCTGCAGTTTCATCCAACTGTTTTTGTCAATGCCAGCGGTGCGCAGAAGATGCTTTTAACGGAAGCTTTGCGAGGAGAGGGTGCAACGATTGAAGATGAAAATGGCAAACGTTTTTTATTTGATTATGATGCGAGAGGAGAGTTGGCTTCCCGTGACATAGTCTCTAAATCTATTTTTAAATATAAGAAAAAAAGTGGTCTGCAGGTGTATCTGAACCTTGAAAATTTTGAAGAGGAGTATTTTGGGCACAGATTTCCAAATATCTATAAAAATTTACGTGCACTGGGCTATAAAGTGCCAAAGGACAGAGTGCCCATTTCGCCTGCATTTCATTATGCCATTGGAGGGATTAAAACAGACCTGCATGCACGCGTACCTAATGTCGAAAATCTCTATGCGATTGGGGAAGTGGCCTCAACACGAGTCCATGGTGCAAACAGACTTGCATCAAACTCTCTTTTAGAAGGTCTGGTCTTTGCAAAAGTTGCAGTCGATGATATCTTGAGTAATAAGAGAGAAAAAAAGTATAGAGAATTTCCTGTAAGTGATGAGGTAATGAGTTATAAAGAAGACAAAGCGAAAAAAAATCAGCTTCGTCATATAATGTGGGAAAATGTGTCAATAATTCGGACAAAAAGTGGACTAAATGATGCTTTGGAGACAATTAATGCGCTTTTAAATGAAAAAATTGGTAAACTACTAAAATTTCGTTTGCTTACGGCAAGAGAGATAGTTATATCGGCGTTAAACAGAAGTGAATCGATAGGGGTTCACACAATACAAGAGGAGAATGAATGGAACATGGAGCGATAAATCTTGCTACAACATGGGTGGGATGGGCAAGTTTAGCTGTCTTTGTTATAGCATACTATTTTATAGCAACAGAAGAGAAATACGAGATTAATAAAGCAAAACCGGCACTTTTTGCCGGTACGTTTATGTTTATGCTTGTAGGTGTTTATTATGCAATCAATGGACTCAATCCTGACCCTTTGCATGATGAATTAGAACATCTAATATTAGAAATATCAGAGATTTTCTTCTTCTTACTTGTCGCGATGACATTTATAGAGACTCTTTTAGAGCGTGGTGTTTTTGACTTGATGAAGTATAAACTTGTTTCAAAAGGCTACAGCTATAAAAAACTCTTTTGGCTGACAGGATTTTTGGCATTTTTTATCTCTCCAGTTGCTGACAACTTGACAACAGCACTTATTTTATCGACAGTTCTTTTTACTATTGATAAGAAAAATATCTCCTTTTTGGTACCAGGTGCAATCAACATTGTTGTTGCTGCAAATGCCGGCGGTGCATGGTCCCCGTTTGGTGATATCACAACGCTTATGGCATGGACTGCTGAGAAAGGTGCATTTGTTGACTTTCTTTATCTTTTCCCTGCTTCATTTTTAGGTTGGATAGTTACAGCATTTTTACTCAGTATGTCAGTTCCAAAAGGAGAGCCTGCTTTTGATGCTGCAACTGAGAAAAAACCAGTTGTTCTTGATGGTGGTATGACAGTTGCATATTTAGGTGTGCTTACTATTGTTATTGCAGTTCTTGGGCATACATTTTTCCATTTTCCTGCTATGTGGGGTATGATGTTTGGTATGGCTATACTTAAACTGTACGCTTTCCAACTCAAACGAAGAGGGAAAAACAGTTTCAATATCTATGTAAACATGGAAAAAGTTGAAAACGATACGCTTCTTTTCTTCTTTGGTATTCTTTCTGCTGTCGGTGCATTGCACTTTTTAGGCTTTTTGGAATACGTACACGAAGTCTACGGTATGGTTGGTTCAACTGCAGCGAATGTTGGCGTCGGTTTCCTCTCTGCTGTGGTAGATAATGTACCTGTCATGTCAGCAATCTTAAAAGCATCTCCAAATATGGATATTGCACAGTGGATGCTAGTTACAATGACTGCCGGTATTGGTGGAAGTCTGATCTCTTTTGGTTCAGCTGCCGGTGTAGGGGTAATGGGTAAACTCCGTGGTATCTACACTTTTGGTTCTCATATGAAACATGCATGGACTATTTTAGTCGGTTATTTGCTCTCTATCTCAATCTGGTATGTACAGTTCGAAATTATGGGACTCTATTAAAAACCATTTTGAAGTCTGGAATTTTATTCCGGACTTTTATCTTCTATAACAAATCAAAGATTAATCTTATTTATTGTATCCTTTCGTAATTAACTTTTCCTACATTTTTTAAAGGTTCATATATGACAAATGTTAGCATCATCGTTCTCGATTTTGGTTCTCAGTACACACAACTTATAGCCCGCCGTCTGCGTGAAGATAAAATTTATTGTGAGATTCTTCCTTACCATACAAAAGTAGAAGATATACAAGCAAAGAATCCTCAAGGTATCATTCTCTCCGGAGGTCCCTCTTCTGTTTACAGTGACAATGCTTATGAAGTAGATCAGGGTGTTTATGGAATGGGTCTGCCTATTCTTGGTATCTGTTATGGCATGCAGAGAATTGCAGTTGACTTAGGCGGAAGTGTTATCCGTTCAGATCACCATGAATACGGTAAAGCAGAGCTTGAGATTTCAGGTTATTCAGATAAAGTCTCTCCACTTTTTAGTGATTGTGACAATAACCGTATTGTTTGGATGAGTCACTCTGATAGAGTTGAAACATTGCCAAAAGGTTTTAAAGTTATAGCAACTTCAGCAAACTCTCCATACGCAGCAATTGCAAATGATGAGAAGCGTGTCTATGCTATGCAGTTTCATCCGGAAGTTCAGCACTCTGAAGAGGGTTACTTGATGCTTCGTAATTTTGCGAAAAACATCTGTGGTGTTACAGAAAAATGGAAGATGGAGCACTTCTTAAAACAGCAGATAGACGCTATCCGTGAAAAAGTCGGTGACGGCAAAGTCCTTTGTGGACTGAGCGGTGGTGTTGACAGTTCTGTTGTTGCCGCTATGCTCTATGAAGCAATCGGTGATCAGCTTGTTCCGGTATTTGTTGATAATGGTCTTTTACGTAAAGGGGAACGCGAGCAGGTAGAACAGGTTTTTAAAGTAAATCTCAAAGTGCCTCTGGTTGTTGTGGATGCAAGAGAGAACTTTTTGTCTAAACTTATAGATGTGAGTGACCCTGAGAAAAAACGTAAAATCATTGGGCACACTTTCATCGAAGAGTTCGAAAAAGAGGCGAAAAAACATGATGGTATTAAGTTTCTCGCACAAGGAACACTCTATCCTGATGTTATCGAGTCTATCTCTGTAAACGGACCATCAGAAGTTATTAAATCACATCATAATGTCGGCGGACTTCCTGATTGGATGGATTTTGAACTTATTGAGCCTCTGCGTGAGCTTTTTAAGGATGAAGTACGTAAAATAGGTCTTGAGCTTGGACTTCCGGCATCTATGGTAAACCGTCATCCATTCCCTGGTCCAGGACTTGCAATTCGCATCATGGGTGATGTAAATCCGGCAGATTTAGACCTCTTGCGTGAGGCAGATGTGATTCTTCTTGATGAGTTAAAAGCGAGTGGATACTATGCCAAAACATGGCAGGCATTTGCAGTACTTTTAAATGTAAAATCAGTAGGTGTCATGGGTGATAACCGTACGTATGACAATACAGTCTGCGTGAGAGTTGTTGAGGCTGTTGATGGAATGACAGCAACATTTGCGCATCTTCCGCATGACCTTTTAGAGAGAATTTCACGAAGAATTATTAATGAAGTCGATGGTATTAATCGTGTAGTTTACGATATATCAAGTAAGCCACCAGCAACAATCGAATGGGAATAAGCGAGAGCTTATCCCATGCGCTCAATCTATCTTTTCTCTATCTCTTCACATCCCGATGCTATCAGCATTAATTCACTAGATATTACTTTTTTAAAACCTGAGATTGATTTTTCAAAGTATGACACTTTGATTATTACTTCCAAACAAGCTTCTAAAGCACTCACGCAGTATGAAAAAGAGTCTTATATTCATTTGCCGGCTCTGTGTGTTTCTGTGGCAAGTGCAAAATCTTATGAGGAACTTGGTGGAAAAATTTTAGATATTGGCGGAGGCTATGGTGACAACCTTCTTGCAAAGATAAAATCCTACCCAAAAAAGAAAAAATGGCTCTACCTGCGTGCAAAAGTTGTTGCTTCTGATTTTGTATCGCTCTGTCAAAAAGAGGGCTACGATGTTGATGAAGTGGTTGTATATGAGAGTGACTGTTCCCAAGCAATTGCCGAAGCAGAGGTAGAAAAAAATGCGATTCTCATCTTCACTTCGCCCTCAAGTGTAAACTGTTATTTGAAAAATCACACTTTCACGCAGGAACAAAGTATTATCGTTATAGGAAAAACAACGGCAAAAACAGTTCCTGATGGAGTAAATTATCTATTATCCGATAAAACAAGTATACAAAGCTGTATAGAAATAGCAAAAGCGCTCTTTTAAAGCGTGCTCTAAAATAAATACAAGTAAATATGCTGTATAATAACTCTGTTAGTCTGAGTAGTACGTGTCAGCACGTATATGAGGGTTCTACATATTCATAATGTGAACTAGTAGAGCTATCGTGTGCCGGTGGTCTCGCTTGAGGTATGTTAACTCTGCCGATGAGATTGTCGCCGTTAGATAGCCCTCTCTTCACCCAAATTCGGCTTTTTAGAACCAAGCCAATTGTGTGACGGCTACTCGGACTACATACATACTGAAAAAGTTTACTTACTCCACAATGGTGGGTTAAGTAAACTTTTTTTATTTATATGGAGATTTTATGAAGATATTGATACTTGGCAGTGGTGGCCGTGAATACTCAATAGGACTGGCAATTGCAAATGAAGCTGCAGACCATGAGCTCTTTTTTCAACCAGGAAACGGTGCTACAGATGCACTTGGCACAAACATTGATATCAAAGATTATAATGAACTTGCTGCTTTTGCCAAAGAGAATGCAATAGATCTTACTATTGTAGGGCCTGAAGCTCCTCTTGTGGACGGTGTTGTTGATATTTTTAAAGCAAACGGGCTTACAATTTTTGGACCAAGCAAAGAAGCTGCTCAGCTTGAAGGCTCAAAAGTCTATATGAAAAACTTTTTGGCTAAGTATAATATTCCAACTGCTGCGTACATAGAGAGTGATTCGATTGAAGAACTTTTTAAATTTACAAACAGTTTAAAGACGCCAATAGTTGTTAAAGCAGATGGACTGTGTGGTGGAAAAGGTGTTATTATTGCACAGAGCCATGATGAGGCAAAAAAAGCAATTTCAGAGATGCTTAGCGGTAAAAGTTTTGGAGATGCAGGAAAAAAAGTAATCGTTGAAGAGTTTTTAGACGGTTATGAGCTTTCTATGTTCGCTGTATGTGATGGTAAAGATTATATTTTACTACCTGCTGCACAGGATCATAAACGTATAGGTGACGGTGACACTGGACCAAACACTGGTGGTATGGGTGCTTATGCACCGACGCCGCTCGTAGATGAGGTACTGTATCAAAAAGTGCGTGACAGAATTATCCGTCCGACACTTGATGGAATGCAGGCTGAGAATGCTCCGTTTGAGGGTGTGCTTTTTATCGGTATTATGGTTGTCAATGGAGAACCGATTACACTGGAGTTTAATGTCCGTTTTGGAGATCCTGAGTGTGAGATTTTAATGCCATTGATGACTTCTCCTGTGTCAGATATGTTCTACAAAGCTGCAACAGAGCGTTTGGGTGAGATAAAAGTAGAGTTTTCTGACCAATATGCTGTAGGTGTAGTTATAGCGAGTGGAAACTATCCTTATAGCGCATCAATACCGGCTGAGATAATTTTAGATGAACTACATCATGAAGAGATTGCAAAATATACGCACATTTCGTATGCAGGCGTCACGAAAGAAGATGAAAAACTTATGGCGACAGGCGGTCGTGTTTTAGTCTGTGTTGGACTTGGTAATAGTATTAAAGAGGCACGAGACAGAGCTTACTTGCGTTGTGGTCAGGTGCATTTTGCCGGTAAAAAATTCCGTAATGATATAGCATATCAGGCACTTTAGGATAGTTAATTTTGAATGAAGAGATAGAGAAGGTCTTACACCGTGAAGGTTTGGTACTAGCTGATATTAAAAAGCGTGCTATGGCCTTTTTTATAGATGAGATGCTACTCTCTTTTCTTCTTATCATCGCAATGTCAGACTCATTTTCCAATGCGAAAACTGTTGAAGAGATGATTATATTGACGAACAGTTTTTTGGGAGAGTATCTTTTGATGAAGATAGTCTATCAGACTTTTTTTGTGATGCAGTATGGGGCAACACTTGGTAAAATTGCTATGAAAATACGTGTTATTGAGATAGCAACACTCCAAAATCCAAGTTTTGCAGTATCTTTAAATCGGGCAATTTTTCGTGTTATAAGTGAAATGCTTTTTTATCTTGGTTTTTTATGGGGTGTTATGGATCCGGCTCGTCAAACATGGCATGACAAAACAGCAAGAACTTTGGTAGTCAATGCTTAAATATCTTCTGCTTCTCTCTTTTTTTACAACGCTTTATGCTAGTGACAAAGTAGAGATTTATGCTTCCAAGCTTACTTCTCAAAATAACATTATTAATGCAGCAGGCGGTGTCTCTGTCATCTACAAAGATTATGTCATAACTGCAAACAGAGCACATTATGATAAAAAAACCGGAGAACTGGAACTCTTTGGCAACATTCGAGCAAACAGTGCAGGAAAATATAAGGTGCTTGGTAAATATGCGAGGCTTAACCTAGCTAAAAAAGAGAAACTTTTCCGCCCTTTTTATATGATAGATAATAAATCTGATGTCTGGATGAGCGGTGCCCAAGGCAAAGCAAATGATGCAAAGATAGACATAGGTTCAGGAGTGGTCAGCGGTTGTAACCCTATAGACCCGCTTTGGACAATGGAATTTTCTTCTTCGAACTATGACACAGATTCAATGTGGTTAAATATGTACAATATGCGATTATACATCTATGATATTCCCGTACTGTATACACCCTATTTTGGTTACTCTTTAGATACAACACGAAGAACAGGGCTTCTAAAACCTTCTGTTGGAATTTCCAATAATGAAGGTTTTTACTACCAACAACCAATCTATATTGCACAACAGAACTGGTGGGATCTTGAACTCTTGCCACAGATACGGACAAGCCGGGGTTCTGGTCTCTATACTAACTTTCGCTTTATTGACTCAAAGGTTTCTCATGGCGAGATTAGAATGGGGTACTTTAAAGAAAAACAAGCATATTTTGAAAAAAATAATTTGCAAAATAATTCTCATTATGGATTTAATATCAAATATGACAATCGAGACTTCTTAAATCTCTGGAGCGGGCATGATTTTGCAGGGCAATCAGGATTGTATGTCGATATTAATCATATGAATGATGTTGGCTATATAAACTTGGCATCGAGCAATACAATAAATCAAACGACATCCAAACAGGTGCTCTCTCGTATTAATATGTTTTACAATACAGACAGTCAATATATAGGTAGTTATTTCAAATATTACCAAGATTTGTCAATTGAAAATAATGATAACACACTGCAAAAACTGCCTACTTTGCAGTATCACTACTATCTTGACACACTTCTAAAAGATCATTTGCTCTACTCTTTGGATGTGAAAAGCAATAATATTCAGAGACAAATAAATAAAAAAGTCATACAAACAGATATTAATATACCTGTTACTTTGCAGACTTCACTTTTTGATGAATTTTTAAATATCTCTTATACTGCCAATCTGTATATGCAACATTCTGCATTCAGAGGGAAGGATATTAATTCGTCAACTGAGTATAGAGATGGTTATTATGCAAGGAATTACCATACTTTTAAGGCAAGTACACAATTGACAAAAAGATATGAGAATGTCAGTCATGTCATAGACTTAAGTATTATTTATAATAAATCTGCCTGGAATCAAGAGACGGGGTTTTATGCAGATGAATCGAATTACTGTTCCAACTTGGATAATCAAAGTAATCTTGATTATAAAAGCAGATGTGAATTTTATAATATTACAAATATAGATAATGCCGCACAGTTGCAGTTTACACAGTACCTTTATGATAAAGATGCAAAGCAGATACTCTATCAGAGACTTGCACAGAGAGTCTCCTATTCCTCAGCAGCGAGTCGCTATGGAGAGCTTGAAAATGAACTCGATTATAAAGTCACTTCCTGGTTCTCTTTTTATAACAATATGTTTTATAATTATGATAAAAATGCATTTTCAAAAATTTTTAATAAAGTCTCTTTGAATCAATATGGCGTAAATTTACAGCTTTCTCATCTTTATAAAGATCGTTTTGTTGCCCCTGCAACTTCCACTGATCCACTCCAACGTACTAATTATCTGACTTCAAGTGCGGAGTATACTTATAACAGACACTACTCCTTTTCAGCGCTCTATAATTATGATTTAGAGACACAAGAGAAAAAAAGTATGTCCATTGGTTTTATGTATAAGAAAAGATGTTGGGACTTTGGTATAAAATACAGTGAGAATAATAGACCGGTTTTGACACTAAACGGAGCGTCATCATCAATCTATGACAAATATGTCTATGTAACAATTGTGCTGAAGCCTCTGATGCAATCAAGTAAAAATAGTTCATTTATTACATACAAACTGCCTAATAAGCAGACAAATTAGGAAAGCTCATATGCAAACATATAAACATATGCTTCAAGACCGTAAAGATGCTGCCAAGAAACTCATTGATATTATGCCGATGCAAAAACTCAAAGAAGATGATTGGAACATCGTTGCCGTCTCCAAAGGTGGTTTAGACTTGGGAAGATATATTAAGGGACGACTTAAAAATCCTTTGGAGATTCTTTTCCTTGAAGCCATTATGGCACCACATAATCCTGAGTGTGAAGTGGCGCGAGTGAGCGAAACAGAAGAGATAGTTCTGAATGAAAACTTGATTGAAGCTTTTGAGATTCAGTATGATTATATCTATGGAGAAGCTCATAGAAAGCATGAAGAGGATATACTTAGCTATATATATCAATACAGAAAAGGGCAGCCTTTTCCTTCGATGCAAAACAAAGTTGTTTTATTGGTCGATGAAGGCAGTGAAACTGGGACAAAGTTTATGACAGCTCTAAAAACTATTTTGGCACAAAAGCCAAAAGCTGTTTACATTGCAGTTCCGGTTTTACCCAAAGATGTGCTGGAAGTTTTAGAGACTTTTGTAGATGACATCTTCTTTTTATATGACATTGATGATTATGTAGAGACAGATTTATATTACAAAAATTTAGAAGCAATTGATGATGAAGAGATTGAGAAAATACTAGAGGAAAACAGATGAAATATGATGTAAAATTAGAGTTAGAAAACAGAGTAGAAGAGTACAGTTTTGGTACAGTAGCTAAACAGGCAAACGGCAGTGCATGGCTAAAATCAGGTAAAACTGTCATACTGGCAACAGTAGTCATTGATGAGACAGAAGTTGTCAAAGACAACTTTTTACCTCTAACAGTGCAGTATATAGAAAAAACATATGCAGCGGGAAAAATTCCCGGCGGTTTTTTCAAGCGTGAGACAAAGCCGAGTGATTTTGAAACATTGACTTCGCGTATTGTTGATCGTTCTTTGCGCCCGCTTTTCCCAGAAGGTTTCGGACATCCGACACAGATAACTATTATGGTTTTCTCTGCTGATGCTGATTCAGATATGCAAGTTCTCGCACTAAATGCAGCGTCTGCCGCATTGTATGTGTCAGATATTGACATCAACAGAAGCGTCTCTGCTGTACGTGCCGCTAAAGTTGATGGTGAGTTAGTGCTTAACCCAACGCTCACGCAGCTGAAAAACTCTACACTCGATCTCTATCTTTCTGGAACAAAAGAAGAACTTTTGATGATTGAGATGCGTGCAATCGGAAGTGAGAAAATTGATGTAGAAGAGATTCCAGAACCAGTGCTCGACCCGATTATGGATCCGTCAATTGGAACAGTTGTTCTCTCTCAGCATGTCTCTAATGCTATGAATGAAGATGAACTTATAGAGGTACTTGATAAAACAGAGAAAGTACTTTTTGAATCCAATGTAGAGTACGAAGTGGCTTTTGGTCCTTACCAAAAAGATATTAAACCCTCAGATTTAAAAGCACATCAGATAAACAGTGAGATGATAGCGTATGTTAAAGAGAATCATATCGCAGATATTAAGCATGCTGTTGCACTAATGGCAAAATCAGAGCGTTCTACTGCCTTGCGTGAGCTTCGTAAAAACATCATCGCTTCTAAGGATGAATGGGCAGATGTTGAACTTGAATTAGAGCTCAAAGATGCCATAGAATCTGTCAAAAAAGAGTTTGTACGCGCTCAAATATTAAATGACAATGTTCGTGCTGACGGACGTGCTTTAACAGAAGTAAGACCAATTAGTATAGATACAAATGTACTGCCTGCTGCACATGCATCTTGCCTCTTTACACGCGGGCAGACACAGGCTCTTGTTGTTCTTACTATGGGCGGACCAAAAGATGCACAGATGTTTGAAAGTCTCACAGATGAAGGCACACAAAATGAAAACTTTA
>JALUWT010000019.1 GCA_027019325.1 Sulfurimonas sp.
AGAGTTTTTTCAAAGAACAGTAGAATTTGATTGTGAAGTAGTGATTTATGGATATGCTGAAGAGGATTACGAGTTATTAAAAAAATATTTACTCACAAGTCACTTACATTAGAAATTTTAAAAAGTAGGTTTCTTTAATTGTTCAGAGGGTTCAATTATATACACTATTTTGATATAATAGTGTATATTTAAAATTGGAGTTTCATATGTTAGCATTAAAACAAGAGCAACTTTTGGATGAGATAGATATTTTACCAATAGATTTAAAAACTAAAATTGTTGATATGATACTAGCTAGTATTACCCCTGCGAACACTTCGATAGATGCACTATGGATAAAAGAGGTAAACAAAAGAAAAACTGAAATTGAGACTAACAATGTATCTCTTGTTGATGGAGATGAAGTTTTTAAAAAAATCTCTCAAAGATTAAACTCATAAATGACATACTCTTTCCATCAAGATGCTGAACTTGAACTAAATACTTCGGTTGATTACTATCAAGAGTGCAAAGAAGACCTTGGTTCTGAGTTTGCATATGAAGTTTACAAAACAATCCAAAGGATTTTAGAATTTCCAGATGCTTGGCAAAAACTAGATGGAGATATACGAAGATGTTTAACAAATAGATTTCCATTTGGAATAATTTACTACCAAAGGGATAATGAAATTATAATTTTAGCAGTTATGCAACTCAACAGAAAGCCAAACTATTGGAAAGATAGGAACTAATCAAAAATATAACAAAGAATATATTTTATTACCCATGCTATATGTACTTATAGTTGGATTCAGTTATTTTAGCTTTTAACATACCTGTAGAAGAAACCTACATTGCATGGTAAATCTCATAAAAAATAGCTAAGAAGTATCTATCTAAAGATAAAAATGTTAAAATTATGGAATGGATAAAAATAAAAAGATTTTAACAATTATTACAAATGAAACAAGAGATACTATTACACAGATGGATGTTGTCACACCGACCATTTATGCCTCTCTCTTTTCTAAAATCGCACACGAGCACAATCAAGATTTAGATGATGAACTAGAAATTTCTCACGATATTGTCCAAGAAGAGTGTTCCTCTTTGCGTGAGTTGCAGACAAGAGCAGGGGAAAATGCCAATAAATTAAGTTCAAGTACAGACAAAGCTATTCACGCCATTAAAGAAAAAGATGCGTCGATGCTGCAAGAAATTCTCAAAGAGACAGAAGCCTTGCGTTTAGAGATTGAAAAATTAAAAGCATCGGTCTATAAAGATGAATTAACTCACGCTTATAATAGAAAATGGTTTCATGATACATACATAGATGAAGAGACAAGAACTTTCAAACAAGGAGGTATTCTTGCCATGATTGATTTGAACTACTTTAAAGAAGTCAATGATACTCATGGGCATATCATCGGTGACAAAGTTCTCATCTTTTTTGCCAATGAACTGCGAAAAACACGTCATCATGTTGTACGATACGGCGGAGATGAGTTCATTATTATATTTTCTGACAGTTACTCTTTTAATGAGGCACAAAAAAATCTTCACCAGATTAGAGAAAATATCATTGAGAAAAAATTAAAAGCACATGATGCTACATTCAGAGTGAGTTTCTCTTTTGGTTTGACACATTTCAACAGTAATGATGAGCTCACCAAAGTCATAGAAGATGCAGATAAAATTATGTATGAAGACAAAATTCAAATAAAAAAAAGAGTTACAGGCATCTAAGCCGTACCTCATAAGCAAACCCTCACCTCTTTTTAGATATAATCGCGAAATTTTAAAGTTCACGTAAGGTCTAAAAATGTCAGAGAACAAATACAATCCACAAGAGACAGAAAACAAATATTATAAAATTTGGGAAGAACGAAAGTACTTCGAAGTAGATGGCAACAAAGCTATTCAAGAAGAAGATAAAAACTTTTCAATTATGATGCCGCCTCCAAATGTTACAGGTCGATTACACATTGGACATGCACTTACATTTACTCTCCAAGATATCATTACTCGTTACAAACGTATGGATGGATACAAAACACTCTGGCAACCAGGAACTGACCATGCCGGAATCGCTACACAAAATGTTGTAGAGAAACAGCTCCTCGCTGAAGCTACAACAAAAGAAGAGATAGGCCGTGAGGCATTTTTAGAACGCGCATGGAAATGGAAAGCGGAATCTGCGGGAATTATGACAGAACAACTGCGTTTTATGGGTGTATCACCTGCATGGGAACGTGAACGCTTCACAATGGATGCAGGATTGCAAAAATCTGTAAAAGAGGCATTTGTGCATCTTTACAATGAAGGTCTCATCGTTCGTGGCAACTACATGGTGAACTGGTGTACACACGATGGAGCACTCTCTGACATTGAAGTGGAACACGAAGAAGAAAATGGAAAATTTTATCATATGCTATACCATTTTGCAGATGGAAGCGGAAGTGTAGAAGTAGCGACTACGAGACCGGAGACATACTTTGGAGACACTGCCATTATGGTGCATCCTGAAGACAAACGTTATAAAGACATCATAGGAAAAGAAGTGCTCCTGCCACTTTTAGATAAAAAAATAAAAATCATCGCTGACGACTATGTCGACATGGACTTTGGAACAGGTGTCGTAAAAGTTACACCGGCACACGACCAAAATGACTATGAAGTTGGAAAACGTCACGACCTTGAGTTCATTACTGTTTTCGATGAAAAAGGAATCTTAAACGATTATGCAGGTGAGTTTAAAGGCTTAGAGCGTCTTGAAGCACGCGACATCATCGTAAAACGTCTTGATGAAGAGGGTTTCATCGTAAAAATCGAAGACCACAAACACCAAGTCGGTCACTGTTATCGCTGTAAAAATGTTGTTGAACCATACATCTCAAAACAGTGGTTTGTTCGTAAAGAAGTAGCAGATAAATCCATCGAAAAAACAAATGCAGGTGAGGCAAAATTCTTTCCACCGCACTGGATCAACTCTTACAACTCTTGGATGGGTGAACTGCGTGACTGGTGTATTTCCCGTCAACTGTGGTGGGGACATCAGATTCCTGTATTTTACTGCGATGATTGCGGTCATGAGTGGGCTTCTCAAGAAGAACATCCAGACTCTTGTCCAAAATGTGCAAGTAAGAACTTCACGCAAGACCCTGATGTATTAGACACTTGGTTTAGCTCTGCACTTTGGCCGTTTTCAACTCTAGGTTGGGGAAATGGTGACACGGCAATGGACAAACTCTTCGAGTCCAATGACATGAAAGAGTTCTATCCAAATACGCTGCTTATTACCGGTTTTGACATCCTTTTCTTCTGGGTTGCAAGAATGATGATGATGGGCGAGCATTTTGTAGGTGAGCTTCCTTTTAACCATATCTACCTCCATGCTCTCGTACGTGATGAGCATGGAAACAAAATGAGTAAATCACGCGGAAATGTCATCGACCCACTTGATATGATAAACAAATACTCAGCCGATATTTTACGCTTTACACTTGCTATTTCAGCAGCACAGGGTCGTGACATCAGAATGAGTACAGAGAAGTTGGAGCAAAACCGTAACTTTACGAACAAACTCTACAATGCAAGTAAATATCTACAGATGAATGTGGACACTTTCCCTGATTTGAGCGGATTTTGCATAGAGTCAGACTTAGGGCGTTATATGATGAGCCGTCTGAATTTCGCGACGCAAGAGGTACGTGACTATCTTGATGAGTATAAGTTCAATGATGCTGCCCTTACTATGTACAGATTTTTATGGAATGAGTTTTGTGACTGGGGAATTGAGCTCTCTAAAGCAGACAAAGGCGCTATCGTAGAGCTTGGTGCTATCTTTAAAGAGGCTATGAAACTGCTGCACCCTTTTATGCCGTTTATCACAGAGCATCTCTACCATCAACTCAGCGGAACTTCTTTGGAAGATGGCGAATCTATCATGATTAAAAAATTCCCGCACAAAGTAAAAAGACGTAAAGAAGAGGCAAAATTTGAAATCATTATGGATGCTATTGTCTCTATTCGCCGTGCAAAAGTTTTAGTGGATATGGCAAACCAAAAAATCGAAAAAGCATATGTGAAAATCGATGAACTAAGTGACAAAGACAAGGCGATGATGCTTCCTTTCATAGCAAAACTTGCAAAAGTGGAAGATGTTGCCTTTACCCAAGAGAAAGTCGCCAATGCAGTGAGTGATATTGCAGACAAGTGTGAAACATTCATTCCAACAGACTCCATTGACCTCACGCCA
>JALUWT010000020.1 GCA_027019325.1 Sulfurimonas sp.
CTGTCTGCTACTTTTATTTCGACGAAGCAAGAGAGCCCGCTGAGTTCTTTCATCCAGAACTGCTCTTTTTGCAAGGTGAGGCCAACAAGTGCAGGAGTGAATTTTTTCACCTTAATTCCAAAGCTCTGAGCAATTTGTAAGCCGATATCACTTGCCCCTAAAGTTTTAAAACTCTCACCGCCTGTTGCCACGACCACCTTTTTTGTTTTTCGCACACTTTTATCTGTTCGAAGTTCAAATAGTTCACCCTCTTTTGTCACTTCTATAATCTTCTCGTCCAAAATCATCTCTGCATTTTTAGCATTTCTCAGCAACAAATTTATAATATCATCAGAGCTGTTCTTGCAAAAGAAATAACACCCTTTTCGTAGCTCCAACTCAATTCTATTTCTTTCTAAAAAATCAAGCAGTTTTTCTTTATTAAACTTTTTAAATATCGAGGTCAAAAGCTCTGCGTCACCGTCAAAATTATGCAACTCCACACTATTGTTTGTAATGTTACATTTTCCACCACCGGAAATTTTGAGCTTTTTTGCAGGCTTTTCATTCACATCAATAATTCCGACCTGCATTTTTTTTGCCAAATTGCCCGCGCACATCAAACCGCTTGCCCCTGCTCCAAGAATTAAAACATCATATATTTTCATAGGCTAATTATAGTATAATTATAAAAATATTTATAAAGAAGCATAATGGCAAATAAACTACACATAGTCTCTCTAGGATGTACAAAAAACCTCGTAGATACCGAAGTGATGATGGGACGACTCAAAAATTTTGAACTCACGGACAATAATGAAGATGCCGATGTCATCATCGTCAATACCTGTGGATTCATCGACGCTGCAAAAGAAGAGTCTGTAAATACTGTTCTCTCCCTGCATGAAGCGAGAAAAGAGGACTCACTTCTGGTAATGGCAGGCTGTTTAAGTGAGCGTTATCAAGAAGATTTGATGGAGCAGATTCCTGAAGTGGACATCTTTACCGGTGTGGGTGATTACGACAAGATTGATGAGCTTTTAGTTGAGAAGAAGAGCCGCTTTTCTGATGAAGTCTACCTTATTGACGGTGCTGAGCGTGTTGTGACAGGTTCTACTTACCACGCCTACATCAAACTCTCTGAGGGATGTAACCAGACTTGTAGTTTCTGTGCGATTCCCTCTTTTAAAGGAAAGCTCAACTCACGTGACTTGGATTCCATAGCAAGAGAGGTTGAAGGCCTTATCAAACAGGGGTATTGGGATTTCTCGTTTGTCTCTCAAGACTCAAGCTCTTACCTGCGTGACCAAAATGTAAAAGATGGTCTTTCACTGCTTATTCAAAGAATTGAACTCATCGAAGGTGTAAAAAGTGCACGAATTTTATATCTTTACCCTTCGACGACAAGTATGAAACTACTACAAAATATTGCAAAAAGTAAGATCTTTCACAACTATTTCGACATGCCTATTCAGCATATCAACGATGAGATGCTGCGCATCATGAAACGTGGTTTTGGCAAAGATAAGACACTAGAACTCTTAAACTACATGCGCTCACTTCCGAACTCTTTTGTACGAACGAGTTTCATCGTGGGGCATCCAAAAGAGAGTGAAGCGATGTTTAAAGAGATGTGTGATTTTGCAGCATCTTTTGGATTTGATAGAATCAATGTATTTGCTTACTCTGATGAAGAGACAACTTCCGCTCATGCCATGGAAGATAAGATTGATGAGGAGATAAAAGCTGCTCGTGCTCAGATTTTAGGAGACATTGCCGCAGAGTGTACACGAAAATCTCTTGAAGCAGAAGTAGGCAAAACGGTAGAGATTGTCATCGAGGCCGAGAGTGACGAACATGACTCTTTACTCTCAGCACGTGAGCTTCTCTGGGCACCGGAGATTGACGGTGAAATCTATGTAAATGACAGAACCGATGATGAGATTGAGATGCTTTTTGGTAAAGCCTACAAAGCTAAAATCACTGAACTTGTCGGCAATATCCTTACCGCAACGGTAGACAATGCTGAGCCAAAAGAGTAAAGAACTCCTTACATCTTCAAAAAATCTCCTCGCCTTCTCGGCTGGAGTAGACTCGACTGCCCTGCTCTTTTTACTGCGTGAGAACAACATAGCTTTTGATATTGCCATCGTGGATTATGCCCTGCGTGAGCAGAGTGCTGAGGAAGTTGCGTATGCACAAAAATTGGCAAAAGAGTATGGATTTGAATGCTTTGTAAAAAGTGCGCCAAAAATTACGTCCAATTTTGAAGCTCAGGCACGTGTAATTCGTTACGATTTTTTTGAAGAGCTCATCAGCTCACGCAAGTATGACAATCTACTCACTGCCCATCATTTAGGGGACAGATTAGAATGGATGCTGATGCAGTTTTGTAAAGGTGCAGGCACAGTTGAGCTTTGCGGTATGCGTGAGATAGAGCTGCGTGAGGGCTACAGACTCATTCGTCCCCTGCTGCAGCATGACAAAGAGGAACTTTTAGAGTATCTCCAAACACACAATATCAAATACTTCCTCGATGCAAGCAACAGTGATGAAAAGTATGCTCGTAACAGCTTTCGAAAAAAATATGCCGAGCCCCTGTTACAAGAGTATAAAAACGGAATCATAAAAAGTTTTGAGTATTTGGAAACGGACAGTGAGATGCTTATCCAAGAAGAAAAAATATTACAAAAAAATGCCCTCACATGTTTCAAAAAAAATAATGCGCGCAGTGATATTTACCACATTGACAAATATCTTAAATCTATCGGGCATATGATAACAAAAGAGGAACGAAAACTCTTGCGTGAGCAAAAAACCGTCATTCTTGGCAGAAAATATGTTGTTACGCAAGTGCAGGATTATATCTGCATCGCGCCCTTTATAAAAGGTGAAAAACTCACAAAAGAGTTCAAAGAGAAGATGCGTCTTTTAAAAGTAGAGCCAAAACTCAGAGGCTATTTGGCAGAGGACTCAGAAGCTGTAGAGTTTTTGTCTTTGTTGTTAGCATAGACTTTCATTGTAAAAGATGATTTTATCATTTCTGAGTCACGTCTGAACTTAATAGGAAAGTTCACACCGATAATCCAATCCCCTTTATTGACCGCATTTAAAAAATCATAAAAGTTTGTCGGTGAGCTTATATGTGAAGTTGTGTTTACTTCATACACACTAAAGCCATCAACATCTTTACTCCGCTCTACCTTTGCAATCTTCAAAGATGAAAATTGTGCTTTATGCTGCTTTTCAAAACGTGCAGAAAAAAATGTTCTGTCAAATGCCGTGATGATATTACGATTTTTACCCTGCAGATCTTTGAAGGTTTCAAGTGTTTCGTCATGAAATGCTTTGTATTTTCTGTACTCTTGCAGCGCTTTTTGTAATTCAACTCTTTTTACTCTGTACTCTTTTCCTTCTGGAATCAACAGCCCAAAAGAGAAAACAAGCACAAATAAAAAGAGAAATATCGAGACAAGTAAGATATAAATTTGATGACGAGAGATATTAATTTTCACTGTTAAGCTCCTCGCCTTCATCTTCACTTATGTAGTTTGTCGAGACAAACTGCAGCCATCCGTTTTGAGATGGGTAAAAGCTCGTATATGTTTTTTGAAATATAGAGCGCAACGGTGCTTGAAGCATAAAGTTGTAAATATCCTTATTTGGTGTGACACCGTATAAAATCAATCCATTTTTCAACAGTTCTGCGCGTGAGAGTGTTATGCGTTCAGGCACTAGATCAAAAAGATTTGCGATGGAGTCTTTGAGTACCATATTTTGCGTATACACTTTGTCTGCAAGCGCTTTTTGCTTTTTAATATACGCGATTTTATTGTCCATGTCGTTAACGTTTTTCTCTAAAGCCAAACTGCTCGTAATCAAATTTTTACGTTCTTTTATAAAAGAGTAGTCTTTAAAGAGTAAAAAGGCATAGGTTGCAAGCAGCATTATAATCGTGATAGAAAAAAATGTAGTTATCAGCTGTATATCTGTTGAAAAAGGAGTTTTCTTACGCGGTTTTATGTAGCTGTATCTCATAAACCAAGCTCCTTTTTTGTAAGTTCGCATACTTCAGCGTCAATCTCTGCACGTCGGACATAAACATTCAAGAACATCTCTTCTTCAAGATATTTTTTCAAATCATTTGTAACACCGACACCATCGGCAATATACATGT
>JALUWT010000021.1 GCA_027019325.1 Sulfurimonas sp.
CTGCTGAAAACATTTTCATAAACTCATCAGATGTTGCCAGCATATCTGCCAATCCTAACTCTTTAAAAAATTCATAACTGTGCGTAATATAAATAGGATTTTCAATAGGTGTAGGATTTACTGGAACATAATGCCCGCTAAAAACCTCTCGCGGATTATGGTCTAGTCCATCCTCTTTGGTATCTGGGTCAGCCGTGAGAGTGTTTATAAGCGAATAATCAGCTAATTTTGCCAAATCTTCTAAAGTTTGTATATTTTCTTTCACGTTAAAGTCCTTAAAATAATGACAAAAGTCTACACCAAAAAACTTTTATACAAACCTTTAAAAAAATCTAAATAACTCAAATAAGCAATTCAATTCAATTGAAGAATATACACGCTATAACCCTACGTGAATAAAACAAAAATTATGTTAAAATAGTCTATAGAGATATCTTATATTCTCTGGAGAAAAATATGGACTACCAACAAATACTCAATGATATTGAGATAGAGATACAGCCTCTTTTTGACAAAGGGAAGGTTGCTGATTATATTCCTGCATTAGGCGAGGTCGATGCCCATCAGTTTGGTATGAGTATTACACTCTTTGACGGGAGTGTTTACAGCGTCGGTGCAGCTGAGAAGTTTTTCTCTATTCAGAGTATTTCCAAAGTTTTTACCTTTACACTTGCGCTGAAATATCTTGGTGCAGAGCTCTACAAACGTGTAGGACGTGAGCCCTCAGGAAACCCTTTTAACTCTCTTGTTCAGTTGGAGTATGAAAACGGAATTCCTCGTAATCCTTTCATCAATGCCGGTGCCATTGTCATTACAGACACTTTGATATCGCATTACAAGAGTGACAGCAAAGCCTTCGATGCTATATTAGATTTTATACAAAGTATCGCTGATGATACTACAATCACGATGGATGTAGTGGTGGCCATTTCTGAGATGGAACATGCCTACAGAAACCTTGCTCTAACTAATCTTATGAAAAGTTTTGACAATATTGACAACAATGCCATTACTCTGGTGCAGACCTATTTTAACCACTGTGCATTAGAGATGAATACAAAGATGCTCTCACGCAGTGTACTTTTTTTGGCAAATCACGGAGTAGATCCGATTACGAACAAAGCCTATGTGACAAAATCTCAGGCAAAACGCATCAATGCGGTGATGCTTACCTGTGGCCATTATGATGCTTCGGGAGATTTTGCGTTTAAAGTCGGCTTGCCGGGTAAAAGTGGTGTCGGTGGGGGTATCATTGCCGTCATTCCTCAAAAAATGGGTATTTGTGTCTGGTCTCCGGCACTTAATGAGCAGGGAAATTCACTCATTGGCACAAAAGCATTGGAGCTTTTTACCACAAAAACAGGACTCTCAATCTTTTAAAAAGGAGGTATAGTGTGATGTTTGATGATTCTATAAAAGCGGTGTTGTGTGACATAGGCGGGGTGCTCTATGTTGGAGATAGTCCCATAGAAGGTGCTGTTGAAGCCGTTAAAAAGATAAAAGAGCGTTACCCTATCCGTTTTTTGACAAATACGACACAAAAGACCTCAAGTCAAGTTGTTTCAAAATTGCAGGAGATGGGTTTTGAGATTGATGCGAAAGAGGTCATAACGGCACTCGATGTGACGAAAATGTACCTCCAAAAAGAAAAAAGTTCTGCAGAGTTTTTACTTACCGATGATGCCAAAGTTTTTTTTGATGAGTTGCAGGTGTATCCTAAAAAGTATGTCGTTGTCGGTGATGCACAGGATAATTTTTCCTATGCCAATCTCAATCTTGCCTTTCGTGAACTGCTGCATGGAGCAGAACTGTTGGCAATTGCGAAAAATAGATATTTTAAAGATGATGATAAGGAGCTGAGTATGGATGCCGGCTGTTTTGTCAGTGCTTTGGAGTATGCAAGTGGCAAAGAATCACTACTTATAGGTAAACCGAGTAAAGCTTTTTATCATCTGGCTTGTGCAGATATGGAAATGAAGCCGAGTGAATGTGTAATGATAGGGGACGATATAGAAGGTGATATACAAGGTGCACAAGAAGCAGGTTTAACTGCCGTTCTTGTGCAAACCGGAAAGTTTGCCCCAAAGGATTTGGAGTTAGGCATTATGCTTCAAAGCGTTATAGCTTCTGTGGCTTATTTGTAAGATTACTCTTGAGAGAAAAAGTTCTCTAAAGCTTTTGTGTCCTTGAGGTTTTCTATCTTTGTAATAGTGCCATTATCTAGTAAGACAACAACGATTTTTTCTTTGTTCATCCCTTTTGAATATGCTGCTGAGAGTGCATCGTCATTGATAAGAAGGATTGGAAATTTAAGATCTTTTAAATCAGGAAGAATAAACATTTTTTTAATGAGTGACGGCGCAGCAGAAACATCTGCAACATAGAGTGCTTTATGCTCAGCTAAATAGTTTGCAGGTTTTTTCTCTAAAAAGTCGTTGCAGGCATGGCCTGTAGGCTTTGAAAATGAGAAAAAGATTACTTTCGTGTCTGCTTCAACTGTTTGTGGCTTCTCATTTTGGTCATTGAGTTTGAGGTCTGAGAGACTTTTTCCGACAACAAGTTTCGCTTCTACATTTTTATTTGCATTTTCATCACTTTTTGAACTACAGCCAATGAAAGCAAAGGCAACGATAAGGGCTAAAAGAATTTTTTTCATATTTTCTCCATGTTAATTTTTAGTATAGTACAGAATTAATGATGAGATTATAATAGTAATTAGATTTACTTAACTACATTAATAAATTTTAAAGTAATGAAACTTAGTGTAAAATTTCATCAAACAAAAGTAGAGATGTAATCGCACTAGTGCGATGAGCTTCCTGCTGAAGGAAACCAAGTGTTAACGTAGTTAATGGAATGAGTTCCATTGACGTGATAAATAAAATGGAAGGTTTCCTTCATTTTGTGAAACAAAATTAAGGAATAAAAATATGGCATGGGCAACAGCAAGACACATTTTAGTAGATGATGAGGCAAAGTGTAATGAATTAAAAACAGAGATAGAAAATGGTGCTGATTTTGGTGAAATAGCGCAAAAATACTCTACGTGTCCCTCTTCACACAAGGGTGGAGATTTAGGACAGTTTGGGCCGGGACAGATGGTTCCTGAATTTGATGAGGCTGTATTTAATGGGGATGTCGGCGTGGTTTATGGGCCGATTCAAACACAGTTTGGATACCATCTTTTAGAAGTAACCGGCAGAGGCTAGGTAAAAAGCACAATGGTAAAAGTAGCAGCAATTCAGATGAATATGGGCGCACAGAAGAGTGCAAACATACAAAAAGCCAAACATCTCCTGCGTGAGGCGGCTGCTAATGGTGCGCAGATTATACTTTTACCGGAGCTTTTTGAGGGGCTTTATTTCTGTAAAGATATGGATGAAAAGTATTTTGCATGGGCAGCTCCGCTCAAAAACAATAAACTGATTCAAGAGTTTGCAGCACTCTCACGTGAGCTGCAGGTTGTTGTGTTAGTTTCGTATTTTGAAAAAGCAGAAGAAGCCTACTTTAACTCTTTGGTTGTTGTAGATAAGGGTGAAGTTTTACAGAACTACCGTAAAACACATATTCCTGATGGCCCTGGCTATGAGGAGAAGTTTTATTTTCAGCCGGGAGATACGGGATTTGTAGCCTATGAAACTTCTTTTGGAAAGATTGGAGTTGGCATCTGCTGGGATCAGTGGTTTTGTGAAACAGCACGTGCTTTAACACTGCAAGGTGCAGAGATTATCTTCTACCCGACAGCCATTGGGAGTGAGCCTGAGATTCAGCTAGACTCAAAAGAACACTGGCAGCGAGTACAGATGGGGCATGCAGCGACAAATACCGTACCCGTTGTTGTAGCAAACAGGTACGGCAGGGAAGTTGGGGAGAGTTGTGAACTTACTTTTTACGGCTCCTCTTTCATAACAGACTACACCGGTGCTAAAATCGCCGAAGCCTCACGCAATGAAGAGCAGATTATTTATGCAGAATTTGACTTAGAAGAAAATGCGAAACAAAGAGAGTATTGGGGACTGCTGCGTGACAGACGTCCTGAGATGTATAAAGGTATCTGCTAGAGACTTTTTAAAATAATATCT
This sequence comes from Sulfurimonas sp., assembly GCA_027019325.1. Lineage (GTDB taxonomy): Bacteria > Campylobacterota > Campylobacteria > Campylobacterales > Sulfurimonadaceae > Sulfurimonas. Next base: position 4,083 of record JALUWT010000021.1, read on the forward strand.
TCTAAATTTTCTAAGGGTGCAGAGGTAATTTCTTCAAACTGCGTGCGGTTAAAAGTCTGCTGTCTCTTTGCAAGCTGCGCTGTGTGGGTGGAAATCAGCTCCAGCATCTTCTCTTTTTCAACTTTGCCGTCAAGATACTCTAAAACCTCTACTATGCCGATGGCTCCCATTGCATTGGGTGCTCGCGTGTATTTTTGCTCCAAAGTGCAGACTTCATCTATTAATCTGCTCTCATACATTTTTTTTGTTCGTTGTTGAATGCGCTCACGCAAGACAGAGCGTTCTACATCAATGTTAAAAATCGCTAAATCTTTTATGATAGGCTGTGGAGGATTTTCTCCAAACCACTCGCTCGGAGCACTGCCGGAAGCTTCGTAGATAAGCAGTGCTTTTTCTATTCGGTATCGGTCGTTTGGAGCAATTTTTGACATATACTCTGCATCTAATTGTGTTAAATGTCTATATACATCTGAGAGATTTTGAAGCTGTTTTTGCACACGCTCCTGAACAAGCGAAGTAATCTCGGGTAAAACAGAGAGTCCCTCTAGTAGTGATTTAAGGTAAAAAGATGTACCGCCTACAATAACGAGATTTTTATTTTCTGCTTTACATTTTTGCAGCACATCTTCATAGAGTTTTATAAATATCTCAACACTGAAATGCTCATTTGGGTAGATTTCATTAATGCCAAAATGCTTGAGCTCTGCTAATTCCTCACGTGAGGGTTTTGCTGAGACGATGTCTATCTCTTTATAGATGCTGAGGGAGTCAATAGAGAGAATGTAAGCATCAATCTTTTTGGCAATTTTAATGGCTAAATCACTCTTTCCTGATGCGGTCGGTCCTATGATGGCTATTTGTTTCATAAAGAAATTATATCGTTTTACTCTGAGACTTCAAAAAGTGCGTAAATAGGATTGTGGTCTGAGATGTTCTTTGTGTCAATGGCTACTGCCTGTAGAGGTTTGATGCCGCGGTAGTAGATGTGGTCAATCGCTTGTGAAAATATCTGTTTTACATGGTGCATCTCTTTAATCTTAAGTTTGTTCAGACCCAACTCTTTTTGGAAATTTCCCAAGAGTTTGAGCCGTTTTTTATTCCAGTTGTTAAAATCTCCGCCGATTATCAGTGGACCGTCAAGCTCCAAGAGATTTTGCTTGATTTTTTCTAGTTCAAAGGCAAAACTCTTCAGCGAAACGAAATTGATTGCATGAATGTTGACAAGATAGAGTGTCTGTGCATTTTGAAGTTTATGTTTGGAAATCAGAAAACTTTTGTGTGAAATAAAACCAAGCTCTTTTTTTGTTGAAAGCGAGGAGGTGATATCGTCAAATGAACATTGTGCAGCTGTTAGAACACCGAAAAGGCTCTGTTTTGTTTCAATGTTGGTTCCAAGTGCAAAAGAGTATTTATTGAAAAGAAAGTCACTTTTTTTTGGGTACTTTACTTCCTGAAGTAAGAGGATGTCACTTGGATTTTTCTGCATCAGTGTCGAAAAATGTTTCGCAAAATCTTTGCTTTGGTTCTCTTTATGAACATTCCAGACTAAAAGAGAAAAGCGAGATGCCAATGCTTGCTTTTGATGCCTCAATTTTTGGGGTGTTTTTTTTGGGGTAAACATAGCTCAGAGAACCGGTGATGTGAGTCGTGCTAAACGGGTAGCGAGTTTGAAAAAGAAAGATTTTTGCTCAAGTTCTGCAGTCGTTATTATGACTGCCTTTTTGAAGTCATTGTCAAACATTTTTTTTATCTCTTTGGCAAAACTTTCATCTGTGATTAAAGCGGTAATTTCAAAATTAAGTCGAAAAGAACGGTTGTCCAGATTTGTAGTTCCGACTGTTGCGTGAGCATCATCGATGAGCATCACTTTTTGATGCAAAAAGCCATCTCTGTAACGGAAAAATTTTACACCTGTAACACGAATGCTTTCAAAATAGGTAAAAGCTGCCAGATAAACAAGAATATGGTCTACTTTTTGAGGTATGAGAATGCGTACATCAACACCTCTGAGACCTGCAAGCTGTAAGGCTTTTGTGATGGCTTTGTCCGGTACAAAATAGGGACTCGATATCCAAATACGCTTTTTTGCAGAGTTTATAGCCTGAAGAAACATAAGCGAAGCGGTTTCGATGGTGTCTGCAGGAGAAGAGGGAAGAATTAAGACTTTTTTGTTCTCTTTTTCTGAAGCAGTCGGTTCCCACACTAAATGTTCTATGAGATATTCCGCAGCCCAGAACCAATCTTCAATGAATGTTTTTTGAACCGCAATGACAGAAGGTCCTGTGATTTTGATGTGTGTATCTCTCCAGTGCCCAAATCTTTTACTTTTTGAAAGATACTCATCACCAATGTTGTGTCCGCCTATCCAGGCTACTGTTCCATCAACAACAACAATTTTGCGGTGGTTTCTGAAGTTGATTTGAAATCTGTTTCTAATCCCTTTTTGTGTGTGAAAATCATAAACTGCTATACCCGCTTGGCGCATAGTGTCGAGATAATTTTGTGAGAGCTTGTAGCTGCCTATCTCATCATATAAAAAGTATATTTTCAGACCTTGTTTGGCTTTATTTATGAGCGCTTGCTGTATTTGGTGACCAAGCTTGTCATCTCTGACGATATAAAATTCTAGAAGTATGTACTTTTTTGCTTCGTCAATACCCGCAAGTATACTTTGAAATGTATTTTCACCGTCGATGAGCAGCTCAAGTGCATTGGCTTGAAGATAGGGTCTCTTTGCCAATCGCTGAACAGTTTTTTCAAAAATTCCTAAAGAGGATTCTTCTGGCATATATTTTTCTGTCTGCGTGACAATATTTTGTAGTTTTTTGGCAACAAGCTCTTCTGCCTCTTTGCGTGCGGCTGTGTAACCGTTAAATTTACTTCTGCCAAAAAACCAGTAGAGCGGAACGGCAATATAGGGAACGGTAATGAGCGATATCACCCAAGCAGTAGCCCCTTGGGAAGTTCTTGCTGTCATAAGAGCATTGAAAGCTGAGATGAGACCGAAGATGTGAAAAAAGAGAAAAAGAGTGAGAAGCATTAGAGTATTTCAGTCTCTTCTTCTATGGTATCTGTGAGTAGTTTTGGCTCTTGATCAGCCGTCATATTTCCGCTGAGTGCTTTAATCAGTTCACGTTCCTGCTCACGTTCGAGCTTACCGCTGGCTACCGTGTCTATGATTTTTTCAGCGATTCGCATCTTTGTCATGTTCTCCTGCTGATGAAAATATTTGTCAAGGTTGTCTTGATAGGCACGTAGTTGGTCATCATGTTTTCTTTTAAAATAGAGATAGATAAAATAACTCGCAATGACGAGTATGAGAAAAAGAATGACAAGCAGATAGCGTTTTATCTCCATAGAATCTTGATGCTCAATCGTGCGCAATCTGGCATCAGCAGCTTCTTTCTCTTGTGCCTGCACTAAAAGAAGTTTCTCTTTCTCGGCAGCGGCTTCGAGTTTTATTTTCTCCAGAAGCTGCTCTTTTTCTAGTTTTGCCAATGTTGTTTGTGAATTGATTTTAGCGAGTGCCTGCTCTTTTTGTGCATCTATCTTTTTTAGCTGTACCTCTTTTGAGTTGGCAATTTTTTCTTCAAAAGCTCTCTTTTCTTGGAGCTGTTTTGCCGCTATCTCTTCTTTGGATTCACCAATATTGCACGCTGTAAAAAAAAGTGTTATTGTAAGTAAAAGTATTAATCTCATTTAAAGCCTGTGTCTATGTTGTTTATGAGATATTTTACTAAAATTTTCATTAATTTACTTTTTATATAATGTTATGAGTTTATTTTCAAAAAAAGAACTGCAATGAAACAACACAATTACATTTATGATACACGAGATGCTTTTTACGATTTTCTAGATCACGTAAAGATTGACAGAAATGCAGACAATATTCTTATTCAGATGTTCAGCTCTGAGCTAAAACGTATGCAGAAAATTGCATCAGAAGTAACACAAACACTTCCTCACGCAATACTCATAGGTGCTTCAACAGCCGGTGAAATCATCTCTGGAAAAGTCATTGATAATAGCACTGTACTGAGTATCTCTGTTTTTGAAAAAAGCTCTTTAAAATCTTTTCATGAAACGGCAGAAGACTCTTATGAACTTGGACTCTCCCTTTCAAAAAAAATCTTTAATAAAGATACAAAATGTGTCATCACTTTTTTGGATGGTTTGGGACATAACGGACAGGAGTATCTGCAGGGCTTAAATGCGATGAACTGTAAGCATGCTGTCATAGCAGGAGGTCTGGCTGCAGATAGCCTCAGCTTTAAAAAGACATATACTCTCTGTGGCGATAAGATTTTCAGTGGAGGGGCTGTCTGTGTCGCTCTATCGGGTGAAGATTTAGAAGTATTCCAAGATTATAATCTTGGCTGGCGTGCAGTTGGTCCCAGCTTTATCATTACAAAATCTGATGGCGCACGGGTATATGAAATAGATCATCGGCCTGTTAAAGATGTCTATGAAGAGGTGTTAGGAAGTTTTGCTGTTGAAAATATGCCGGCTTCGACAATCGAGTTTCCTTTAATACTACAAGACAAAGATATGTTGATAGCCCGATCGATGTTAAGTGTTGCTAAAGACGGCAGCATTTTATATGGAGGAAATTTGGAAGAGGGCTCAGAAGTCCGTTTTGGGATTGGAAGTAGAACACTGGTAAATCAGTACAATCCAAAACAGCAACTCAAAGAGGCTGAATCGCTGCAGGCTTGTTTTATATACTCCTGTATTGCCCGTAAAATGTTTTTAGACAAAGAGCTTGAAAAAACATTTAAAGTTATCCAAAACACAGCGCCGTCAAGCGGTTTTTTTACCTATGGCGAATTCTTTTTTAATGAAAAACAGACAAAACTGCTCAACATCACAACGACTCTGCTTTTCCTGCGTGAGAAGGGAACGCTTTGTTTGGCGCCTCACCCTCCAGAAAATGATACTATTCATAACAGCTCCAAAACTGACAGTGCTCTTTTTAATCTCATTGAGTATGTTACAACAGCACTCAAAGCGCAGGAGAAAAGCTTCAAAGCTTCTAAGTTTAAACTCGATGAGTTTTTAAAAGCATTGGACAGTGTTGTCATCATCTCCCGAACAGATACGAATGGCATCATCACCTATGTGAATGAACAGTTTGAAGAGATAAGTGGTTACACGAAAGAGGAACTTATAGGAAATGCGCACAGCATAGTCCGTGACCCAAATGTTCCTGATGAGACTTTTGCTCAGATGTGGCAGACCATTAAAAAAGGAAATATCTGGAAAGGAGAATTTTCCAATCGTGCAAAAGACGGGAGTATATATTATGTTAAATCTTCAATCATTCCCATTCATGATGAACATAGTCAAATCATAGAGTATATGGCTATACGTGAGGATGTGACATCGTTGGTGGAGAGTAGAAAAAAGGCTGAGGAAGTGGGTGCTGCACAGGCCATGTTTTTGGCAAATATGTCGCATGAGATTCGTACCCCGATGAACGGAATTCTTGGTTTTTCAGAACTGCTTGCCAAAACAAAGCTTGATGCAACACAAGAAAAATATGTAAAAGTCATTGGAAGCTCTACAAAAATACTCTTAGATATTGTTAATGATATTCTTGATTCTTCAAAAATTACCAGTAAAAAAGTTGTTTTTGAAAAAATTGCACTCAACCCTTTTGAGGAGTTTATGACAACATATGAACTTCTGAAATCAATGGCGCAGGAGAAGGCAATCAACTACACTTTAGAGATAGATGAAAATATCTCCAAATGCCTTTTAAGCGATGCTACGCGGCTGAGACAGATTAAGATTAATCTACTTTCCAATGCCATCAAATTTACACCACGCTTCGGAGAGGTGAAATTTAGCATACAACTTTTAAAGAGCGATGCAGAGAGACAAACACTGCTCTTTAGTGTACAAGACAGTGGCATCGGCATCCCCGAAGCAAAATTAAAAGAGATTTTCAAACCTTTTTCTCAGGCAGATGTCTCCACCACAAGAAAATTCGGCGGAACAGGATTGGGACTCAGCATAAGTTCTGATTTAATCAAAGCTTTTGGAAGTGAACTACAAGTAGAATCAACTGTAGGGCAGGGGAGCAGGTTTTACTTTACGATGCATTTTGATCTATGTAAAGAAGAGGAGCTGCAAGAGGAGAGTTTGATTCAAGAAGTGTGCGAAAAAGAGGAAGATTGTGACAAGCTCCACCTTGAGGTCTTAGTAGCGGAAGATTATGATGTCAACAGAATGCTGATTGAGTCCATATTTCAAAAGTATAAAAATATCAGACTCTCATTTGCTGTTAACGGAAAAGATGCCATTGCTAAACTGCAGGAAAAAAAGTATGACCTTGTGCTTATGGATATCAACATGCCGGTTCTCAACGGTGCCGATGCCACACAGTATATACGTCAAAAACTCTCTCTTGATACACCGATAGTTGCACTGACAGCCAATGCTTTAGAGGGCGACAGAGAGAAATTTCTCAAATGTGGTATGAATGAGTACCTCAGTAAACCAATTGATATAAAAGAGTTGGAAAACATTTTATGTAAGTACTCAAAAACAGAAAATGAGATGCACTCTCTTTACATGGAGACTATTTTGGAACGTCTCAAAATGAAAATAGGCTTGAGTAAAGCGGTCTCTTTAAAACTTTTGCGAACATTTGTGGAGAGTTTAAAAGAGATAATTCCAGAACTTCAAGAGGCTCTGGAGTTAAAAAATACGCAAAGAGTCTATGAAACAGCTCATAAGTTAAAAGGTGCGGCAGGTGCGCTCTATATAGAGGAGATATATGAGATTATGCGTATAATAGAAGAGGCGGCACATAAAGGTGTCATACTTGAATGTGAGAAAGATATAGAGCGTATTTATGAGTATATTAAAATTTTAGACGCTGGTGTTGAAAATATCATTAAAGTTTAAATCACATTTGGATAAAATATAACATAAACACAAAGATGGGGTGAAATTTGCAAAGATTGATACAAAAAGCAAAAGATTTTAATGAATTGGTTATGTTTGAACACTCCATATTTTCACTGCCGTTTATTTTTATAGCCATGGTTGTGGCAGCGGATGGTTGGTTTGGATTTGCCCTGCTGATTTTGGGTGTGCTTGCTGCTCTTTCTGCGCGTAATTTTGCCATGGGTATCAACCGCTATGCAGACAGTGATATTGATGCAAAAAATCCAAGAACGGCAAATCGTCCTAATGTGGACGGACGTTTAGATAAAACGAGTATTCTTATTTTTGTTGTAGTGAATGCTTTGATTTTTATTGCCGTGGCATATATGATTAATTCACTCGCTTTTGCTTTGAGTGTTCCCATTTTATTTGTGCTTGCCTCTTACTCCTACTTTAAACGGTTTTCTGCTTTGGCACATGTCGTTTTGGGTGTGGCACTGGGACTCGCACCTATTGCCGGTGTTGTTGCTGTGAGTGCTTCGATTCCGCTTTGGTCTGTTTTACTCTCTTTGGGCGTTATTTTTTGGGTGGCAGGTTTTGATCTGCTCTACTCCCTGCAGGATATTGACTTCGACAAAGATAATGACCTTTATTCTATCCCCTCACGCTACGGTGCAGATGCAACACTTTTTATCTCTGCGCTTTTTCATGCACTTGCAGTCCTTTTTTGGATTCTCTTTGTTTGGGCGGCAGGACTTGGTTTTTTTGCGTATGTGGCTGCTGTAGGAAGTGGTTTTGTCCTTGCGTATGAGCAAAATTTGGTGCGACGCGATTTTATGCAGATAGACCGTGCATTTTTTACAGTCAACGGCTATCTTGGCATCGTCTTTTTTATTTTCATCATACTTGACAGGATGTGGGCATGAGTGAACCACGTTTAGTCCTCGCACCCATAAGCATACAATTTGCCGAAGCTTCACTTGCTAAAGAAGCGTATGAGAGAGAGTTTCAACAGCTGAGTGAGAGTGATGACGATCCGATATCGCAATGGCTCAAACTTGCAAAAGCAAGAGGCGATACAGCCGAAACAGATCCGGTACTTTTAAATCTTGTTGTAGAGTTGCACCGTAAAATAGATGGACTTGAAGCATTCTTGAAAAATGAGACGCCAAAACGGGCTTCATTGACCCAAGAGACCGAAATAGAGTCTATTGGCTTTGAGCATTTTAAACTGAAATCGCCTCTTTTAGAAGTTGGCAAAGAGTATTATGGGCGTGTTGCTATGCCGGTGCATCCAAAGCGTGACATCGGTGTGTTTTTCAAAGCCATTACTCCGCAGTTAGCAGAGATAGCAAAAATACATGAAAGAGATGAAAAAGAGTGGGCGGCATATATGACTGCACGTGAGCGAATACTTATAAGACAAGCAAGAGAGAAGAGACAGTGAACATAGAAAATTTTACTTTTAATATTGAATATGTCATCGTTGCGATGGCGGGAGTCATTTTATATTTGCTTTATTATGTCTACTCAAAAGATTCAGACTACTCTCGAAACATCCGTTCTGTTGCCTCAGTTGTGGAAGATTTAAACAGAGAACTTTTTTACTTGAAAAAACAGCTCAAAGAGACAGAATCTTCCATTGCAAAAGCGCCGACGCATATGAATGATGATGAGATTTATCAAGAGATAGAGCGCTCTGTTTATGATATGGTGCAGCCACTTTCGCTTGCACTTAAGCAGATCCAAAACAACATTAGTAGTATAGAAGTTGAGATAGAATCGCGTATGACACAACTAGAAAGCGGTGTGAAACAGATATCTATTCCCTCCTCTGTTCATGGAAATGATGATGAAAAAATCATTTCACTTTACAAGCAGGGCATCTCTGAAGATTCCATCTCAAAAGAGCTGCATATCTCCAAACCTGAAGTTGAATTTGTCTTGAAAATAAATAAGATTAAGTAAGTTATGACGGCAGATAGAAAACTCTTTACCTTGGTTTGTATCTTAATAGGTACAAGCATTATACTCTCTTATACCCTGACACCTTACACGACAATACTCTTTGGCGTGAGTGAGTTTCACTTTGTCATTAGACAGGCTATTTTTGGTTTTTTAGGCATTGGTATCATTTTTTGGCTTTCACAGCTAGATCCGGACAAGTGGCTCAAACCCATAGGATTTACACTCTTTTTCGGCTCTTTGATTTTGATGGTAGCGATGCCTTTTTTGCCTGAAAGTGTCGTAAGCGCAGTAGGCGGTGCAAAACGGTGGATTAAAATAGCCGGGTTTTCTTTAGCTCCTGTTGAGTTTTTTAAAGTGGGTTTTGTCTACTTTTTGGCGTGGAGTTTCTCACGCAAGTTAGGACACCATGCAAACATGGGACTCTCCAGTGAGTTTAAAAGATTTTTGCCGTATGCCGTTGTTTTTGTAGCTTCGATGTTTATTATCGCTTTTTTGCAAAAAGATTTGGGACAGGTCGTGGTTCTTGGTATAACACTTCTTTTTATGCTCATCTTTGCAGGAAGCAGTTTTCGATTTTTCCTTACTATTTTGGGTGGGATCTTTACAGCTATTCTCATCTTTATATTGACAGCGGAACATAGAATTCTTCGTATAAAATCATGGTGGTCTATAGCCCAAAACTCGGTACTTGAGCTCTTTCCTGCAGCACTTGCAGATAAACTGCGTGTTCCCGTTGAGGTGGAGCCTTACCAGATAGGTAATTCTCTTAATGCCATTCATAACGGAGGTCTTTTTGGGACAGGACTTGCCGATGGAACATTTAAACTCGGTTTTTTATCTGAAGTGCATACCGACTTTGTTTTAGCAGGACTTTCAGAAGAGTTTGGATTTGTCGGGCTTTTTTTCGTCGTTGTGGTTTTTATGTGGATGCTGCAGCGAATCTTTAAAGTAGCAAACCGGGTAGAAGATACAAGTCTCTACCTCTTTAGTATAGGAATAGGGCTGACTCTGGCATTTTCTTTTTTGGTTAATGCTTACGGTATTAGTGGGATTACGCCGATTAAAGGTATCTCTGTACCTTTTCTCTCTTATGGCGGTTCTGCAATGCTTGGAGCCAGTTTTGGTGTCGGTATGGTACTGATGGCCTCTAAAAAAGCGAAAATGGATTAAATATGAAGTTATGTGTAACAGGCGGTGGAACAGGCGGACATTTGATGATAGCCGAGGCTATTGTAGAAGCTGCTGTGAGTGACGGACATGAAGTGATATTTATAGGCTCAAAAAATGGACAGGACAGAAAGTATTTTGAACATAATTCTCCTTTTTCATATACTTATTTTTTAGATACAACAGGTGTGGTCAACCAAAAAGGTTTGGGAAAATTCAAAGCACTCTTGAAAATATTCAAAGCATTTCTACGCTCACGCAAGATACTTAAAAAGCATAAAATTCAGGCAACTTACAGTGTCGGGGGTTTCTCTGCTGCACCGGCTTCTTTTGCCTCACTCTCTCTCTTTATTCCGCTTTTTATTCATGAACAAAATGCTGTGGAAGGGAGACTCAACGGACTGCTGAAACGCTATGCAAAAAGTTTTGTTTCTGCCTATGATGAGCATTCCCCTATTCAAGGCTATCCTGTCAAAGAGATATTTTACAAAACGGCTCACTTGCGTGAGGAGTTAAAAACCATCATTTTTCTCGGTGGAAGTCATGGTGCAAAGGCCATCAATGATTTGGCACTGAGCGTTGCGTGGAAGCTGAAAAAAAGAGGCATTGCCATCATTCATCAAGCAGGTGAAGCTGATTATGAGAGAGTCAAAACAGAGTATGAAAAACTTGGTGTAGAGGCAGAACTCTATGCGTTTACAAAAGAGCTGCCAGAGTTGATAAACAGAGCAGATATGGCAGTCTCACGCAGCGGTGCATCAACACTCTGGGAACTGACCACAAACGGCTGTCCGGCACTTTTTGTCCCTTACCCGTATGCCGCAGGCGACCATCAGTACTACAATGCAAAATTTATAGTAGATAAAAATATGGGTTGGTGCGAGCGAGAAGGAGAGGGACTCAAAACAAAACTTTTACGCATCATCAAAGAGCCACAGCTGGGAGAAAAAAGCGAAAAACTTTTAGAGTATGCACAAAAAGATGTAGCACAGCAGATGATAAAAGATGTAGAGGCAAAAATATGATGAGAAGAAGTTTTGTTATAATACTTGTTATAAAGGCTCTAAAATGAATGAACAAATATTGCAACAGGTAAAAAATATAAAAGAGACACTGAAAAAAGATGGTTTCGTTATTGATGGTATTTTTGGTTCTTATGCTAGAGATGAATTTACGATGGCAAGTGATTTGGACTTGTTGTATCATTTAGAAGATGAATTTTATACCAAATATAATGGTTTTATGGGATTTAAAAAATTAGATGAGATAAAATCTTATATAGCTAAGAAAATAAATAAAAAGATTGATTTAGCTCCAAAAAACAATCTCTCTAAGACAGCAAAAAAATATATTTTAAATGAAGTGATTTATGTCTAAAAAATCTATGCAGGCTAAAATAGAGTTTATTTTGGAAATGATTGATAATATTGAGGAAATTATTAAAAGGCATCATGGAATCGTAAAAACTTTAGAAGATTTTGAAGGGCAGATGGCAGTTTTAATGGGCTTGTCTCAAATTGGAGAAACCCTCAAAAAACTTGACGATAAACTTGTACAACAGTACAATTTACAAGACGATAAAGATGGTGCATATTACACTCGAAATTACATTGTTCATGATTATGAAGGTGTAGATTTGGAATTTATAGAAAATATTTTAAGAGTCTATCTACCAGAGATGCAAGAAAAACTATTAAAATTACTGTCGATGACTGATATAAAACTTTTAGGTGGAGATGCAAATGATTCATGAATTAGCACAGGCTTTAGTAGATTTGATATTTGGCTGGGGGTATCTGGGGATTTTCATTATGATGGCTATTGAATCGAGTTTTATCCCTTTTCCTTCAGAACTTGTTTTAGTTCCGGCGGGTTATTTGGCAGCCAAAGGTGAGATGTCAATTGTGTTGATTATGACTGCTGCTTTGGCCGGTTCTTTGGTAGGGGCATATGTCAATTATTATCTTGCACGTACTTTGGGACGAAAATTTTTACTGAAATATGGAAAGTATTTTTTTATTAAAGAAGAGACACTTTTGAAAATGGAACTCTACTTTAAAAAGCATGGGCATATTTCTACTTTTACAGGCCGATTGATTCCAGGTATTCGTCAATTAATTTCCATTCCTGCAGGTTTAGCTAAGATGAATCTTGCAGAATTTACAATTTTTACATTTTTAGGTGCCGGTATCTGGGCTTTGATTCTTGTTCTTCTGGGCTATTTTATAGGTGAAAATCAGGGACTTATAAAAGAGTACTTAAAAGAGATTACGGCTGTTGTTTTTATAGCCGTTGTTTTTATTGGCTTGTTATACTACCGCTATCAAAAAAGAAAAGGATAAGCGATGAATTATATGTTTGCGCCGGGTTTTATCGGGACGAGAGCACCATTTTTTATGGATATAGTAACTTTAATCGTGGCTCTTTTACCTCTTTTAGTTTATGGAGCAATTCTTTTGGCTCGCGGAGGTAATTACAAATCGCATGCAGTCGTGCAAAACATTATTTTTATTTTCTCTGTTATTATCATTGGATATTTTGAGATGGGTGTACGCATTGGCGGCGGATTTGATGCTTTCATCTCTGACAGCGGCGTGTCGCATACCTATGCCTCTGTGGTTTTAGTTCTGCATATCTTAATAGCAACCGTGACTCTGTTTTACTGGGTGATGGTTATCGTCTATGCAAATATGCAGTACAGACAAAAAACACTTCCAGGACGTGCTTCACAGGGGCATAAGATTTTAGCCGTGAAGACTTTTGTCGGCATAGTGCTGACATCATTTAGTGGTATTTGGGTATATCTGCTATTATTCGTATATTAAGGGCACCTCTAAAAACCCTAGTAACTCTCAGCTTTTCAGAGGAGTTCGCAATCAAGGCAGCCTTTTGAAGCCCTAGCCATAGCTAAGGCAAGAAAGGATAACGCTGAGTGTGGACTCCTCTGCAAAGCCCGAAGGGAGGGATAAAAAAAGCGATCTTGCATAAAACTTTTACTCACCGTAGCTATGGCTACGCTAAGAAAAAGATTTTACACAATCTCATCTTTTTTTCTTCCCTCTGAGAGTTGCTAGGGTTTTTAGAGGTGCCCTTAAAATAAACCAAATAAGGATGAGAAATGATTGAAGTAGGAGAAAAGGCAGCTGATTTTTGTCTGCCAAATCAAGATGATGTTGAGATGTGTCTGCGAGATTTAAAAGGGAAGTGGATAGTGCTCTATTTTTATCCAAGAGACAATACTCCCGGATGTACAACGGAAGCATGTGCATTTACGGAAGCGGCACCGGATTTTTCATCTTTAGATGCCGTGATACTCGGTGTAAGTGCCGATACTACGAAAAAGCATAGAAACTTTATAGAAAAACATAATCTCGGTATTACACTTTTGAGTGATGAGAGCACAGAGATGATGCAAAAGTATGGTGTCTGGCAGCTTAAGAAGAACTACGGAAAAGAGTATATGGGCATTGTCCGCTCAACATTCATTATAGACCCTGAAGGAATAGTTCGTGCCAAATGGGAAAAAGTTCGTGTAAAAGAACATGTAGAAGCTGTGAAAGAAAAACTTGAAGAATTTCAAAAATAAAATGTTATAATTATTTATGATTAATTTTACATTTTTAGAAGTTACCGATAAAGAATTATTAGATAAAGTTTTTGCCTTCAGATATCAGGTATTAGAAGAGGTGTATCCGAAGTATCTGCAGGAAGTAGGTATTATAGGAGTAAAAGAGTATGATAAATATGATTCATATGCAGTACATTTTGCTGCTTTGAATGAAGAGAAAAAGGTGTGTGCAACAGTGCGTCTTATATATCACTCTCCGGTAGGTTATCCGACAGAAAACAGTACGCAATTTGATAATAGCAAGTTTGAGAGGGATAAACTGGGTGAGATGTCAAGGATATTTGTAGATAAAAAATACAGAAGTATAAAAAATACTAAAATCATTATACAGGCAGTGAAAGAATTTATGTATGTAAAAATGATGCAAAAGGGTATAGAATATACATATGGGTATCTTGAAGAGAGTTTTTTACGATTATTGAAAATTTATAAAATGCCGTATCATCCAGTAGGATCTATACATGAAGATGAAAATCTTGGTTTACGCTATCCATGTATATTATATACAGAAGAACTGAGTACAGCAAATCCGGAATTTATAAAACTGCGAGAACAAAAAAAATATGAAATATAAAATAAACTTTTTTTTATTAGCATGTCTAACAACTCTGCACCTTCAAGCAGATGATTTACGTGCTTCTCTCTTGAGTAATATGAAAGAGTTCGATACAATAGCTACACAGACAAAACAGAATGAACATTATCAACCTTATATTATCTCGGTATTTCATGGCAAAGAGCTTGAAAAACTCGGAGTTTCTAATCTAAAAGAAGCACTGACCCTTGTACCAGGTGTTGATATGGCAACAGATAATTTTAATAACCAAACACCTATTTTTAGAGGCTCAAATCCTTTTGCTTACGGACAGTCTAAACTTTTAATAGACGGAGTTGTCGTTAATAATCTTTTTTTTGATGCTTACTCCGAATATTTATCTATGCCAATTGAGATGATTAAACGCATAGAAGTTATTAGAGGTCCTGGCAGTAAAGTGGATGGTATTAATGCTTATGCCGGATCTATAAATGTTGTGACATATGCAGAAGATGTTGATGATTTTTTATCAAATGACAAACTTGTTTTTAAGTATGGCTCATATGATTACAGAATGGGTGGTTTTGTCAAAAACTTTAAAACACAAACACTTAAAACGCATATAGACTTTTACTATCAAAAAGATAATAAAAATATATCATCTGGTCCTGATGGAGTCTCTCAAGGCTCTTTAGGCTCAGCTAATGTAGGTTTGTCTCAATCAGGTGATGCTCCGCTATGGCTTGATGAGTATTCACTTGGACTAAACATGCAGTATAAAGAGTTTTCATTAAAAGCCCGTATATTACAGCATAAACAGGGAAGTGCTTACGGTATTAATCTTGCCTTACCGCAAAAAAGTGACAGAATCAAACTGCCGAGCTATTATGCGGAATTGGGATATGCTAAAAAAATAGATGATTTTCATGTAGATATAAAAGTAGGGGTAAAATATGATGCTTTTGATTCAAAAGCAAAGCTGGCACCTGATGATGTTAATCTTAGCGGAGTAGTCTTTCCTAATGGTGGATATGGTGAACATTATGCCAAACAAAGAGTACTTTATCAGTCTAGTTATTTAAAATATGATGGATTTATAAATCATCATATTACCTTGGGATATAGAGTGACGCAGGAAAAAACCATTGCTATAAAATCGAAACTCTCAAATTTAGCAACTGGTAATGCTGCTTTAGTTGATTATACAAATACACTGCCATTTTTTGATAAAGACGCTCGACGTACTGTTTATACTTTTTCGTTACAAGATACCTATGATGTTAATGAGAAACTGAGTGTTTTATATGGAGTAAATTACGAGCAAACATCCTATAAAAATGCAGGATTAGAACCGAGAGTTTCTTTTGTCTATCGTAAAGATTTTAAAAATATATTTAAAGCTATATATAGTTGTTCACACAGAAATCCTTCATGGCAAGAGATGTTTACAAAAAACAATCATGCAAGAGTAGGCAGTACAAATTTAGAACCGGAAAAGGTAACTTCGTATGAACTTGCATATATACGAAATTTCACGAGTGATTCTTATTTACAAAGTAATCTGTTTTATCTTGTAAACAAAAATCAAATATACAATTCGGCTGCTGATCCTGTATATAGAAATGTGGGAAAAACAGATATTTACGGTATTGAACTTGAATATAAAGGGCATATCTTTCCCGATGATGAACTCTATGCAAATTATGCATATATAGATGGAAGGTATACTGTTGATGGCGTTAGTACGAGTAATAGTTTGCCAAATGTTGCGCATCATTTGGCAAAAGGATATTATATTTACAACCTTAGTAGTGCTGTTTCTTTGGGTACAACATTGAAATATGTTGGTTCAAAAGAGAGAATGCCAACAGACTTACGTCCAAAGCTAAAGGCCTATACAACACTTGACACGGCTCTCAATTACAAGAACACTCACTATAACTATAGTGTGAATGTGAGTGTCAAAAATATTTTTGACGCCGATGTCAGGTATCCGTCTCCTCAAGGTACCTATGTACAAGACTATGCACAAGAGCGTAGAACTTTTTTAATTGCGTTTAAAAAGAGTTTTAGATGATGCGCATACTATTATTTATTATTTTATTTGTTCAAGCGCTTTTTGGATATAACTATAATGATTTATTGCTTAAGGCAGATGCCACAATTTTTCCAAAAATAATGGTTATGGATAAGAAAATAAAAAATAAACTTATAGATAATAAGATAATATATACCATTGTTTATAGTCCATGTGATTATGAGACTGCATTACATGTAAAAAAGTATATAGAGACTATTTTTAAAGACCATATTGATAAATACCCTTATGAAGTTGATTTAGTTGAATTTTCCCACCTCTGTTTAAATACGAAAGCATCTGCACTTTATGTTTTAAAATCATCAACACAAAATATTAAAAAAGCTGCAAATATCGCTCTTCAAAAGGGAATAATTAGCTTTTCTTACGATATAAATAATTTAAAATATGGTTTATTCTTTTCTCTTATTATAGAAAACTCAACAATACTCTATCTTAACAAAGAGTACCTACATTCAAAAAATATTGATTTTGTTGATTATCTACTTTCAATGATTAGATTTATAGATAAAAATAGTGTCTGATTTCATAATTATGGTAAAATAGTTTTAAAAAACAGAGGACTGTTGAATGAAAAAGGGAAAATTTCAATCATTATCATTTAAGATTATGAGTTCTATTATTCTTACTTCTATTATGATTATTATAGGAATTTTTCTTTCATTTGAAACAATTAATAAAAAAGCTTTTTATAATGTCGAACTTCAAAAAGCAAAATTAATAGCAAAAACCATAGAGCCTTTAGTTGCGATAGATATTTATCTCGGTATGCAAGATAAAATGGAATCTATTTTGAAAGAGCTGATAAAAAATAAAGATATTTTATCTGTTAAAATTCTTAAAAATAATAAACTTATTTATGAAGTAAAGTCTAAAAATAAATATAAAAGCCTTTTTGTAATCACATATAATATTATTCAGCCCAACTCAAAAAAGAAAATAGGGACTATTGCATTAAATTACTCAAACCATAATTATGAACAACTTGTATATAAATATACAAAACTGCTTATGATTATGCTTGTTGTACTTTTTGTAATATCTGTACTACTTAGTATGTATATTAAAAATATATTAAAACCTTTAAGAAGAATCGCCCAACTGTTACAAGGTTTTTCGCCA
>JALUWT010000022.1 GCA_027019325.1 Sulfurimonas sp.
AGGTCAAACAGGGAAATAGTGTCGGCGAGATTGCCCCTGAGAAATTTTACAAAGAACGTTTTTCCTATCAGCTTGATTTATATCTTGGTGAACATGATATTCTAGATTTGCGAGCAGGCTACTATGATAAATTTTATAAAGTTACAAAAGAGTACACAACACTCAAATTTTTAAAGAATGGTAAAACCGTTTCACACTGGGCCAAGGCGTACCGAGGCATTGTCCTGCGTGAGGTGGCAAAAAGCGAGATAACAAGCATAGAAGATTTTATGAAACTTGAGATTGCAAACCTCAATGTACATGAAATTAAAAAAACAAAGAATAAAACTGAAATAGTTTACAATATCGTAGAGTAGGAGAAACAGATGCAAGACTCACAAGAGTATAAAGAGAAAAAAGCTTTTTTTGAAAAGGTCATCACTCTCTATGGAAGAAACGTTGTTGTTGAGATGCTGCAAGATAAAGAGATTGCAATTCACAAATTGCATATGGCAAATTCGAACAAACCGGACGGCGCTATTAAAAAGATTTTGCAACTTGCAAAAGAGCGTGGCATTGAGATAATACATCACGATAAAAATGCTCTCTCACGAATCAGTAAAAATGCCAAGCAGGATCAGGGTGTTGCCATAGACATCATCTCTAAAAGTTACGCACATACAAGGGAGATAAAAAAACTCTCACACTATCGTCTCATCGCCCTTGATGGTATTCATAATCCACAAAATCTTGGCATGATTGTACGTAGTTGTGCAGCGGGAAATGTGGATGGCATTATTTTGCCAAAGAAAAACTCTGCAAAAATCTCTCCTTTGGTCGTAAAAGCAAGTGCAGGAACACTTTTTAAACTTCCTATCTACTTTTGCGACACTCTAGAGAGTGCCTTGCGTGGGCTAGATGATGCAGATATTTATGCCCTCTCTCTTGATGCAAAAGAAAGCATTTATGATGTTAAAGAGAGTAAAAAGTCCATCTATATTTTAGGAAATGAGAGTGAGGGGATTAGCCCTGATGTTGCAACACTCTGTAACAAAGAGCTCATCATCCCAATGAACCGCGGTGTAGAATCACTCAATGTGGCGATCACTGCCGCACTCATTGCATTTATGAGGTCATAATTTCATACGGGCGCTGGATCTCACGTATGACCTCATCTACTGACATATGGCGTGATTTTCTCAGGAACTCTCTGCCATCTAAAAATATTAACACGGTCGGAATGGCAAAGACATTAAAATGCGCTGCCATCTCCTGTTCTACTGAGACATCGACACTTACAATCTTAAACTCTTTAAAGTTCGCATCGATTGCTTCAAGAAGTTTCGGTTTGAGTGCATGGCAGACATTACAAGTCGGTGCTGAGAAGTAGAGCATCACTGCCAAATTTTCTTTAATTGTTTTTTCTATATTTTCTATTGTTTGCATAAACAAATTTTACTATAATTCCCTTATGAATTCAATTATACTCTCTATTCTCAGTATCTATCTCTTTATTCTCATCGGCTACATGGCAAAAAAAATCTTTCATGAGAAGATAGATGACAAAACTATTACCATTTTAAATGTCTATTTTCTACAGGTATTTTTAACATTTTGGGGGCTTTTAGTGCGTCCTGTTGATATAACACTACTCTACGCTCCAAGTGTCTACCTTCTCATCGTTTTTCTGACACTCATCATTGTTGTCTCTTTTGCCCATAAACTCTTCAGCCATAAAAAAGAGTACTCCATCGCTATGGTCGCCGGCATTATCGGTAATACTGCCAACATCGGTATTCCACTCAACATTGCCATATTTGGAGAGGCTTCCATCCCTTATGCGACAGTTGTCAATCTTGTCAATATCTTCATCGTCTACACTTTGGGAGTCTACTACTATTCACGTGGCAGCTTTAACATAAAAACTTCTCTGCTCAACATCATAAAACTCCCAATTCTCTGGGCTGCCATCATCGCTATCACCCTCAGTGCTTTTCACTACAAACCTAATGATGCGATTATGAATATGTTGATGATGGGTGCTTATGCTTCCATCACCATGCAGCTCATTCTCTTTGGTATCTATCTCTACGGGGTCAAAATTCGAGAAGTCAACAGAGTCCTTATCTCATGGGTAGTAGGTTTTAAATTTCTCATACTTCCGGCTATCGCTTTTGTAGTACTCTCTTTTCTTGACCTTGAGCCGCTCATCAAAGGTGTTGTTTTCATTGAGCTCTTAATGCCACTGGCCATTGCAAATGTTAATCTTGCCTCTTTATATGACTGTGAGCCAAAAACCGCTGCCACACTCGTTATGATTACCTCACTGCTTTTTTTAGGTATATTGTTTATAGGGCTAAAATTACTCCAATATCTTTAGAGTCCTTTTAGCTTTATACATTACAATAAAACATGAATAAAAATCTTCAAACTATCTTTCACTATCATGAAACGACAAAACACTCCCAACAGAAGTATGCCCGTTCTCTAGGCTATATGGACTGGGCTTCGCAGCCAAATCCTTTTCGTGACTACAAAAGCGCAGAGAAAATAGTTCTACCTCTTGCCTTAAACTATCCGACACCGCCCTACTCACTTTTAGGTACATCAAGTGTACCCGTCGCACCCCTTTGTCTGGAATCTCTCTCACAACTTTTACAGTTTTCTATGGGGATTGCAGCCTGGAAAGAGTCAGGCGGTAACTCTTGGGCTGTGCGGTGTAATGCCTCAAGTGGAAACTTACATCCGACGGAAAGCTATATCATCGTTCCAAAGATATCCGAACTTCCTCACGCAGATACAGCCATTTATCACTACGCTTCAAAAGAGCATGCACTCGAACTCCTTGCAAGTTTTCAAAGCAGCTTTTTTGACACACTTCCAAAAGGAAGCTTTCTTGTAGGTCTCTCTAGCATTGCATGGCGTGAGGTGTGGAAGTACGGTGAGCGTGCTTTTCGCTATGTCAATCTCGATGCAGGGCATGCATGGCAAAGTTTTGTCATCTCCGCACAAATGCTCGGCTGGAAAGTGACACGCCTTGAAAGCCTTCATGACGATGCTGTCGATACCCTTTTAGGTCTCACGCAAAGCGAGCGCTTTTTTGAAGAAGAAAACGGCGATATGCTTTTTGTGCTCTCTCCTGAAACGGTCGATAAGAATTTACAGATTGATGCCCTGCTGCGTAAGCTGCCAAAGCATTTTGAAGGAGTTGCCAATCAACTCAGCCCTACGATGCACAAATGGGACATCATCCCTCAAATCATCGCTGCAACACATGACCAAGAAATCCCAAAAGCACAAACAGCAGCTCTGCATCCAAAAAGAGCACCTAGCAGAGAATCAAAAGAGGTCGTTTTAAATCGTAGAAGTGTCCATGTCATGCAAAGTGATATTTCAAAACTCACGCAAGAGCAGTTTCACACAGTTTTAGGAAGTGTCAACGGTTCTCTTGATGGCGCTAAACCTGCTACACATTTATGTATATTTATCCATAGAGTCGATGGGTACAAAAACGGACTCTATATTTTAATACGAAACGAAACAGATAAAACAGATTTGCAAACACTTATGCATAATGATTTTCTTTGGGAGCAGATGCCGCTAGAAAATCTTTACCTTTTAAAAGAGGATGACTACACCTTTGCATCTAAAGCCATTAGCTGCTCGCAGGAGATTGCAAGTGACGGTGCCTTTTCTCTTGGAATGCTGTGCAACTTTACAAACGAGCTCAATATTTATGGTCCATACAGATATAAAGAACTCTACTGGGAGTGCGGAGCAGTGGGGCAACAGCTCTACCTTGAAGCCACTTCACTTGGTTTCAGTGGTACAGGCATAGGCTGCTTTTTGGATGATACAATGCATTCACTTTTGGGTCTTAAAAATAATAGATTTCAGATTTTATACCACTTTACAGTAGGGAGAGGATTTGTCGACAGCAGAATTTTAACAAAGCCTGCTTACGAAGAGAGAGCCAAATAGCTCTCTTTTATTTGATTTTCTCTAGTACAGCATCTACTGTAAAACCAAATTTCTCAAAAAGTTGACTGGCA
>JALUWT010000023.1 GCA_027019325.1 Sulfurimonas sp.
TCGTTGTCCGCCCTTATTTGTGGCTTGATGCTGGGCATCTTCGCCACCCTGTACCTCTTACCAGTAAAGCAAAGCGACAGCGTAGAGATCAGCAGAGCCAACATAATAACGGGAACAGACGGCGTGAAGTGGGTAAGGCTGAAAGACATTCCACAAATCAAAATAAGGGAGAAGTAGATGACAGCATTGGAACAGAAGCTCATAGACGAATTAGAAGCCTTAGAAGCCGACAGAAACAAGAAAGACGAGAGCTTCAAAGAGCTAAAAGAGCAGTACGAAGAGAGCATCAAGAGGTTATCCAATTCCTTAGCGTTGGAATATCAAGAGAGCTTGAGAGATCTTATACAGAGCGAGAACAGCGAGCAGGAGAGCTTAATCGAATACTTGAAAACGCTTACACAGCAAAATCGACAGATTATCGAGCTATTGCAGAAGCCACCAAAGAGCGAGGATGCAGGCGATACACTAAAGCCTATCTTAGCGGATTTTTTCGATACTTTGCAAAAGAATTTGGAAAGTTCAAACAAAAAATTAATAGAGGAAATTCAGCGCTCTACCGCTTGATTTGGGGCAATTTGGTAAAGGACGCTAAGGCACAGCTAAAAGCGAAAAAGAAGAGGACGCATACAATCCCTGGGGGACTAAACAGAGAGCGTCTTATGGAGATAGCCAAAGAGATCGAGGCTGAAAAGAAAGCAAAACAGCAGGAGCAGGAGAAACCGAAGCGCAAGCGGAGGTCAAGAGGTAGAGGAATGTAATCCCATTTCCTTGAGGTGCTTGGCTACGGTATCTCTGTGCATATCGACTATCTTGGCGATAGCTGATACCTTTAGCTTCCCTGCCTTAGTCTTTATCTGATCTTGGATAAACATATCTTCCAGTACCGCCCTGATCTTCGCTTGCGCTTTGGCGTTTCTGTTTGCGTGTACCTTTTTGATGTGGTCTTGTCTGCTCATTTCAAATTTCCTTTTGTCTTTTGGTAGTGTCCAGTCTCTACCCTCATACCAGTTCCAAACGCTACGACATTTAGCTCTGATCGTTGATCTCTCTTTGTCGATAAACTGGGACAAAGCCCAGTCCTCTAATGTTTCATAAACTACGGGTAAGCCTTCGCCTTGCCCTCTGATCTGATCTTCCGTCCACAGCTTGATAGCCCAAAAAGCGTGATCGTCGAAGCTGTCCGCCCTCTTCGGTGCTTGCACCCTCTTATTAACGCTACGCAGACCGCTAAACTCTTTTAGCTTGTGGATTTTAGGGTAGTAGTGGTCAGCAGTCCGCAGGTCAGGCTTCCACGGTAGCCTTTTTGGGCTTGCTTCCTTTAAGGCGATAGTTATACTGCCTATCGTGTCGTTCAGGTATTCTATGCCCCTTTTTGTGCCAAAATAGCCGTCTATCTGCCAGCCGAGCATAGCTCCTCTGTTAGTAAAGGCGATAAAGTTTGGAACAGGAAGCCCTGCTGCGATCCACTCCGTTGGGTCTCCGCTTATCGAGAAGTTTAGCCAAAAAGTCGGTAAATAGGGCAGGAGAGCTTGATTTTTGCCCTCTTGTTTGGTATAATTTCGCATATCAAATCTTTGATAAGGTAAGCCTTCCAACGCCAATCTTCGGGCTTGCCCATTTAAATTTCCCCAATCATACCAAAATGCTGAATATATTGTCAAGTATATTAGGCAATTTTGCACTAAATTAAAAATGCCGAATATAAACGCACCTAAGGGGTGTTCCCGAATTTGAATGAAATTCGACCCGCTCGCGGGGCGTTTCCGATAAGCCCCGCAGGGTGAGTGAAGCGTAGCGGAACGGCTCGCCTTGCAGGACGGCACGAATTCGTATCCGCCACTCTGTATAGCCCCGCAGGGGCTGGCGGATCGAAGTCGTGAGGAGGAGCGAAGCGACGGGGGCGACTAAGCCGTAGGCTTCAGGAGCCTTTATGCAGGAGCGTAGCGACTGCCCCGCGCTTCACTGCTGCCTAATCATCGAGATTTAGGAGCTTTTGGAGTTTTTTTGATTCGGTTTTTGAGAGGTGCGGGTTTGCAAAGCTGTAAAGTTTGGCTTTGCTGATCTCTTCACTTTCGCTTTTTGCTTGGAAGTATTTAGCTGTCGCTTTTCCAAGCAAAGCGAAGAGGGCTTCCCTCTTTCGCCTTTCTTCTTCTTTCTGCTTCTGTTTCAACCTTTTGGTTTCCTCTGCAAGTCTCTGAAGCCTTTCTTCAACACTTATTTTTCTCGACATTGGACTTCTCCTTTTTTTTATGTTATTATACCCGAATAAGAACACAACTTTTTCATCTCCCACTCTTCTATTGATTTTGTTCCAAATTTTTGATAAAATTTTTTTGGTGGGGGGTAGTGGGTTTAAGCGAGACTACTCAAAGGTTTACCTACGGCAAACTTTGACAGTCTCTTGCAGGAGGGGAAACCCCTCCTAACACCACCCCGCGGGCTACGCCCTTTGCAACCCAAACCAAAGGAAAAATTTATGGACGCAAACGAACTTTACCGACAAGCAACATTTGGAAAAGACCACCCCGGCAAAGCAAGCGGAGGTCAGAGATCAGCAGGTCAGATACTCCAACAACTTGAGGGCATCGACTGGAGAGATGCACTTTATTATTTTGAACTTGATGAGATTGTCGAGCTGATGAAGATCGTGGCGAAGAAGAGCAGTGAAGATGAAAACGATTAGCGCCAAAGTCGATGACGAACTCTATAATACAGCCAAGCGAGTGGCGGAAGCCAACGGCTTGACGGTCTCCAAAATGTTGAAGCAAGCATTTACCAGTGCTACGATCAAAGACACTTCGGCAGATCGTAAGATACTCCACGAACTTCACCGCATTGGCAATAACCTAAACCAAATCGCCCGATACGCCAACACTAAAAAGGTACTTGATAGACAAGTCCTTGCCAGTCTTGCCCGCATCGAGGAGGACTTAAAAGGATTGCTACCGTGATAGCCAAGACATTCAAAGGCGGGCGAACAGCGAAAGGGGCAAGGGCGACTATCGGCTACCTGCTGAATGAACGAGTAGGCGAGGGAACAGCAAAGGTTTTGCGTGGCGACAGCGAGCTAACTCAAGCCCTTATCAATACAGCCGAGAAGAAGCAGAAGTGGAGCTGGTCAAGCGGTGTGTTGTCATTCGAGGAGACGATAGACCGAGAGACCATAGACGAGATCATCGAAGAGTTTGAAAAGACTTTTTTCGCAGGACTGGACAAAGACCAGTACAACATTTTGTGGGTGTTGCACACGGACAAAGGACGCACCGAACTACACTACATCACACCACGAATGGAGCTTAGTACAGGTCTAAGCTATAACCCCTATTTTGTCAAAAGAGACTTTGCCAAAAAGGATCTCTTTCAAGAGTACATCAACCTCAAGTACGGACTATCGAGCTATCGAGATAGCCGAGAGGTTGTGCCAAGACCCCCGAAGTGGCGGGATAACGCCAAAAAGAAAGACATTCGCCAAGCCTTTGATGAAGCCCTTATGCCATTGGTGGAGCAGGGGATTATCGGAAGCCGTGAGGAGTTGATCTATCAACTTGAAGAGTGGGGTTTTGAGCTAAATCGAGCAGGGAAAGACTATATCACCGTTCAGGACGAGAACGGCAACAAGCATCGACTAAAAGGATTGATATATGCAGAAGATTTCACAAGTTGGGAGTCAGTTGAGAGAAAAGCGGAGACAGACAGAAGAGCAGTTGCAAATGGAGTTCCAAGAGAGCTTGAGGCGGTTAGAAGCGAACTTGATAGAATTGTCGAACAGCAAGCTCACACAAATAGAGAGAGATATAACCGAGATCGCAAGGCAGAGCCTAAACGAGCCGTCAGAGAGAAGCAGGTGGAGAAAGCTTATAGCCGTTCTCTCGTTGTCCGCCCTTATTTGTGGCTTGATGCTGGGCATCTTCGCCACCCTGTACCTCTTACCAGTAAAGCAAAGCGACAGCGTAGAGATCAGCAGAGCCAACATAATAACGGGAACAGACGGCGTGA
>JALUWT010000024.1 GCA_027019325.1 Sulfurimonas sp.
CTAAATTAATAGTTAGAATTCAAATAGAATAGACGGTTGTTGTTATATTAGTTATTTCTAAATAAGATAACTTAGGTAGTTACTCCTAGTCTCTTACTTGCTTAGTTTTCAATGATCTCAAACAGTAATTCTCAAACCTAAACTTTAGGTCTCTCTGTTTGTGGATGGGAATTATAGGGGGAATATGCTTAGAATTCGCTTAATGTTTTTGAGGTTGTTGGGGAAAGTTTAAAATTCTTTTTTTATTGTGGAAAGTGGTGATTATGCATTGATAATCCAACCACCCCCAATAAGTTTATCGTCATCGTAAAAAACAGCTGCCTGACCAACGGCTACACCAAAAACGCCCTCTTCTAATTGCAGGTATGCTTTATCATCTTCAATTTTCACATGGCATTTTACGGCTGTTGTTCTATATCTTAGTTTTACTGTTGTGTCGAACTCTTTTTTATCATCAAACATATTGAGATTGTCAAGCACTACTTCAGTACATGCAAGATCTTCTCGTGTCCCTACTACAATTTGATTTGTTTCAGGAATGATTTTTGTAACAAAATGAGGATCATGCGCACCTTGAACTGTAAACCCGCGGCGTTTTCCTATTGTATAGTGCATGTAGCCTTTATGCTCACCTACAACATTCCCTTGCGTATCTAGTACTTCACCCGGCTGATCTACCTCTACATAATCTTTTAACACATCCGTGTAAGTAGTTTCAACAAAGCAGATTTCACTTGACTCTGCCTGTGAAGCAAAAGACTCTAGTCCTTTAATAGAAGCTGCCATTTTTTTGATATCACTCTTTTTTCTCTCCCCAAGAGGAAATTTTAATCTTGGCAAAATCTCTTTATTGACATAAAAAAGGAAATAACTTTGATCTTTTGTATCATCTTCAGCCTGATAAAAGAACTCGCCATCTGTTTTAATGTAATGGCCAGTTGCCAAATAATCAGCGCCTACTGTGTCAGCAAACTTTATCATCTCTCCAAATTTCATCGTGCGGTTACACAAGGCACATGGATTTGGTGTTTTTCCTTGGGCATATGTATCTACAAAGGGTTTAAAAACATTTTCATTGAATTTCTCTTGCAAATCAAGCACATGCAATTTAATACCTACAAAATCAGCAGCTTTTTGAGCACGTGCCTGATGTATCTCATGATAGCCCGGTTTTGAGTGCAGCTTCATATAAAGCCCTTCTACCTCATAACCTTCTTCTTTTAACATTAGCGTAGTTATAGTAGAATCCACACCTCCACTCATACCTACTAACACCTTTTTTTGAGGTGACATTTTCTTTCCTTTAGCCTTTTAATTGATTCAGGCGTTCTTTTTTTGTTCCGATTGTTGTTATCTGCACACCAAAGTTTCCATCAACAATAACAACTTCGCCTTGTGCTATAACATGATTATCTACAAGAATTTCCAAAGGGTCATTCGCAAGCTGGTTCAACTCGATTACAGAACCTATGTCCATATTGAGCACATCTTTTAAAAGCATGCGTTTTTTACCAATACGAACTCTTACCGGGAGTTTTACGTCCATAATAAGTGCAATATTTTTCATCTCTTCACTACTGAGATTTACAGACTCGTCCTCACAGTTGTTTTCAGAAGAATAGTTGCTTTTTCCTGCGCTGCTTTGTGCAGGTGCATTCTCCTCTTGAGAAGAACCATGCAGAGCATTATAAAGTTTTTCATCTATAATGAACATTAAAAGAGAGTTGATACTCTCAAGTGAAAATTTATATATAAACATTCTACTGAATGCTTCTAAGCTTACCTCTTCATCATCTTTAATCAGCTCAATATTTTCAACGGAAAAAGAGAGTACTGGCAGCTCTTTTTGAGTAGAGAGTGCATTTGAAAGCGCCCCAAAGATGTTCGAGACTATCTCTTTTGCTGCATCAATGTCATCATCATTAACATCATCTCTCTCGCTTGGCTCTTCACCCATCATCATATCTGAAAGTGAAGCTGCCAAATTTGGAGGCAATGCCACCATAACATCGGCATCAACATCACCACTTACTTTTATTTTTACAAGAACAATAGGCGGTACAATGTTAGAGATAATACTTAACTCTTGTTCTTCTTTTAACTCCAAAGAGGGTGCTGTACCCACAAGGGCCTCAATCGTACCAACTGTCTCTTCTTCAAAGAGTTTCATAAAATCACTCATCTATACATCCTCATTTTAGGCTAATTCGTCTTCATGAATAATATCTCTAACCCCAGAAATTTTTTCATGTCTCTGTTTTTCTAGATTTTCCAATGTACGTTTGACTGCATCTTTTTCTGTATCAATCACTTCTGTGATTTGAATCGATTTTCTAAAACGGCGCAGTCCAATCTCTCCATGAAATCGCTCTTTTCCATCAACAGCAACAGTGACAATATCATCAGCAGCACTTGAAAGCCGTAAGACATCACCGATTTTAAGGTCTAAAATCTCTGCCATTAATAAATCAGCATCACCCAGATTTGCTTCAATGTCAACTTTTGCACCACCAAGAAGAACTTTAAGTTCAGTATTTCTACTCTTTTTTGAGCTGGTTTCGTTAAGCATCAAATCCCGACTTGCTAATTTTGGCAAGATCGGCTCGAGTGAAATAACCGGATAACAAATGTTCATCATACCAGAAGAGTGCCCGATAATTATCTCCATTACAACCATGACGACAATCTCATTTTGTGCAACAATTTGTACAACATTTGGAGAGGACTCTTTAGACTCAACTGTCGGATAAACGTCCATAACAGGGCCCCACGCCTCTTTGAGCGTGCTCATCATGACACGTAAGATTGTCTCAAAAAGAGAGAGTTCTATGTCTGAAAACTCACGACTTGCATCAAAAGGCTCCCCTTTTCCGCCTAGAAGGCGGTCTAGCATAGGAAAAGCGATGGAAGGATTTATTTCAATAACACCACTTCCCTCAAGCGGCTTCATAGAGAAGACATTAAAACTTGTTGGATTTGGCAGGGACATTAAAAACTCACCATAGGTCATCTGATCGACCGAGTGAAGTTGAATTTCTACGATAGAGCGCATAATAGAAGATATTTGTGATGCGAGCGAACGTGCCATTTTGTCATGCACACCACGAAAAGCACGTAACTGTTCTTTAGAGACACGGTTAGGACGCTTAAAGTCGTAAAGTGTTACCTGACGCTGTGGCAGAAGATTGTCATCACCGCTTTCAAGTACGTCATCACCTTCGTCTTCAACAACGTCTAAAAGCGCATCAATCTCTTCTTGGGAAAGTATATCTGCCATATTATGCTCCTATCCCTGCTTTTATTTTTTGAATCACTGACTTATGAATTTGTGAAATTCTGGATTCTGTTATGTTTAGTATATTACTTATCTCTTTGAGTGTCAACTCTTCGAAGTAATAGAGCTGAATTATCATCTGTTCTCGCTCTTTATAGGTAGAGAGAACTTTTTTGATAACCTCAACAAGCTCATCTTTTTCAATTTGCGCGAGTGCTGCACCCTCATCACCAACTTGAAGCTGGTCATGAAGAGGCATTACCGTGTAGATATTTGAAGCAATTCTTGCCTCATGAACTTTATTTATATCTTCTTCTAACATTACAGCAAGTTCTTCATCCGTCGGCTCTTCTTCATGTGTCAGTCTATACTCTTCAACAGCATAATCAATCTGTTTGACAAGTTTTCTACTTGCACGAGAGAGAATATCTAAACTTCGAAGATAATCCAACATCGCCCCATAGACTCTCTTTTTTGCATAGCCCCAAAAAGAGTCGTTTAAATTTTCATCATATCGGCGTGCAAGTTTTATGAGTTCTTCAGTACCTATGGCAGACAAATCAGAAAAATCAACAGAACTCGGTAGTCTTTCTTTGAGTCTAAAGGCCATCGCTTTTACTGCTGGAAGGTACTGAATTGCCAGTTCATCTTCTTGGTGTTTTAAATCTTGAACATATGCACTTGTCATCATAATTTCTGCCCGGCTACATCTTCATTGTTCATCTTAATCGCGACATCTGTCAATCTACATGCTGAATCAATCAGTTTTTCACGCTTGTTAATCTCTTTTACAAACATATCGAGTTCTACTTCATGCCGTTCTTTTGGAAAGTTATAGGCTTTTACTACGATAGTTCTGTAATAAAATGCGATGATGACATGCGAAAAAAGATAAAAAAATGTTGTGATTAAAAAAGTATATGTCAACAGTCCTGCTGCATCAAACGACTTTAATATACCAAAAATAGTACCTACAAAAAAGCCGAGTACTGTAAAAAAATAGACGAAATTCTCACCTAACATAAACTACCCCAACATCTTTAAAAATGATCCATTAGCCTTCTAAAAAGACCTGACAAGCCACTTTCGTTTGAAGTAACCAGCACATTTCGTTCCAGCTTAAGGGCAACTCTGTTTGCAATTGCCTCTATATCTCGTGTCGCAGATGCCGATGGA
Source organism: Sulfurimonas sp. (assembly GCA_027019325.1). GTDB lineage: Bacteria > Campylobacterota > Campylobacteria > Campylobacterales > Sulfurimonadaceae > Sulfurimonas. Next base: position 4,451 of record JALUWT010000024.1, read on the forward strand.
TAGAGAGCGCAAAAAAGTGCTCTTTGCTTGACGGCATTAGAAACTTTTGCATCAGAATTAATCTTGCCAATCAATTGCAGGTCCAAATCCGTTCCTATATTTGCACGGGCTACTTTTTTTATCTTCTCAAACACACCGACTGCTTCTTTTTCGCTTTTAACCTGATTCATAATCATGCCAACATCATCACGCAGTGTCGCAATTGTTTTAATAGTCGCATAAGCATCCGTAATGGCCGCCGGATCGGGAACTGTTACGACGATAACATCATCTGCAGCATCCAAAAACATCTGAATATGCTCACCAATACCCGCGCCGGTATCAATTATCATCACATCGAGTTTATCTAAGACCTGCGCCTCTTCCATAAAACGCTCAAAAAGTGCCATGTCAGAATACTTTAGTATCTCATCTCCACTCTCACCCGGAATCAAAATCAAATTACGCGTGATAGGAATTAAAATATCACTGACACTCGCTTCACCTTTGAGTACATGCAAAATATTTTTTTTGATTTTCACATTAAACATTACATCGAGATTTGCCAGACCGATGTCCGCATCAAAAATGCCAACATTCAGACCTCTATCTGCTAGAACATAAGCAAGATTAGAACTTATTGTACTTTTTCCAACACCGCCTTTTCCGGATGTTATAGCGATGAAACGCGTTTTTTTTGACTTCTTTGGAGTTGCTTTTGCACTTGAAGCGACTAACTCTTCAAGCTTCTCAGCCTGATGCCCTATCATGCTTTGCTCCTGTTGAAACCATGCAGCAGACACTCGACCAAAAAGTCACTCGACGCCGTTACCAAGTCTTCAGGCACTTCTTGTCCTACAGAGAAGTAGCTTATCGGTTTTTTTGTCTCATAGGCCAGTGAGAAGATATTTCCAAAGCCCATCGTCTCATCGAGTTTCGTAAACATTAAAGTATCAATTCCCAATGATGAGAAATTATCATAGGTAACTTTCAGATCCTCATACTTGATGGAACTCGGCATAACAAGAACCACATCCACATTGTACTCTGTCATGTTGGTATTTAAACACTCATAAATTTTTTCTATTTTGTTTTTGTCATATGGAGAAGAGCCCATCGTGTCGATGAGAATATAATCACAATACTTTAAAGAGTCAAGTGCATGAGAAAATTCCGGAGGGTCTACTACTGTTTCAATGCCCAGTTTCATCATCCGTGCGTACTGCATCAACTGCTCGACCGCACCAATACGATAAGTGTCTAAAACAACCAAACCGACTTTATACTTTTTCTCCATCAAAAATGAGTAGCGTGCTGCAAGCTTCGCGATTGAAGTCGTTTTACCAACTCCAGTAGGCCCAACAAGCATAATGACTTTCTTACTGCCTACTGCCGCGGCACTCTCTCTTCGAATCGGTACCATCTTACGTAAAATCGTCTGAAAATAACGCTTGACTGTTGCAGAGTTCTCACGCATCTTCAGAGGCATATGCTCTAAGGTTATTTGCATCAACATATCAAGGTGCTCTTTATTCATGCCGCTTTGTGATGCCAAACGATAAATTTCTGCGAACTCCGATGGAATTTGTCTCTCTAAATCTGGCGCTTTCTCATCCCAAAACATATTTTGAATGATTTTTACTTTATCTGTAAGTTTATTTATCTCTGATTTTATCTCTTTGAGTTCTGTTGGTTCTATCGCTGTTGTCGCTCTGTTTTGTGACCCTATAGATGGATTCATATATTTTTCCAAAGGATCATCGACCACTTTGCTGATCTCAGAGATTTGTCGTGCTGCATTTGAAATATCATACAAAACATCTTTAGACTCATTTTTAATCGGCTGCTGTTTTGAGAGCGGTTTTTGAGTTTTTTGATATGTTGCAGGCATCATATCTTCATCAATTCCGATGACTATCTCATAGAGTCCATTACGCCCGAGTGCTTTTTTTTGAATCTCTTTGGTCTCGATGAGCATTCCCTCATCACCGATCTCCATCTTCGCTTTTTTTAGTGCTTCTGAGGGTGTTTTTCCTGTAAAAGTTAAAATCTTCACCCTTGCACTCCTGCAAGCGGGATAAGAACACTTTCACGTTCAAACCAAGAGGCATGCGGAATTGTTAAATCTTTTGTCTGCATGTTACGGTTATCAAAAAAGAGAATATCCAAATCTAATGTCCTTGGTGCATTTGCAAAACTTCTTTTTCTGCCAAATTTTTTCTCAATTCTCTGTAAATATCGTAAAAATGCTTTTGGCTGCATAGAAGTCCTTAGTATGATTATTGAGTTGAAAAAATCTTCCTGTTCTGTATATCCAAAAGGAGGATTTTTTAAAATCAATGCTGTGCGTACAACTGCAACCTGTCTATCGCGTTTGAGCGCAAAAAAAAGATGCTCAAATCTGCGGCGTACATCACCCATATTTCCGCCTATGCCGACAGTTACTTCGTATCGCAATGAAGTTTTACTTCTGAGTGTACAGGGAAAATGCAGACTAAAAAAAGAAGTTACATCTTCTCGTACTCTGCGTGAGCGGTACATCTTAGGATTACGCTTGTGCTTTTTGTGCTTGCGCCTGTGCTTCTTGAGCTGCTTTAATCTCATTCATGATTTGTAGCATACCCATCATTGCCAAGTGGTAACCAAAAGGACCAAAACCAATAACAGAAGATGCACATACAGGTGCTAACATATTTGTCTGGCGGAAATCTTCACGACGGTAGATATTACTGATGTGTACTTCAATAGTAGGAATACTTACAGCAGAAATCGCATCACGAATAGCAATAGATGTATGTGTATATGCAGCAGCATTGATGATGATACCCTGTGCTTCACCATAACACTCTTGGATTTTATCTACGATTTCACCCTCTAAGTTACTTTGAAAAAATTCAATCTCTACACCATTTTGCGATGCTACGTCTTTCATTTGTGCATGAATCTCTTCAAGTTTCATTGGACCATAGATGTTTTGTTCACGAACACCTAACATATTTAAATTCGGACCTTGGATTACTACTATTTTCATTTGATTCCTTATGATTATTATTTTATTACACTTATGGCAACATTTTAAAGAGATATTTTACCCAATTAAAGCATAATCTATTTTAAATTACAAAAAAGATTCACAATGCAAATTATTTTCACGCTTCTTGATGGTTACTTGTCTGCATTTAGAGAATTAAATCGTGAAGCATAAAAAGTTTTTAAGGGTGTTTTTAATGTACACACAATGTATTTATTTAAAAGTAGAAATTCACCCTCTCCGGATGTAGTTTGTATCTTAGGAATTTAAGGCATTACTTATTTTGTTATTCTTGTATGTATTACTATGGAAGCATGGTAATGAGAGAAAAAAGATGAGTATGACTATTTATTTGATTTGGCATACCATCTTTCTTTAGATATTTTAGATTAAAAATAATCTTAAGCTCAAGGTATCACCATTAAAGAACTGATTCTTCTTTTTTTTCTGAATCTTCCTTTCTTTTTCTTTCTCCTTCTTTACGCAATCTTGTAGTTTCAATATAGTCATGAGTTAAATATTCTAACAAAACAGTTACATCGCTTTGAAGTTTATTATTAACCTTATTTTGTTCTATTGTTAGCTTTATTGTGTCTTTACCGTCCTTAAGATTGTAAATATCGGTTATTGTTTTAGTTGAATGAAATCCTCTATCTAAAGCGGAATAATAGGCACTTGCTGTAAGCGTACCTGCTTTGTAAGCTTTTTCAATGTTTTGCTTTTTTGATTTTGCACTTGAAACGACTATGTTATGTTTTTTATTTATTAGCTTATATTTTTTAAATACCAACCGCTTTACTTTTTTTGCTTTTTCTTGTGACATATAGCCATTCAATCTAACTCCACCAACCAAATCATAATCTTTATCATAACTAGTTTTTTGACTAAACAAAACTTCTCTACGCATGCCTAGTACTCTGTTTGCCCTAGCAACGTGTACCAAATCATTCCTTTCCGCCCATTTTCTAGTAGCGTACATAGGTATCTCGACATATTTTTTTGGATTAAAGAATTTTGGATCAATGAATTTCTCTAGCAGTTTCTTCCCATTATTCAATTCTTTTTTCTTTTCAGGATATATTTTCGCTAGTTCTTCATAGTCTACACCGAAATAAAAAAATTCCAGACCATTGTTGATTGCTATTTTATATTCTTTTTCAGCTAATTTAGGTTTGCCTAATAACGTGTAAATATGTCCTAAATTTTCATGTTCCAATAATAAACTTTCACCAGTGTATGTTTTGATATTTTTTTGTGCTACTTTTAATGCAGCTTGGATATCGTGTTTCTCTAATTCAGCATAAGAGTTATCTTCTGCATGAACTAAATTTACTAAAACTAATACTATAAATAAAAATTTCTTCATAATTTTCCTTCGTATAATACATTAACCAACCAAATACTATAAAATGGTTGAGTTCATTTAAGACTCATGGTTTTCACAAAAGCTAACTATAAACAAGTTTTTTCCTTTTTGGACTATATGTACCAACACATAAAACTTGCCAAAAGAGGAATTCCTATAGCTAAGCATGCTCTTTATATGGCAGCTGTTGCATCTGTCATTCATAATGACCAACTCAGGAAAATCTTTAGAGATAAAGTCTCTGCTGGCAAGAGTAAAAAAGAAGCTTTAATCATTATCTCTAAAAAATTAGCAGCAATAATTTATTCTGTCTTTAAATACAATAAACCTTATGACGTAAACAGGGTATTTATACCTCATAAATAATATTATCTATATGTAGAGGTACAAACACTAAATTTTTAGTTTTAGCACTTGTGAAAACAATGAGTTTTTAATGAACACTGACCAAGAATGTATTACTTTTTTTATTTGATCATCTGAGCATTTTTTACAAAATACTCAAATAATGAAACAATATTTTAATGTCTATAAAGTTTAGCTTCCGTTTAAGCTATTCTTTATAGGATGGTTCTTTATTTTAATTTCTGAACTAAAAGAACACAAGTATCATCATCATCTGCAATAAGCATGATATTAGCAGCATTACAATAAGCTACTATTCCCTTAGTGAATTCTGTTTTATTAGCTGTGACTGCTGCTTCTGCTTTGCTACTAGTATCAAATAACAAAACTGTAATATCTTTTCCATCTAGTTCTCCTTTCCAACCATCTTTTGCCCCAAACATTTCTATTGCTGGCTTAGACTCTGGATTAATTTTAAATCCTTTTGCCTTTAGCATTTCCAGTGAAATATGCTGTTCTGAATCAGAACATCCTGTTATAAATAGTGTAACCCCTAAGGCTATACCAATTAAAGTATTTTTGATATTTAACATTTTTTTCCTTCTTGAGATAGTGACTTAATAAGTCACTTTGTATAATTACCCTTTAAGTAAATTTTTTATACTAGAAACCAATGGAATAACTCCACCACTAATATAACCAATACCTAAAAGTACACCTTGTTTACCAATCTCCGAACCAGAACTTTTTACAGCTTCCTCTAAAAAAAGTTTAAATAAATCTTTAAAGTCAATATTATTTTTAGATAATAATTGGTTTATCTCATCTATAATTATTATTTTTTCAGCATCTGTATAGAAACAATCTAACAAATAAACAAAATCATCAATTTCAATTTTTACAATTTCAGAGTTGAATGAAGAATCAGTATAAGAACCACTTTCTTTTACTTTTGCCTTTATTGCATTGCGTAAAAAATTATCTTCAATTGCTATATTTATTGTTTTATTTTTAGTTAATCTCGCCTTTTTAAGAAGTATAAAAAAAGATTTTTTGATATATTCTTCTGTATTTTCTCTATATTTTAAGTTAGCTTCATATTTAAGATTTCTTATTTTTGATTCTGTTAGTTTAAGTTTTAAACTTAAATCAAAATTATTCACGTTATCCAAGTCGGCATATTTTACTAATAAATTCATCACTAAAATATCAATTTCTCTTTTAGATAATGATCCAAAACCTCTAGATAAATACTCTTGTAAAAATATATTTAGAAACACTGTTTTATCTTTAACTTCAATAATCACATTTTCCAATATTTTATCCTCATATAAACTAATAGTTCAATATTACACTATTAGTTCTTTAAATACTCTTAGTTCTTTAAATACTCTTACAGTACGGAAAATTTAACTATTAGTATAAGGAATATAATGCAGCTTTTTGAAAAAATTAATTATCTTATAGAAGAAAAAAAGTTGAGTAAAAAAGAATTTACTGATATATTTTTATCACTTGAACCAAGATTAAGAACTACTGGAAATCCGCCAAGTATAGGCAGTGTCTATAGTTACTTATCTGGCAAGAGAGAGATAAAAGTTGAACTCATACCTTATATAGCAGAAGCTTTAGGAGTAAAAGAGCAAGAACTTTTTGAGTTTAATATAGAATATGCTACAGAATACAACTATAATAAATCAAAAGAAGTTCACGAAATTATTGATTTACTTCAATATTTACCAAATACTAAGTTGAGAGAACTTAAGGATGGGCTTATTAAATATAAATCACTCAATGAAAATAAATTAATTTAGTAAATTTTACTTAGTAAGATTATATTTAATCGTGTATAATCTATTTTAAATTACAAAAAAAGATTTACAATGAAAATCATTACACCCCACTACATTATGCTGCGTGACAGAGTTGTTACGAACCTTTCTGTCGCCTTTGACAAAAAGATACAAAAGATAGCACCTTTTGAAGAACTTATAGAAGAGTTTGAGGGTGCAGAGGTCACTACGCTGCGTGAGCATTCACTTCTTATGCCGGGACTTATCAATGCACATGTCCACATAGAATTTTCAGGCAACAAAACAGAACTCTCTTACGGAGATTTTTTAAACTGGCTCTACAGTGTCATTGAAAACAGAGCTGATTTGATTAACGAGTGCGGTCTTGAGTGTATGGCAGAAGCGATAGGTAAAATGCTAGCAAACGGCATCACTACTTTTGGCGCAATAAGCTCACATGCCATGGATCTCGAAGCCTGTGAAAAAGCAAAACAGAATGTTGTTTTTTTTAATGAACTTGTCGGCTCTCAAGCAACAATGGCTGATGCACTTTTTAGTGATTTTCTAGCCAGAGTCGATGCCTCAAAAACAGTAAAAAGAGAAGGATTTTACCCTGCAGTAGCCATCCATTCTCCCTATTCAGTACATCCAATCCTGGTTAAAAAAGCTGTAGAAATTGCAAAAAATGAAAACCTGAAACTCACAGCTCATTTTATGGAAAGCATCGCGGAACGTGAGTGGTTGGATGAAGATAAGGGAGATTTTAAAGAGTTTTTTGAAAAGCTTCTCTCCCAAGATCAAAGTGTCAACTCTGCAGAAGAATTTTTGAGTTATTTTGAAGGAAGTGATGCACTGCTCACGCATGTCACCAATGCAAATAAAAATGAAATAGCAACAATCGCAAAAAATAATTATACCGTTATTCACTGCCCTATTTCAAACAGACTGCTTGGAAATCCGACACTCAACATCAAAGAGCTCAATGAAAATAAAATTCGATGGATAGTGGCAACGGACGGTTTAAGTTCAAACTATGATCTTGATTTGTTTGAAGAGATGAAAATATCACTCTTTATGCATTCATCTGCTCCTCTTTTAGAGTTTGCGCAAGCACTTCTTGACGGTGTGACTGTTCATGCCGCAGAAGCGTTGGGACTCAATACCGGAGTTATCGAAGAGGGGAAAAATGCAGATATGATTGTCGTTGACCTTGAAGCAGAACCGACCGCAGAGCTTCCGATTCATCTTATATTACACCGCTATAATATTTCAAAAGTTTTCATTAACGGAAAAATAGAAAAAGGAGCCCTCTAATGGAGACAATTAAAAAGATTTTTTCACCCCTTACAGCAACAATAGACTATATACAAAACCATTTTAAAGCAATGCTCTTTCTTTTGCTTCTTGTGCTTCTCTTCGCACCGGCGAGCGAAAAAGAGTTCACAACAAATAATTTGCAAAAGATTTCTCTCTCAGGGCCCATTATGGATGCAACAGAAGTAGTTCAGAAGATAAACTCTGCTGCTGACAATGAAGCTATAAAAGGGGTTCTTTTTTGTGTCGATTCTCCTGGTGGTGCAGTTGCACCTTCAGTGGAAATCTCAGAAGCCATTAAACGTCTTCGCGATAAAAAACCTGTTATTGCATATGCAAAAGGGACGATGGCAAGCGGAAGTTATTATGCAAGTATCTGGGCAGATAAAATCATAGCAAATCCTGGAAGTATGGTAGGAAGCATCGGTGTTATCATGCAGGGTGCGAATTTCAGCGGACTCATGAAAAAATTAGGCATACAGTCACAGGTTGTAAAAGCAGGACTTTACAAACAGATAGGAACACCTGATAGAAAATGGAAACCTTATGAAGTCGCTGAACTGAATAAAGTCATACAGGGCACTTACAATATGTTCACGCAAGATGTTGCCAATGCCCGTAAGCTCAACATTAAAAAACGTGACACTTTTGCCAATGCCCATATTTTTACAGCAGCACAGGCAAAAAAAGTTGGTTTGATTGATTCACTTGGTGTTGAGTATGATGCGAAAAAAGCGCTTATAAAACTTAGCGGTGTAACACATCCTGTATGGAATAAAGAAGATAAGTTTGATAAACTGATGAAGAGATTTGCAGCATCAACTGCTGTGGTTTTAAATACCTACTTTCCCGCTCTCACTTTGAAGTAACAGAGTTTTATAACTCTGTTACGGAGATGACCTGCTCTTTATTTTCAAAAATTCTTTCAACTCTCTCTTGCCAAAGCGCACCAAATCTTTTCATCTCCTCTTTTGATGCCGTACCCTGCATTGTTTTTTGCATAAGAGGCATCATATCAGGATCTGCTGGCACACTATTTGGATTGTAAAAAACATCGACACTTTTTTGTGTGTTGATTCTTGTAAATCGAGCAGAAGAGCTGATATTTGAGTCAAAATGCATTAAAGAGTGGCGTGCAAACTTGCCGCCTAAGCCCTTAAAACCGCTTTTATCTGTCGCACCTGTAATATGTGAAATAACATTACCAATAACGCCTGCTACTCCCTCTTCCAAGGATTCTGAAAATTCTACTTTAAGATTGCCTCGCACCGCTCTTTCATTTGGGTAGAGTGCTTTGAGAGCTGCATCAGCTATAAGGTAAGCACCTGCAACGGTAGGACAGGAGTGTCCAGCAGCTTTCACAACTTCGAGGTATGTAATCTCATACTCACCATTTTCAAATGCACCTAAGATATCTGCAATGGGGTCTTGAAGCTGAATACTCTCTACTTGGTCAAAAAAATTTGGATACTGCATTATATTTTCCTTTTTTCTAAGACCTTTGCCTCTACTACAACGCTGTCACTCTGTGCTTCAAAAATATCATCTTTTTTCAAAGAATCAATATTTATGACAACACCGCTGCGTGAGATCTGGGCAAAGCCTTTTTTTGTTTTTAATTTTGGATGGTTTGATTCTAGCATTTTTCGCAGATGCAAAAGTTGATTTTGCGCAAGATTGAGTGTAGAATCTATGGTGTGAGGGAAACGCTCTTTTGTATTTTGTAGCTCTTTTTGTGTAGAGGAGAGCTTGAAATCAATACTTTGCGTAAATGCCTCACGCAACTGTCTTATTTCATCTCGCTTTTGCTCTAACTTTTTCTCTACGGAGTGCTGTTCATAAGAGAGTTTGAGATGCTCCAGTGCCTGCTTTTTCGTCTGAATCTTTTGACGCAGCAGCTGCGTGAGCTGCTGCGAATAGGAATCTATACTCATATAGAGCTCATTAGTATCAGGCAGTATCATCTCCATTGCGGCACTCGGTGTCGGAGCGCGTAAATCCGCTGTAAAATCAGAAATAAGCCAGTCTATCTCATGACCGACTGCAGAGACTATCGGCGTCTTTGCGTGAAATATAGCATCAGCAACCACTTCTTCATTAAAAGCCCAGAGATCTTCCATGCTTCCACCACCTCGTCCAATGACAATGATATCGTATGCTTTGGAGTCTGCTGTTGTGATTGCGTGAGCGATAGAGACAGCGGCACTTTCTCCTTGCACCAACACATCATACACATCAATCTCTAAAAGTCTGTACCTTGCATTGGCAACACGCAGCATATCTTGCAAAGCGGCTCCCGTAGCAGAAGTAACAAGTGCAATTTTTTGTGGAAATTTTGGCAGTGCTTTTTTTATCTCAGGACTAAAATAGCCCTGCGCTGAGAGTTTTTGTTTGAGCTGTTCATACGCAAGTGCCAAAGCACCCTGTCCTGATGGCTCAATGGAAAAACAGTTTATCTGATAACTTCCGCGCGGTTTATAGAGAGTGATTGCCCCGTCAATGATAACTTTCATCCCCTCTTCAAGACGAAATTTTAGCTTTGTTGCATTGCCTCGAAACATCACAGCACTTATTGCCGAATCTCTGTCTTTGAGGGTAAAGTAGATATGCCCCGAGTTATGAAAGGTAATGCGTGAGAGCTCCCCTTCGACAAAAACTCTTGAAAAGCTCTCTTCTAAGAGATGTTTTATCTGTTCATTGAGTGCTGAGACTGAGAGTGTATGCATCATTTATAGGCACCTTCTCTTGTTGTTACATGTAAGACTAAAATGAGTAATTTGTCTTCATATTTTTTATAAATAACTCTATAAGAGCGCAATTTCAAACGGTATAACAGCTCTTTTGTCCTTGGAGTTTTTTAATTTTTCCTGTTTGCATCAAAGCCTGTTCATAGGACGAGGAGAATTGTTTACTAAATTCCAACAACGAATCATAAATAAATTGGATATCGCTTCTGTTAATCTTTTTAAAATCTCGCTTGGAACTACTTGTAAGTTCAATGTTGTACATTTGCACCTAATTCATCAAAGAAGTCATTAAGTCCAATATGTTCTTCACTTTTATCTGCCAAACGCTTTTCTGCTAACTGCAAATCAAGATAATCAAAGTACATATCTAAAGCTGAAGATATGATGTGACTTTTTTTCTCATTTAACTCTTTAGAAAAACGATTGATATCATCATTAAGAGATTCCGGAAGTGTAATATTTAATCTTACTGTATTCATGCGCTACTCCTTGTGTATAATTATACACAAAAGTTGCAAATAGTTAAGTCAGAAGATTATATTTTAAGCATGAATTGATTTATGCATTTCCATCATTTTTAATGGAAATGCATAAAAGTAGAACTTCGAAACAAGCTATAAAGTATCTTATTCTTTATCTGGAGTAGCTTTACTGCATATTCCATTTTTTGCCATATCTAATTCAGAAATAGCTTTTTTAGCAGTTTCTGAGTCTACAACCTCTAAATTCGCACCACCAACAAATGCACCCATTTTAATATATTGTCGTACAAAATAATTTTTTCCACTTTCTGTTTTTAGAGTAAGTTTATTTGGAGAAAACTCTGATTCTGTTGCAATTACATGTTCTTGATTAGCTTTTACTGGTCGATAGAAAAATACTTTTGTAGCAGATTCTCCAAGACATTTATTATCTACCCAAATATCTTTTTTTAGAGCTGCTCCAAATATCGAATCTCTATAAATATAAAGACCTGCATCACCTTTAGGAGGTCTATTGAAAGCTTTAGCACTTTCTGTAATATTTTTTGGTTCTAACGGGACCGTACTACATCCACTAAATAATATTATAGAAAATGCTAATAGTATGAATGTAAATTTACTTTTATTCATAATGTGATTCCTTTTGTAGTTTGCAAAAATATTATCATCAATATGACTATCCGTATATTTGATTTTAGTCAAACTTACAAATAATCATAAAAGATGTTGTCAGTATAAAAAATAACCTTAGATAAGGAGTATCTGTTATAATCTATATTTTAAAATGCGTAATTTACACCGATATAAGGCTGAGCTCCACCATCTGTTATAGATACTGTATCACCAGCTATATTAATTTGAATATCTTGCCATTTTCGACCAACATAATCTACACCACCAATAATATAAACATGCTTAATAGCTTTATATGATACACCTACACCAGCTTTATAAGAAACTTCTGTGATTGATGATTGATTATAACCATCAACGCTCATAGAACCAACACCTAAACCAACTTTAACATAAGGATATAAATTTTTCACGCTATCAATAGTAAATTCTTTAATTATATCACCGCCAAATTCAATCAATGTTTTATGTGTAGAGTCAAATGTTGGTTTATCGTAAGATATACTTGAAATTCTTAATTGACTTTTCCAATCACCATCAGTACCACCGCCTACTTTGAAAGAGAAATCACCATATTTATTTGACCGAGAGTCCGTAAATGCTCCACTTGCTTTTTGTGTATTTGCATTCGCTCCATAATCAACACCAACATATATATCTGCCATTGCAGCTGTACTTCCAATCGCCAATAAACCAGCTAACACTAAACTTTTTTTCATATTCTTTCCTTATAAAATTTTCTTTAATACTAAGATATAAATAATATTTATTCTATAGAATAAAGACTTATAAATTATATCTATATAAAGTTTAAACATAAATTAATTTTATAGAATAAAAAATTTGAAAACAGATTTTATTAATAGCAGTGAGATCAATCGCTATAATAAACATTTTAATTTGGAACATATTTATAAAATAGCTAAAAGCTTAGAAGTTGATATATGCTATTTTCTTGATAAATAATTCCTATCAAGCGTGATAGGAATTAATAATGATTACTTTTTACGAGCAATAAGGAGTGTGGAGATATCCATAGAGAAGCTTTGTGTATGAAGCATCTCAAAACCTGCCTTTTCTAACTCTGTTTGCATGCCTTGAATCGTTACGAAACTCTCAATAGAATCTGGCAAGTATGTATAGGCCTCAAGATTTTTAGAGATGGCTCCACCTACATATGGCAAAATCTTATGCATATAAATATCGCGTAGTTTTTTCAGCAGTGTCTTGTTCTCATCTTTCATAAACTCCAAAATCACTACAAGACCGCCAGGCTTAAGAGCGCGATTGAATTCATAAAAAGCCTCTTGACGCTCGACGACATTACGAATGCCATAAGTGATACTGAGTATATCAGCACTTGCATCTTCGAGTGGTATTTCTGTCGCTTTTGAGATATGATAATGAAAATCCGGGAATTTTTTACGAGCAACATCGACCATACCATTTGAAGGATCCACTCCAACATACTCACCAATGGCAACGCCTGATTTGTGTGCCTGTTTTTGCCAAAATCCCATCATATCACCGGTACCGCAAGCAACATCAACAATTCTGTCAATGTTTTCTTTGCCATAGCACTCAAAAGAGAGGTCACAGGCTTTTTTTCTCCAAGAGATATCGACACCCATACTCATAACACGATTGGCTGTGTCGTATGTCGATGCTATATCATCAAACATAGAGACAATTTTTTCCTGCTTTTGTTCACCCTCTTGCTCTAAAATACTCATAATTTATATCCTTCTTTTCATCCATACAATTATATCTTCGCTCTCTTTATCCACATTTAAAAACTCAAATTTATCATCGCCAAATTTTATGGATTGTTCCCCACCTAGTGATGGTGCGATATAACAGAGATAGTAATTTACGACATTACGGGTCAGCGCATACATTTGTGAACCGCCCTCAATCATAATGTTTTTATACTCACGCAAGCGTTCTAAATTATCTTCGATAAAAACTTTTCTGCCTTTTACACTAAAAAGTGGAATCATTTTGTCAAAATCCTGCTTGCGTGAGAGTACCAAAATATCAGGAGCTTTGCCATCCACAAGCCTTGCGTCAAGTGTTGGTCTATCTGCTCTCACAGTTCCTCCACCGATTATAAGCAGATCGCATACATCACGCATAGCATGCACCTGCTTGCGTGAGGACTCAGAGGAAATGATACCGGCATCCGTTGTCCCGTTTAAACGCTGTGCCCACTTAAAAAAGACAAAATTACTTTCTAAAATTTTTTCAAAGGGTAAAAGCAGTGCATCACACTCCGCTTTCATAATTTCACTATATACAGTGCAGTTGCTCATCGAAAGAATCAATGAACCGTTTGCAGCTTTTTTATTTCTGTCGTTTGAGCCGACATAGACTTCTTTAATGCCAAGTTCTGCTATGAGATTTGCACAAGAGGGGGTTTTTCCTTGATGTGAGCAAGGTTCAAGTGTTGTGTAAAGTTTTGCATTTTCAAAAATGCCGTGATGATTGCTTAAAAGATGGGTATGAATATTCGCAGAGTTTTGTAGGGATAAAATGTAGCTGTCGTTTGTCAGTTTAAAATATGCGGCTTTGAGCGCATTAACCTCTGCGTGAGACTCACCCGCTTTGTGATGTGCCTCTACAGCTAAAATCTCGCCACTCTCTGCGACAATTGTGCAGCCAACAGCAGGGTTTGGATAAGTCAAACCTTGATACTTCCATGCCTCACGCAAGGCTAAGGTCATATAAAAGTTGTTATCGATTACCATTCAAAATAAGTTTTTGCTTTTTTAACATCAGAGAAATTAATATCAAAACTTTCATCGTCTTCTGCAAATATCAGTTTATTGCCTTCAACCTTTCTTAATTTTGCTTTAATTTTTTCTTTATTCTCAAGTAAAATACTCATATCTTCACCAATTGACTTTTTAAAATGATCAAGCGTTGTAAGTTTTCTTTCTATGCCAGGGCTTCCAACTTCGAGTCTATATTCACCTGAAACAGGCGGTGTTACATCTAAAAGCGGAGAAAGCAGATGTGTGAGTTCTACATAAGCATCTAAATTGACACTTTTTCGCTTGCCATCTTCAAACTCAGAAGACATAACACTGACACGAAAAATCGTTTCATCAAATTCATTGACAATTACCGTATCATAAAGTTCAAGTCCTACTGATTTTACAATAGATTCTATATCACTATGTAGACTCATTATACTTCCTCTTGTGTATCTTTTGCTATTTTTTTAAACAGCTCTTCAATTGTTTGTGATTTTTTAAGTTGCTCATCAAACTCAAATGTAAGTTTCGGACATCTGTACCAACCTTGATCTTTGAGACAAAAATCTTCAATGATTGGTCTTGCTTTACGAAGTTGTTTCATATGAGTACGGCGTTCTTCTTCAGAGAAGGCGCTTGGGTCTATGTAGACTTTTGCATCACTTCTTCCACGAGAGCATTTTACCTCAATTATATTGAGTTCATGCAGGCGTGCATCATTGAGATGTGTAAGCGCTTCTGGAATGAGCTCAGCTAAAAGAGACTCCGTTCGTTTGAGCTTTATTTGTGCTTCAGTCATCTATTTTAATCTTTAAAGAGAAACTTTTTGTTCAACTTTTTTGAATGTTTCAATCACATCACCAGGTTGAACATCTTCGTAGTTAGAGATAATAACACCACACTCATAACCATTTCCAATCTCTTCTACATCGTCTTTAAAACGTCTGAGTGACACAAGTTCACCCTCGAATGCAACAACACCTTCTCTAATAACACGCACAAGTCCACCACGGATAAGTCTGCCATCTACTACAACACAACCTGCAACCATGCCTTTTGGTGATTTAAATACATCACGTACTTCTGCTTGACCTGTATTTTCTTCAGTAAATTTCGGTGCCATCATACCTGTAAGCATCATTGTCATATCATCAAGAAGTTGGTAGATGATAGAGTATGTTCTAATATCTACATTTCTCTGCTTCGCAAGTGCTTTGACTGAACCAGTCGGACGGACATTGAATCCTAAAAGTACACAGTTTTCAGAATTTGCAACGAGTTCTACATCACTCTCTGTGATTCCACCGACACCGCTTGAGATGATGTCAATTTTTACTTCATCGTTTCTAAGTTCAGAAAGAGAAGACATAATCGCTTCAAGAGAACCGTGAACATCAGTTTTGAGTACAATTTTAAGAGATTTGAGTCTACCCTCTGCAATCATCGCTGTCATATCTTCTAAAGATGATTTTGTTG
>JALUWT010000025.1 GCA_027019325.1 Sulfurimonas sp.
GAACCCAGAAGCTAAGCCTCTCATCGCTGATAATACTGCATCTTTCAGGTGTGGGAATGTAGGTCGCTGCCTAGTTGATCAATTTTTACTTCATAATTTACTTTCTATCTATAATCTTTTTGTTATCATTCTTAAAAAATTAGGAACTCTATGCACAGTGTTACTCCTTTAATGCCACAGAGCTGGAAAACAGTTTTAAAAGATGAATTTTCAAAACATTATTTTATCTCTTTAAAACAATTTTTACTTGATGAAAAATCCAAATATACTATTTATCCTGCAAATAAAAATATATTTAATGCCTATAATTCTACGGATTTTTATGATGTAAAAGTTGTCATACTTGGACAAGATCCTTACCATGGCACAGGGCAGGCACATGGACTCTCTTTTTCTGTGCAAGAGGGCGTAGCAAATCCGCCATCACTCAAAAATATCTTTAAAGAACTTGTTGACGACATAGGATGTGCTTATCCTACTAGCGGTAACCTCTCACAGTGGGCGAAGCAGGGGGTATTTCTTTTAAATACTGTTTTAACTGTTCGTTCAGGCGAAGCAAATTCGCATAGTGATCAAGGATGGGAAGATTTTACCGATGCCACAATACATGCCATAAGTAAGAATTTAGTAAATGTAGTTTTTATTTTGTGGGGGAGACCTGCTCAGATGAAAGAAAAACTCATTGATTCTTCAAAACACTTGATCTTAAAAGCACCGCATCCTTCGCCTCTCTCTTCCTACAGAGGTTTTTTCGGCTCAAAACCGTTTTCCAAATCAAATGAGTATTTGCTTGCGCATGGAAAAACACCGATTGATTGGTGTTTAAATTAGTAGGTGAATTCCGCTATAACAGGAAGATGGTCGGAATAGCCTCTGCCATAGTGTCGTCTTGGTTTTCCCCAACGCATCTGCCATCTATATATCGCTTTGCCATTTTTCTTGAAGAGATAAGGCTTTTGCAGAGAGTGGATAGAGCCTTCTTTGTAATCTATGCCTTTTTTGTCTAAGAGTGCTGCAGTGACGAGAATATTGTCCATTGCCTCTTTTTTCTTTCGGTAAATATATGAGAAGCGTTTTTCTCTGTAAGGCTCATCATACCAGAGATTATAAAAGTCATAGCCATCTATTTTTGTTTCTGCAGCAGAATTTTTGTGATTGATAGTTCCAAGTACGTTATTTATACCTGTAACTCCGTCTGTATCATTGAGTTTTCTTTTTCTTTTAAAGCGAATATTTTCTTCATAGTCTGAGTTGAAATCTCCAAGGGCTATTATGTTTTTGTCTTTGCCAAGTTCTTCCACGCGTTTGCGCAGTTTTTTTGCTGATACAATACGCATACTCTCTGGTCCTGATTTGCTTTTCCAGTGGTTAACCAGAACGTAGAAATCTTTTCCATCTATTTTAAATTTTGCTTCTAAGATATTTCTGTATCTATAAGATTGTTTTACTGCAATTTCTGTGGTGTAGACAAAAGGAATTTTACTTAAAATAGCCACTTTGATAGTTGTGTCTTTGAGGTTTGCAATTTTGTAGTACTGATAGTAAAGCCCCATTCTTTTGAGTGTATAACGCAGGTCTTTGAGGGCTTTGAGAGATTCTATTTCTTGGAGTCCTATGATGTCTGCGTTAATGTCTTTGATGACTTTGGCGGTGTTATGGAGTTTTATTTTGTAGGTTCTTTCATTCCAGTTTGCTTTTGTGTAGGGGATGAACTCGCTGTACTCATGCCCGCTTCTTTGCAAGTCAAAAAGATTTTCTACATTATATGTTGCGATTTTTAGCATATTTTCTCCAAATAACAGGGATGATAAAAGAAGTAAAAGAGTGAAAAATTTCACTATTTAATTCCGTTGAGACGCAGAAGTTGTTTTGTGTCTGCTTCTCTTCCCATAAGTTCGATGTAAAGTTCCTGCATACTTTTTGCTCCACCGTTATGCAAAATAATTTCGAGATATTTTTGCGCTGTTTTTGAGTTGAAAATTCCCTCATCGGCGACGGCATAAAAAGTGTCTGCACTAAGAACTTCTGCCCATTTGTAACTATAATACCCAGCAGCGTATCCTCCTGCAAAGATGTGGGCAAAACCATTTTGAAATTTATTGTACTTTGGTGGTTTTATGAGGGCTGTCTTTTTTCGTAGAGTGTTTAATAGTTCTTGTACTTCCTCAGCTTTATATGCTTTTGTATGGAGTTTGAAATCAAAGAGAGAAAACTCTAACTGTCTGAGCATTCCCATTGCAGAGAGAAAATTCTTACTTTTGACAAGTTTTTTTATCATTGCATCTGGAAGAATTTCACCTGTTTTATGATGTTGTGCAAAAAGTTTGAGGACCTTTGGTTCATAGGCAAAGTTTTCTAAAAATTGTGAAGGGTACTCTACTGCATCCCACTCTACACCATTAACACCGCTGACCTCGTTCTCTTTTACTTCACTTAAGATGTGATGAATGGTGTGTCCTGTTTCATGAAAAAGTGTTACGACATCATCGTGACGAAGTAGAGAGGGTTGTGAAGTGCTTGAAGGTGGAAAGTTACAGACTATAAATGCAGATGCAAGCTGCACATCTGCTTTTTCATTCGTTGCGTGAGACTGCCAGTTGTGCATCCATGCTCCACCGCGTTTGGATTCTCTTGCTTCGAGGTCAAAGTAGACTCTGGCTTTGAGATTTTCTTTTTCATACACATCATAGGCGTAGGCTTTTTCGTGCCAGAGTTTTTCATTGACTGCTTTGAAGCTGATGCCAAAGAGTTTTTCTAAAAAGTCAAACATTCCATTGACTACATTTCTCTGTTCAAAGTAGGGACGGTACTCCTCTTCATCAATGGCATACTGCTCTTTTTTGAGGATTTCGCTGTAGTAAGCTGCATCATGGCTCTTCAATTCTTGTGGTGCAATATTTTGCAGTTGCGTGAGCTCTTTATTGGCTTGTGTGAGAGAGTTGTCAAGGAGTGAATTTAAAAAGTTTAGAACAGAGTCAGTACTTTTTGCCATTTTAGAAGCGAGTGAATACTCTGCGTAGTTTTGAAAGCCTAAAAGTTCGCTCATCTCTTGACGCAGTGCTAAGAGTTCATCTATGATGGTTGCATTTTCTGGTGCGCGTGAGACATAGGCTCGGTAGAGCTCTTCGCGTATAGCTCTGTTTGGACCATAGGTCATGTAAGCGATGTAAGAGGGCATTTGGAGAGTGAATTTGTATTTTACTTTGCCATCTTCTTCATACCCCAGGGTACCTTCTCTAGCTTCGCTATTTACCTTGACTTTGGCACTCTCTTTTTCGCTCTCAGGCAGACCTTCTACATCTTTTTCATCAGTGATGATATACTCATAGGCATTGGTTGCATCGAGAAGATTTTGGGAAAATTGGTTTGCAAGTTCACTTTTGCGGATGTTTATCTCTTGGAGTCTTGCTTTTGTTTTTGCATCCAAGTGGGCACCGCTGAGTTCAAAATTTTGAATATTGAGCTTTATAACTCTCTTTTGTTCATAGTTGAGCGTCTCTGCTTCTTTTTGCTGAATGGTTTTAAAAGCATTATAGATGTCGAGATTTTGAGAGAGTTTTGTTGAGTACTCGGTGATGATAGGGAGCGCTTGGGTATAGACTTTTTGTGTTTGCTCAGAGTTGTTGATCGCATTTAAGTGTGAAAGCGGAGTAAAAAAGTGTTCAAGCTTCTCTTCTTGTAGTTCCAGTGGTTTGACAAAGTTTACAAAAGTTTTGTTCTCTTGCGTGAGGAGTTTAGTGACCTGCGTGAGGTTTGTTTGTGTTTTTGATTTTAGTTCATCTATGAAAGTTTCTAAGTTACATTTGAAAGGTAAAAATTTGCTCATTATAGTTACAGCCTTTTTGGTGTAATTATAGCATTTATATGAGAAAATAATGTAATGAAGTTCTTTGCGTGAGGGTATTAAGCAGAGGCAAAAGCCAAACTGCTTAATATCGGAGTTTATATGAAATTTGTAGTTCTAAACTCTAAGACTCTATTTTGTAGCAAATTTGTAATCTAACATTGCCCAGAATATTTGTTTGTCAGTTGAAGGACCAACATTCCCTTTTGAGTAATTAGCATATTTTAAAAGACCTTTTAAACCGTTAACACCTGGAATTTTATTGACATATACTGCGTCAAATTCAGAACCTAAATCATTACCTGTTCCTGTTCCAACATTAAGATTCATGTTTTTATCAGCTGTGAAGTTATGATAAACTGCTAACAATTTTCCAAAACCTTTCGCTTTATATCCTAAACGAACATTTGCATCAACTAAACCACCAGCTGGAGTAGCAAGAAATTCATCGGCCCAACCATTAAATTTGTGGTTTGTCCCTAATGTACATGCAAATGCTGTTTTACCATCAGTTGCAGTTTTACCACTTAGGAATTCATAGTTAACACCAGCTAAAATACCGTTTACATTTGCACCTAAATCTAGGTTATAGTAAGATGCATCAGCTTTTCCAGTTGTTGGAGTTTGGACATGAATTTTCATGGATGCATCTTTTTGTGCAGCATACTCAGCGCGATAATTTAATTTTGCCATACCAGTATTTACTTTTCCTGTTAAGGCAATACCATAAGTGTCATGTAAATTTGCAATCATGTAGTCATATGCAGTAACTTTTAATGCAGGCATTACACTGTACGCAGCATGTAAAAGAACTGTATTTGTATCATAAGTATTTGCACCATATAGACCATTATTATTTGCAAGACTTTTTACACCTTGAACACCATATACCCATGCAGCTAATACTGATAAGTTTTTCACAGAATTATTTGCAACAAATACAGAGTCATATGAACGTTCTAATTGTCTCCAACCAACTGTACCGATGAAACGTTGATTATCAAGATTTACCTGACCACGACCAGCGTGTAGAGTTGTATCTCCAGTTTTATAATTCAGTTCAGCATTTGAAATCATTGCTTTTTGTGGATCAGCAACTATAGCATATTTAGTTTGACCATTTGATGTACTATTATATGTATGAGAACCAAAGTTATTCACAGAAATAATACCAACTGATGCAGTAAGACCATCTACATTTAGTAGCTTACCAGTTACCTTTAATTTTGTTCTAGCAGTATATGCATTGGCATTTGAAGTTGTAGTTTTTCCATCATCTACATTTTCAAATCTAGGACGAATCTCACCTTTAAGTTGTAAATCACTTAAGATGTTAATACCATCCGCAGCACTTACGCTACTAAAAGAACCCATAATTGCTGTTAATGCAACAGCTGACATTGTAATTTTTTTCATTTTCTTCCTTCTTTTTTTATTCAGGCAGCAGCCTATATAATGTTAAGCTTAAAAAATAAAGCTAGACGACGTTTAAAAGGCCCTGATAAAATTATACCATTTTTCAGATGTATTAATTTGACATATATCAATTATTCTCTCAGCTAATAGTGATATCATTGTAGCGTTAATGGACACCTTAACAACAAAGTTCAAAATTAATTTGAGGAGAAAATATGTCACTTTCAAGAAGAGAATTTCTTAAAAGTTCAGCGGCAGCATCTGCAGCAGCGGCTATCGGTATGAGTGTACCGGCAGAGTTAGAGGCGAATGCAAAGGCAGCTGAAACAAGTTGGAGATGGGATAAGGCAGCTTGTCGTTTCTGTGGTACGGGTTGTGGTATTATGCTTGCAACTACAGGTGATGGCAAAGATAGAAAGATTGTTGCAGTTAAAGGGGACCCGGCAGCTCCGGTTAATCGTGGTCTTAACTGTATTAAAGGTTACTTCAATGCGAAGATTATGTATGGTGCAGATAGACTTACGCATCCACTACTTCGTATGAATGATAAAGGGGAATTTGATAAACATGGTAAGTTCGCTCCAATTTCTTGGAAAAGAGCTTATGATGAGATGGAATTAAACATTAGAAAAGCACTTAAAGCAAGTGGTCCTGAAGGTGTAGCGGTATTTGCATCTGGTCAATATACTATTATGGAAGGATATGCTGCTCAGAAAATGATGAAGGGTGGATTTAGATCAAATGCGTTTGACCCAAATGCTCGCCACTGTATGGCATCAGCGGTTGTTGGTTTTTACCAAACTTTTGGAATAGATGAGCCATCTGGTTGTTATGATGATATTGAGCTTACAGATACAATTGTAACTTGGGGTTCAAATATGGCAGAAATGCACCCAATTCTTTGGTCTCGTGTAACTGACAGAAAACTAAGTGATCCTGATAATGTAAAAATTGTCAATATTCAGACATATACACACCGTACTTGTGATTTAGGTGACTTTAACATCATCTTTAGACCAAATACTGACCTTGCACTATGGAACTATCTTGCTCGTGAGATTGTTTACAATCATCCAGAAGCTATTGACTGGGATTTCATCAAGAAAAACATCATCTTTGCAGCTGGTCCTGTAAACATTGGGTATGGTTTCAGACGTGCGGGTGAAAAATCATTGATGCCTGTAAGACCTGATGGATCTGCGGGTAAATATGATGCAAAAGAGATGCAGACATATAACAAAGAGATGAGTAAAGTTGTTTCTAAGTTAGAAGGTCCTGCATTAGAGCCGTATGGTTATAAAGCTGGTGATGTTATGAAAAATACTGCCGGTACTTTGAAACACCATGAAATTACTTTTGAAGATTATAAAAAATCTTTAGCTCCTTATACATTAGAGTACACAGCAGAACTTTGTAAAGGTGATCCTGAAGAGTCTCTTGATAGTTTTAAGAAAAAACTACAAGATTTGGCAGCACTCTATGTAGAAGATGGCAGAAAAATTGTAAGTTTCTGGACAATGGGTATGAATCAACATACACGTGGTACGTGGGATAATACATTAGCTTATAATGTTCACTTTTTAGTAAACAAACAATCTCGTCCAGGTGCAGGTGCATACTCATTGACTGGTCAACCATCTGCTTGTGGTACTGCGCGTGAAGTTGGAACATTTGCTCACCGTCTACCGGCTGATATGATGGTTAAAAATCCTAAGCACAGAGCAAAAGTGGAAAAAGAGTGGCAAATCCCTGCGGGAACACTGAATCCTGTTGGAAATCAACACATTATGAAAATTCACAGAGACATCGAAGATGGTATTGTTAAGTTTGCATGGGTAAATGTTTGTAATGCTTATCAAGATTCTGCAAATGCAAAACATTGGATTAGAGCAGCGCGTGAAATGGATAACTTCATTGTAACATCTGATGGATATCCTGGTATCTCATCAATGGTATCTGATCTTATTTTACCATCTGCAATGATTTATGAAAAATGGGGTGCTTACGGAAACGCAGAGCGTCGTTCACAACACTGGAGACAACAAGTGCTTCCGGTAGGTCATGCTATGAGTGATACTTGGCAATGGGTGGAGCTTTCAAAACGCTTTACTGTTGATGACTTATGGGGACCATATACTCTTAGAAATGGTAAAAAACTTGCAGATGTACGTGGTGAAGCGTATAAAATGGGTTATAAACCAGATACTACTATGTATGAGGTTTTATATGAAAATGAGAGAGCGAAGAAAAAGTACCCTCTTGAAATGGATAAATTTCCACAAAAAGGCTATGACAACTCTGAGTGTCTTGGTGATGCCAGAAATGTAGAAGGCACTGATGGAAAAGTCTTTAAAGGGTATGGATTTATGATTCACCAATATCTTTGGGAAGAGTATGCTTCATTTGGTCGCGGTCATGGTCATGACTTGGCAGACTTTGTTACTTATCAAAAAGTTCGTGGACTTAAATGGCCGGTTGTAAATGGTAAAGAGACTTCATGGAGATTTAATGTTGACTTCGATCCATATGCTATGAAACATGCCAAAGAGAGCGGTAGCGGTAGTCAATATGCATTTTATGGTCCACTTGCTAAAAAATTACCATTTGGTAACTTAACTGGTGTAACAGATAAAACTAAAACATCATTAGCTAATAAAGCCAAAATATTTGCTCGTCCATATATGGATCCACCGGAAATGCCAGATGAAGAGTACAATTTATGGTTATGTACAGGACGTGTACTTGAACACTGGCACTCTGGAACTATGACTATGCGTGTACCTGAACTTTATCGTGCAGTACCGGAAGCATTGGTTTATATGAATCCTAAAGCAGCGTCAGAGAGAGGGCTTCAGGATGGTCAACTCTGTTGGGTTGAATCTCGTCGTGGTAGAGTAAAAGCTCGTGTTGAGACTCGTGGACGTAACAGACCACCAAAACCATTAGTATTTGTACCTTGGTTTGATGAGCGTGTGTTTATAAATAAAGTTACACTTGATCAAACATGTCCAATGTCAAAACAGACAGACTATAAAAAATGTGCTGTAAAAATTTATAAAGCATAAGTAAAGAGGAAGTGTTATTTTGAGTAACCATTCAAAAGCGAAGCAAAAAGTCAGTGACAGAAGAAAATTTATTCTTAATATGGCTAAAGGTGCAGGATATGCAGCGATAGGCGGTTTCTTATGGAGCGCTTATCTGGATGATGCAAAAGCATCTCCACTTATTTTGCGTCCTCCTGCGGCCATTGCAGAAAAAGATTTTTTGAAGACTTGTATTAAGTGTGGTTTGTGTGTGGAAGCGTGTCCTTACGATACGTTAAAACTAGCCCAACCAGGTGACCATAGACCAATTGGAACACCGTTTTTTACACCAAGGGATATTGCATGCTATATGTGTGAAGATATTCCTTGTGTTCCGGTCTGTCCAAGTGGTGCATTAGATGAGTCTAGTGTCACTAAAAATGGTAAACTTGATATAAACAGTGCTGAAATGGGTCTTGCTGTAATTGATGAAAACAGCTGTATAGCTTTTTGGGGAATTCAATGTGACGCTTGTTATAGAGCATGTCCAATTATGGGACAGGCAATAACAATAGAGTATGATCAAAATAAAAGAACTGGAAAACATGCATATATGAAACCGGTTGTTCATGCAGATGCATGTACCGGGTGCGGGATGTGTGAGCATGCCTGTGTAACACAAAAACCAGCAATATTTATTCTGCCTCGTGAGGTAGCAATGGGTAAAGCGGGTAGTCATTATATTAAAGGATGGGACAAAAAGGATGAAGTGCGTCTGAAAGATGCACATGTAATTCACACAACAACAGAAGTAAGTAAGAGAAAGGCAGTAGATAAATTAAATGCCGGACTTAAAGGGTTGCTAGATGAGTAAGATATGGAACAACTACAGATATCTCATTTTTAGGAGATTTGTTCAAATTGGGATTTTAGTTCTCTTTTTTGGTGCAAATGCCTGGGGTTGGAAAATCTTAGAAGGAAATCTTAGTTCATCTATACTTTTTGGTGTTATTCCAATGAGTGATCCTTACGCTGTGCTGCAAATGGTAGTGGCTGGTGCTGTAATAGCATCAGACCTGCTTATAGGTGTTGGTGTTGTTGCACTTTTTTACTTTCTTATCGGAGGTAGAGCGTTTTGTTCTTGGGTTTGTCCTATAAATATGGTAACAGACAGTGCAAATTACCTAAGAAGAGTTTTTGATATAGATAGAGCACAGTTACAAAGAAACCCAATAAGTAGAAATGCTAGATATTGGATTTTGGGACTGAGCTTAATCGTGTCGGCTTTTATGGGAATAGCTGCATTTGAGTTTATCTCACCAATTTCGATGCTGCATCGCGGTATTGTCTTTGGTATGGGATTTGGTTGGTCTGCCATAGGTATGATATTTCTTTTTGATTTGTTTGTTTTAAAAAATGGATGGTGTGGTCATATTTGTCCACTTGGTGGATTTTATTCACTTATAGGAAAGTTTAGTTTTATTAAGGTACATCATATAGAAGAAAACTGTACACTTTGCATGAAATGTAAAATTGTATGTCCTGAGAAACAGGTACTTCATATGATTGGTAAAGAGTCACTTCCTGTACTTTCAGGTGAGTGTACAAACTGTGCCAGATGTATAGAAGTATGTGATGATGATGCTTTAGAGTTCTCAGTAAGAGATTTTATTCAAAATAAAAAGACGGGAGAGTAAAATGAAAATTTTAACAAAAATTACGATAGGTTTGGCAGCAGCAAGTTTGTTATTAGTAGGCTGTAATGGTGCTAATACACAAACAAGTACTCAAGCCAAAAAAGATGTGGTAGTAAAGCCAACAGCAAAAACAAATGCGATGGGAAGAGGATACATTAAAGATGTAGATCTTTTAAATGATGAATCTGCTCTGCCTACAGTTGCATATCATTCAGCACCTCCGGGAGCAGCAAAAAGATTTAAACGTGCATTTCAAGATGCTCCACCAATGATTCCACACAGTGTAGAGGGATTATTGCCAATTACAAAAAACAACAATGCATGTCTTGGATGTCATATGCCTGATGTTGCAGCATCTATGGGTGCAACACCAATACCGATTTCACACTTTACAAACTTTAGACCAAAAACTACAGTTGAGGGTACTGAAATTATCAAAAATGGTCATGTGATTAAGAACGATTCATCTGTAACATTGGCGAATGTCTCTATTAAAGTGAACAAAAAAATGAATAAATTGTATCTAGGAAGATATAACTGTTCTCAGTGTCATGCTCCGCAGGCTACAAATGAACTTGTTGATCAAAATCATTTTAAACCAGAATTTATTAAAAAGAATGGTGCTTATAAATCATCTTGGACACAAGATGAATGGCTAAAATCTATTGAAATATTTCACAAGTAGAGTAGAGTAGTGAAGAGAAGAGAGCTTTTTAGCTTTCTTTCTTCCTCTGTTAAAGAGGCAGTGAGAGAGAACAAAGATGAAACTATTATATTGCGGCCTCCGTATTATAGTGACATTAATGCTTTTGCCACAGAGTGTCAGACCTGTGAGGGTCAATGTGCTTCTTTGTGTCAAGAACAGATAATAAAAATCGGCGAGGACAAGACACCTTATTTAGATTTTTCTCAACGTGGATGTACCTATTGTGATGAGTGCGCTGTTGGATGTCCCAGTGATGTGTTACTTGTAGAAAATCGACGTCTCATTGATGCTGACATAGTAATAAATAAAAGTAAGTGTTACAGTTGGCAGGGAGTTATGTGTTTTTCATGTAAAGACCCCTGTTATGAAGATGCTATTGATTTTAAGGCGATGTTTATGCCGGAAATTAATGAAAAATGCACAAGTTGCGGATTTTGCATAAGTAGATGCCCAGCAGATGCCATAGATATTAAAAAGGTTAGCTAATGCGATATATAATAGTTTTTTTTCTGCTCTTTTCTACTCTGTTTGCGCAAAAATTATTACAGCCTCTGTATGTATATAAAACATCCCAAGGATTGGCTACCGATGTGCTCTATGCAAAACAGAAACTGTATATCTCTTCTGACAGTGGGAAAGTCGATATATTTAACACAAAGAGCAAAAAAGAGATTCAAAGTATACAGCTCGATAAAATAAAAGATTTTATGGGTGATGAGATTGATTCGAAAATATTTTGTCTCGATATGTATGAAGGTACGCTACTTATACTTTCACAAGACAATGGAGGTTACAGCAGAATTCATCTCTATAAAAATAAAAAATTAGATAAGATAATTTCAAAAGATAATAGTTTTAACATTATAAAAGCAAAGTTTATTGACAAAAACAATATTTTAATAGCTTTGATAAGCAATGATATTATCTCTTATAATATAAAAACAAAAAAGATTAATTGGGATACACAGGCATCTATGTCAAAATTTTCAAGTTTTTCTTTAAATAACAAACGAAGTGAAGTGGCGGTTGGCGATGAGAGTGGTGATGTGCATGTTATAAATATAAAAGATGGAAAAATTCTTAAAACACTGAGCGGACAAAATGTAGATAACCTCTTTAGCGTTGATTTTAAAAGTAATATAGTGATAAGTGGTGGTCAAGACAGAAGGGTTGCTGTTTATAATCTTAATAACTCGGATGCATACTATAAAACATCAAAGTTTTTTATCTATAGTGTAGGGCTTAGTCCAAGTGGAAAAATTGGAGCATACAGTTGTGATATACATAATGATGTAGAACTTTTTAATACAGCAACGAGAGAGCCTATGGGGAAATACAAAGCGACAAAAGCAGTTGTGAACAGTATCTATTTTATCAATGAGAAAGAGTTTTTCATTGAGTCTAACTCACCAAAAGTGGGCTACTATAAAGTCAAATAAAGGAGTACTTGCATGATTGAATATAATGAGAGTGAATTTTTGGTTGAAACTGAAGTTCCCCAAGATGAACTTATCATCTCGAGAACTGACTTAAGTGGAAACATCACCTATACTAATGAGACTTTTTGTGATATCAGCGGATACCATGAAGAGGAGCTTTTGGGAAGAGCACACAGCATTGTAAGGCATCCAGATATGCCGAGTGCTGCTTTTGAAGATTTATGGAGTACCATAAAAGCTGGAAAACAGTGGATAGGCATCGTTAAAAATTTACGAAAAGACAAGGGGTTTTATTGGGTGGAGGCAATAGTCTCAGGTGTGTACAAAAAAGGGGAACTCGTTGAGTATAAATCACTCAGAACGCCAATTTCATACGAGACTAAACTAAAATATCAAAGATTGTATGATAAAATGCGTGCTGAGAACAATGAAAGAATCAGAAAAGTTATTTACGAATAAAAATTAAAGGAAAAATAGTATGAATGTATCAAGTATAGTAGTGCAGACAGTGCCGAAGTTTTTAGATGAGGTTGTAGAGAGTTTGAAAAATTGTGAAGTGTGCGATTATCACTTGCATGATGAAAAAGGGCGCATTATTATCACTATTGAAGGTGAAGATGTCAGTGAAGAGATTGGGAAACTTAAAATTATTGAGGCTCTTCCTCATGTAATCGCAGCAGATATGCAAATGGCGTATTCTGAAGATGAACTTGATGCAAACATAAAGGTTATTAATGAATCAGATGCTGTTCCAAAAGTTTTAAATGATGAAAATGTCAATATTGATAATGTTACATACCATGGAGATCTTAAAAAAAGAGATGCAGAGCTGCAGGAATTTGCTAAAGATTTAAGTAATCCAAACGGAGTGAAGTAATGGGTGTTGTTTTTACTTCTACTATAAAGCTCGATGATGCCGGTCAATGGTATATTGAAATTAAAGATGCTATTGATGAGGATGATGCACGGGTGGAAGCTTGTTTTGATCTCGATGAGTATGAAAAAAAGATAGAAGAAATGGGTAATGAATATGGCGGTCACATTGATGAAGTTCAATGGCTTAAAGATGATAATGTTCCTAATGTCGTTTTAGATGAACTTCGGGTAAGAATGGCAGAACATCGAGGGAAGATAGAAGAAGAGCGTGGAGAAGTCATTACTCCTGTTGTTGAAAAGAAAGAAGAATAATCTACAATCTACCTGCTACTTGAGAAGCAGGTAGATTAAAGCAAAATTGATGAAAGTCATAATCATAAAAGCACGTTTGTAAAAAACAAGTGGTGACTTCTCTATAAGCGGTGCATCTTTAATAAAGTAAGGTTTTACTTTTTCAGGGTGTGTCAGCTCATAGTGCATCTCTGAATAGTGGGAGTATCTCTGCTCCTTGTCTATCGCAATACTTCGCATAATAACACTATCAAGCCAGTCAGGAATGTTTTTATTATATGTACTTGGTTTTTTTGCTTCTTTAAAAGTCGGATTTTGAAAAGGTTCTATCTCTCCGTAAGGGTATTTTCCTGTTAAAGAAAAATAGAGTGTCACACCGATGGCATAGACCTCAGTAGTTTCGCTGATTGCTTCACCTAAAAAACGTTCCGGAGCGAGAAAGCTTGGTGTCCCTGCTTTTGTATCTGTAGAAAATATTTCTGTAATACTTCCAAAGTCTATGATTTTAAACTCAAGATTTTCTTCATCATCTTTTGCTATCATAATATTTGGCGGTTTTATATCTCCATGAACCAGATCATAACGCAGTAAAAATTGTGACATCTTCAGCAGTGTTGCCGCAAGTTCTACACTGTCATCAATGGTCAATTGTTTATGTGTAAGGTAATGGTCTAAATCTTCTCCATTGAAAAGCTGCATAACGTAGTAACGTATAGTACGCGTTTTTGGAATGACGGCCTTTGGAAAAAAGTTAGCTTTAAGCCGTTTTGCATTCCATGCTTCTTTTACAAAGAGATCAAGCTGTGATTCATCATCTAATGCTTCATAAGGGGCAAATTTTAGAACATAATCTTTTGTTTTTTTATGAACAAGCCATGTTCTTTCATTCTGAATGAGTGGTTTGATGAGTTGGTACCCATCAATTACCTGATTTTTTTTGAGGTTTTGTGGAATCTCAAGTTTTTGGCGCCTGAGTGTTGCATATTCATCAGCTTTGAGTATTTCAACAACGACGGCAGTTGTGTCATCGGGAAGGTTGTCATTTTCAAGCTTACTTGCTTTTTTAACAAGTGTATGAGCATTACCCAACTGCATGTTTTTCGCAAGATCTTCATCATTTAAAACATTGTAAAGTCCGTCACTGCAGAGTAAAATTTTGTCATCTTTTTGGACAATGTTTTCAAAGTAGTAGGGTTCAACATCTTCTGAAATACCAATGGCCTGCGTGAGGACATTTTCGTATCCCTCTTCATCCATGGCATGATCATAAGAGAGTTGGTTGAGCTTTTGCTCTCTATAAAGATAAACGCGCGAATCACCAACATTTGCGCCATAGAGACGATTGCCTTGAAGAATAACAATTGTAAGTGTTGTAACGAGCTCAGAAGCTTGATAGTTGATCTGTGATTCTTGATAGAGGATAGAGTTGATAGACTCTATAAAGGAGCGGAAAGATTTTTCTATGCTCCAGGATTTGGGACGAATTTTGAAGTTGTTCATCAAGTACTGCGTTGTACGTTTTGCTGCAGCAGCTCCCTCTACAGCACTTCCGACACCATCACAAACGATGGCAACGGTCAAATCGCCAATCGTTTTAACATCATAAAAGTCATCACCTGTAAGCTCTTTTCGCTTTGAGAGTGAAAAACCGGAGAATTTTAGTGTGTTTGATGCCATGCGAGCAATCCTTTATTAGATTCTTCCACCTGCAGCAACACCCCAAGTAGTTCTCCATCTTGTTTTGACAAAACTAAGACCGGCAATTGCTACAAGAACGACAGCTGCAAAGATTAAAAAGCCTTCTGTATATCCGTTAAATGCACCTTTAGACCATCCAAGAGTTTTAATGAGTGCTGTACCGCCAAGACCACCAGCACATCCAACAAGTCCTGTCATTATACCAATATCTTTACCAAATCTTTGAGGTACTAGTTGAAAAACTGCACCATTTGCCATACCAAGACTAGCCATAATGAAAAAGAGAACTAAAATGGAAAGATAAAATGGCAAGTGAGCCAGTGCCGTAAGGGCAACAAGAGCTGCAACTGCACCATAAAAGAAGTAGAGTGCTTTTACTCCACCGATTTTATCTGCGATATTTCCTCCAACGGGACGAAGTACGGCACCTGCAAAGATAGTAAGAGCGCCAAAATAACCTGCGATGACTTTTACATTTGGCTCATTTAAGTAATCCATACCAAAGGCAGACATATCAGCTTGGTAGGTGTTCATCAAGTAAACTTTCATATATCCTGCAAAACCAACGAAACCACCGAAACTTACCGCATAGAAAAGGTTAAACCACCAAGTGTCTTTGTCTCCAAGTAGCTTGAGATAATCTTTTACTTTTTTTGGTCGTGGTGTATATACCTCTTTTGGCGCGTCTTTTGCCAAGAAAAGATAGGCGATAAATACAACGATAGCCATAGCCGCACCCACACCAAATACAGAGTACCAACCCCAGTACTGAGCGATCTTTGGGGCAAATAAGAAGTCAAGAACAACACCGATATTTCCGGCTCCTGCGATACCTAAAACAACACCTTGTAGTTTTGGTGGGTACCATTGACCGGCTTGTGGCAATGCAACTGCAAAAGAAGCACCTGCAAAACCAAGACCGAGTGCAACTACAAGTAAAATGTTATATGTGATACTCTCACCCATAAAGTATGCTGTTGCAAGTGATGCAATAACGATTGCCTGCGCGATAAGTGCAGTTGCTTTTGCTCCAATTTTATCGACACCGAAACCAAGAACAATTCTTAAAATAGCACCAGAGAGGATAGGGAGTGAAAGCAGTGTCGCTTTTTGCCCCGCTGTCATTATAAAGCCTGTTTTTGCCAGTGCTTCCGCTATTTCTGTTGAGAGGGGTCCAAGCATTGTCCAGACCATAAAACTCATATCAAAATATAAAAATGCCATAAACAGTGTTGGAAAGTGTCCTTGACCTTTGAGCGCTTTAAAGTTTGCCATATCTTACTTCTCCTAGTAATTTTATGCTGTAATTATAATATATAAAATAAGCATATGAAATAAATTGCTGATTAAAAATTAACCATTCTAAAAATACTACATGATTAAAAATTATACAGTTTATGAAAAAATAGTGTATATTTATTGATATATATCAAGATTAGAAATTGTTCTTTAATGATAAAATTCTGAAAATTTAAGGAGAAATAGATGACATTTACAAACTCTGCTGAGTTATTGTCTTTTCACTGGGTTGCTTACTCCATATATGCTGCAATGATTATTTCCGTTGTTGCATGGTTTGGCTATAACCTTACAAAAAAAGATGCTAAGTCGGTTTTTAGAATACCGTTTTACTGGTATATGGCCTTTTTGGTTGCAGGCGGTGTAGGACACCATATATTTACCTACAATACTATTCCATGGGTATCACAAGATATCGACAGACATAACATTACACCGGATGCAAAATATGAATTTGAAATCCAAAATCATAAATGGATAGGACTTCCTAAGCAGATACTCATTCAGTGTGGGCAAACAGTTGAGTTTGATGTGCATAGTAGAGACTTGGTATATGGTTTTGGGTTATTTCGCCAAGATGGTTCAATGGTAATGCAGATGCAGGTAAATCCGGGAACGGATGTAAACGGTATACTGGATTCTAATGACATACTGTGGACCTTTAATCATAATGGTGTTTTTGATCTGACATCGACTGAGTACTCTGGACCAGAACAATACAGTGAAGACGGAAAAGATTTGATGATGGTAAAAGACTTAGTAAAAGTTGTAGGGTGTAAAGATAATGGAGGTATCCAATGAGTTATATGAATACATTAATAAATGGTACAAATTTTGACCATAAAGGTTTAAATGCTCTGCAAAAGGTTACGCTTCGTGCTGTAGTTATGGCATTTTTGTTCTATGGTTTGGTTGCTATAGAGGGAATGATAATGAGAATGGTAGAAGTTGGACATGTGCCTCTTAACCCACTTCCAGAACAGTTTTTCCATCCTGAGCACTTTTTCTCTATTATGACAGTGCATCCTATTGTTGGTATCTTTGGTTCTACATACCAGCTTGTTTTTGGGGCTTTTACATTTTTAGTACCGTATTTGACAAAGAAACCGCTTTATAGTGTGAAAATAGCTAATATTACTTGGTTGCTTATTACCATAGGAACGGCACTCGCTTGGATAGCTGCATTTGTATGGCAATATGCACCGCTTTATACACTCTACTGGCCACTCCCTGCGGATACTCAGCAGTTTAAAGTGATTGGTGGAATTGTATTTATTATTGGTATTGCTTTAATTATGCTTGGTACTTTAACATTTATTTACAATATATATGCAACTATTTTTGCACGTGTAGGTGTACATAAAAATAAAACAACAAAAGAGCTGCTTATTTCTGGTTTTGGTATTGACGGATTCTTAAATCTCATCAATAAACTCAGAGGAAAACAACCTTATACAAAAGAGCCTGCTTTGGCACTTCCAGTTGTCGCGATCTTTCGTGGTACGGTAGATACATTTTTAGATGCACTTGTAATTTTAGGTGCCGGTATTTTAATCTTGGTATATTTGATTTTTGATGCCAGTGGACATGCACTTGATGTTACAGCTATTGATGCACTTCTTTATAAGAACTTTTTTTGGTGGGGACTTGACCTTGTTGCTGATGGTCTTGTACTTATTTATGTCGCTGGTTCATGGTATTTGCTTGCGACGCTCATTACAGGACAAAAGCTTTTTATGGAAAATGTGGCGCGTGCTGCATTGATGCTTGAGTTACTTGTTTCTTGGATGGTTTGGTCGCATCACCTGCTTGGTGATCAAGGGCAACCTGAGATGATGAAACTCATATCCGGTGAGATGGTTACTGCGTTTGAGCTGCTCACGCAAGGGCTTGCACTATTCATTACACTTGTGACACTTTGGAAAGCACGTCCACTTAAAATGACGATGGAGTTAAAATATCTTCTTGGTGGTCTAGTAGGTTTTGGTTTGGCTGTTCCTGCGGCTATCATCCAGGCAGATATGGGTATGAACCGTGTTTTACACAATACACAATGGATTATCGGTGCGCATGTGCATATTGCTTTAATAGTTGGGCTTTATATGACGCTTTACAGTGCTGTGTATGTACTTTGGCCGCTTGTGACGAACAATACGAGACTCTACTCACATAAATTGGCAAATACACACTTCTGGTTTCATCTAATAGGTGGTATTGGTATGGGTGCATTTATGGGTATGGCTGGACTTGACGGAATGTTGCGTCGTCACCTTTATGTTGATGGGCAGTTTAATCCAGATATGATATTTGCGGCGATGTTTGGAACAATGCTTCTTATCGCCTGGGCTGCATTTTTATACAACATCATTATGAGTGTCGGTATCAAAGGTCTCATCGGTATTTTCTTACCTGCAAATGATCCGACTTCTTCTTATGGTATTGATGAAGAGATTGAACCTGCAGATGATCCTGCGTTTGCAAATTAAAAAGTGGGGACATCTGTCCCTGCATCCCTTACACTAAAAAAGGAAGAGAGAGTTGATAAACTTACAACGAGTT
This sequence comes from Sulfurimonas sp., assembly GCA_027019325.1. Classification (GTDB taxonomy): domain Bacteria; phylum Campylobacterota; class Campylobacteria; order Campylobacterales; family Sulfurimonadaceae; genus Sulfurimonas. The sequence continues at coordinate 18,849 of JALUWT010000025.1, forward strand.
GCACGTGAGATAAAAACTGTAGGACTGTATGATTTGGTTTTACAAGATGTGCAGAGCATGGCAGGAAAAAATAGAGTAAGCGAAGCAGAAATACTGCAGACCCTTGATGAAAATCCTCAAATACTTGAAGATTATATGCAGACCAATGTAGAGTATAATCTCTCAAACATACATTTAAAAAATATAGTCTATGATGATTTAAAAGATGATTGCAAGCTAAAAGCAAAAGAGATCAATACAAATCTCACACAGCTCAAAGAGCTTGAAAAATATACGCTCGATTTTGAGCAGAGTGCTACCCTTGTCATCATCTTTTCAATCGAATTTTTTGTTCTTTTTTCTGTGCAGTATTTCATCGTACTACTTAACCTCAAAGAGTGGCAGTGGTGGATATATGGCGTTTTTGCTTCAACTGTGGCAGTGGCCTACTGGTATGGGAAAAAGCAGAGCAGATTGTATGGGAAAAACAAGAAGCTGTATGATGAACTCTATAGAGATACATTAGGGCTCATCGAAGCGCTTGAAGAGGAAGCATGCATCAAAAAAAGTGAGCTTTTAATAGAGGAGTGTGAAGAACATGTCTAAGCCAATAGAAGTTAATTTCAAATGGAATAAAGAGCTGGCACTCACAACAAGCAAGCTCTACTATGACTATGATATGCGCCACTCAAATAAAAGATATTTAGGATGGTTTTTTGTAGCTCTAGTACAGTTTGGAATTGTCGGGGCATTGAAACATGACAGCTATGGTCTGCTTTATCTCTCGACATTTCTAGTACTCTATTGGTATTATGGCAGATGGTACCTGAGAAAAAGAATGCTGTTGCGTTTTTATGATAAAAATGTTCCAAAAAATGTGGATGTGCATTTTAGTATTGATGCAGAGGGATTACATGGTAATAATGAAGTGATTTTATGGGATGACATTATAAAAATCATTCAATTAGAAGAGGGTGTTTTAGTTCAAAGTACAGAGAGTGCACTCTTCTTTCAAATGAGTGCGTTTAAAAATGCGCAAGAGAGAAGACGATTTATACAAATAGCAACAGAAAAAGGGAAAATCTAGTGGATTACTTTTTTATTGGGGCTGTAACTCTTTTTGTTATAGGTTTACTAATCGTTGGTGCGGTGATGGATGAAGAAGATATGGACTAATCCCAAATAATTCCATACCAAATTAGACAACAAGCCAAATTGCTCTATAATTAGGTACTTACAAACGAAAAAGTCGCACTCAAAGACTTCACCTAACGGGTGCAACTTTTTCAATTATGACAGG
>JALUWT010000026.1 GCA_027019325.1 Sulfurimonas sp.
AGGGAAAAATAGTAACAGGTATAAAAATCGCTCCGGAGATTTATCTTTATAAAGATAAGCTCAAAATAACATTGACAGAGAGCCCGGATATATCTATTGACAAGATAAAAGCACCTGCAACAGTGGATCATATGGGAGATGCGGTTTATATGAAATCTCCACAGTTTGTTCTTACGCTGAAAAAAGATGCTTCTATCTCGGGTGTAAAGGATGTAAAACTACAACTGGCATATCAGGGGTGCTCAGAACAGGGGCTTTGTTATGAACCAATTGAAAAAACCTTTACCCTCTCCATTGATAGCTCAAAACTCTCTTCATCAAGCACTGCTGCAGTTTCAAGTCTAAAAGAGTTAAAAAAAGATGTTACAACAGTTGCCAAGGATGCGAAATCTGAAACAGATGTCATCGCAGACACCATTAAATCAAGTAGTTTTTTAGTTATTTTGGCAACCTTCTTTGTATTTGGACTGTTTCTTTCATTAACTCCTTGTGTTTTTCCTATGATTCCTATCATTTCAGGTGTTATTATCTCTCAGGGTGAAGGACTGACTACGAAAAAAGCATTTGGACTTTCTGTCGTTTATGTCCTTGCAATGGCCGTTGCTTACACCATAGCGGGTGTTCTTGCCGGTCTGTTTGGCTCAAACCTCCAAGCTGCTCTGCAGACGCCATGGGTAGTTTACTCCTTTGCTGGTGTTTTTGTAGCACTTGCCTTTTCTATGTTTGGTTTTTATGAACTTAAACTCCCTGATGTTTTAGTCTCAAAAGTAAGTCAAAACTCAAATCGCAGTGGTTTTATTGGTGTGGCAATTATGGGATTTTTATCTGCACTTATCGTAGGACCTTGTGTCGCAGCACCACTTGCCGGAGCACTGGTTTACATTGGTCAGACAGGGGATGCACTTCTTGGAGGCGCAGCACTCTTTAGTATGAGCCTTGGTATGGGACTGCCGCTTATTTTAGTCGGTATGAGTGCCGGCAAGTTTATGCCAAAACCGGGTGCTTGGATGACAATGGTGAATGAAATCTTTGGTGTTCTTATGCTTGGTGTGGCAGTTTGGATGCTTGAGAAAATTCTTCCGCTTGGTATCATAACGTTCTTGTATGCTATGCTTGGTCTTGGTTTCGCGATTTATCTCGGTGCGCTTAGCAGTGCAGGGCATATCTTTAGACGCAGCATTGCTACGGTGCTTTTTATCTATGCTCTATCACTTTTTCTTAGTGTTCTTGCCGGTGCGCCAAGTATGACTAAACCGCTTGGATTCTTAAAAGCACAGAGTACCGTTTCCTCTGTAGCAGCGCCGCTGAAAAAAGAGATAAAGTTTACAAAAGTGACTTCGCTTGAAGCGTTAAATGCACTTATAGCAAAGAACAAAGGAAAAAAAATACTGCTCGATTTTGCAGCAGATTGGTGTACCTCTTGTAAAGAGCTTGCAGAGGTGACTTTTGCAGACCCAAGTGTTAAAGAGAAAATGAGTGAGTTTGTGCTGATTCGCGCAGATGTAACGAAAAATGGTCCAAAAGAGAAAGCACTTTCTAAAGCATATGGCGTTTTTGGACCGCCGGCTATCATTTTCTTTGACAAAAATGGAAAAGTGATATCTTCTAAAACTATCATAGGTTTTATTGAACCGGCTGATTTCTTAGCACATTTAAATAGTCTATAGGAGGATATGTATGAAAAAAATAATTTTACTGATAACATTTTTGGCAGCTTCTCTTTTTGCAGATGTGAAATATACAGATATGTTTGATGCCTATGACAATGCCAAAGCACAACACAAAACAGTGCTCATTATGCTCTCTCAAAAAGGGTGTCCAGCATGTCAATATATGGAAAAAGTTGTCTTTAATAATGCAGATGTGGCAAAAGATCTCAAGAAGAACTTTGTTGTAGTGCATTTAGATATACATGAAGATTCTATTCCTGATAAATTAAGCTATTTCGCTACGCCGACATTTTACTTTTTAGATGCAAATGAAAAGATTTTAAAAAAAATCACAGGCGGTATCAACGCCAAAGATTTTCAGTCTATTTTAAACCAATTTCATAAGAAAAGGTAACAGTTCATTTGTTAAAAAAAATAGTCTTTATCTTTGTGCTTGTTATTATCACTATTCTTCTTTTTACATATTATTATAAAAATGAGGTGAAAGAGCAAAAAATTGAGCATATTATGGATCAGATGCGCTTGACATTAGAGAGTCAGCTTAAATCTCATAAGATGAAAGATTTGCGTGTGGCATTGATGCTTTCAAAAAACAAGGGGCTCATTGATGCTTTAGAGAATGATGATGAAGATCTAGGCTATAAAATTATCTCCGATATCGCTCAAACGATTCAAAAAGATACGGGTGAGAGAATTCGTGCGCAGGTTATTACTAATGAACTCAATATATTTGCACGGAGTTGGGATGATGTCTATGCCGGCATGCCCATAGGAGATTACCGAACAGATTTAAAATATTTTGACACACATAAAACACCGCGTACTTCCCTCGAGGTAGGGCGTCGTCTTGGTATTAAAGCGACAGTTCCCATCTATAAAAATGGTGTTTTTTTAGGTTATGTTGAGTCTATCTCCTTTTTTAAATCCATCACAAATTTTTTTAGCTCCATTGGTGTTGATCTGTATGTACTGCTTGATGTGAAGCACACCGATACTGCTGTTTTAATGATGCAAAATCTCAGTATTGGCAACTATATACTTGCCAACAGAAACTACAACTATTCCCATCTACAGACACTGCATAATCTTGATTTTAAAGCGTTGAAACTCAGTGGTGTCGTTTATAAAGACAACAAATACATTTTTTATGAAAATATGCATGACGGGAACGGAAAAATCATCGGTGGATTTGTATTTGTTCTGCCTGAGCGTTATCTGGAGTACTTTAGAAATCCAGAAGATGATATCTCTTTTTTAATCAACATCACAAGAAGCTCTCTGTATGATATAGTAAAAGAGGAGTCTACAAATAGTATGTATGACAAATATTCGGCATCATCACTTGTCTATCTACAGGATGTCATTGACAAAGAGGACAGGGAAGTCTTTTTTGATGAGGCCTATGATAAGTTTAACAAGTACTCTAAAGATGAGTTGATTCAGATGATGCTCAACAGGAAAATAGTAAAAAAAATAGATGGGAAGATAAAATGAGAATATTGCTTTTAGAAGATGAATATTCACTGCGTATCAGTGTTGAGGAGTTTTTGGGTGATATTGGCTATGAGGTAGATGGTTTTATGGATGGAGTTGAAGCTTATGATGCTGTGTATGAAAAAAGTTATGACATTTTACTGCTAGATGTCAATGTTCCCTCTATGAGTGGTTTTGAAATGCTAAAAAAACTCAGAGAAGACAATGTGAGTATTCCGGCAATCTTTTTAACCTCCATGACAGAGATGGATGATTTAAAAGAGGGTTATAAACGGGGCTGCTGCGATTACATACGTAAACCTTTTGATCTTGAAGAGTTGGAGCTTCGAATAGATCAGGCTTTGGCATCACATCTTCAAAATGACGGCTCACTTGTGGAGCTAAGTTGCAATCTTTTGTATGACCTCAAAAAGAGTAAATTGACACAATGTGATGAAGAGATAATACTTCGTAAAACAGAAAAAGATCTCCTTGAAGTGCTCATAAAAAATAAAAATGCCATAGTCTCTACGCAGATGTTTCAAGATGAGGTGTGGGGTGAATATGTTGAACCGGCAACCATTCGGGTACAGCTCAACAATCTCAAAAAGAAACTTCCCGAAGATGTTATACAAAACAGACGCGGTTTAGGATACATTATTGAAAGATAATCAATACTCTACAAAATATGCGTTGATATACTCGGCACTTGTGAGCATTATTTTGCTTGCACCGCTTTTTTACTATATGGTCTATATGAAAAATATCCATGCCATTCAAAATAAACTGCTTTTAAAAGAAAAATCACTGCTCATTGTCAAAGCAATGCAGGAGTATGACCAAAATGATGACTATTTTGAGTACCCTCGATTTAAGACTTTTGAGTCAGGCTTGTACGATGAAAGGTTTCAACCTATTTTTACTCTTTTACATAGCCCGATTAAATATTTTAAAGATGGTTACTATCTTGATGATAAGGAAGCTTACCTTATAGTAAAACTTCCAAAAGGGAGATACTTTGAAGCGAGTTATCTTGTCTTGCATAATACACTCTCTTACGCCGCGGTTTATGAAAAAGTGCTTTTGATCCTTTTTAGTATTGTTATTCTTGTTTTTATTTTGAGTGTCTACTTTCTTAAAACCTTCGCAAGACCTTTTCGAAAGATGAACAAGCAGCTCGATAACTTTATAAAAGATTCTATGCATGAGATAAACACACCGCTCTCTATCATTAATGTAAACATTGACCTCTACAATCGAAAAAATGAGCAAAACAAATATATGCAGCGGATGAAGGCTGCTGCCAAGGTCCTCTCAAATATTTATAATGACATGGATTACCTTATAAAACATGAACGGCTGAATCATGAAAAAAAAGAGTTAGATATTACACACTTTTTAAAAGAGCGCATAGAGTACTTCTCAGAAGTCGCAGCGATGAAAAACATCATCATCAATTCCAACATTACTACCTGCGGTACGATTTATATGAATGACAAACAGCTGCAGCGTCTCATAGATAACAATATATCAAATGCGATCAAATACTCTTATGAAAATTCTGAAATAGACATTGCCCTTTATATGAAAGATGAAAAATGCCATCTTGCTTTTAAAGATTATGGGATGGGTATCGAGAAAGTTGAGAAGATATTTAGCCGTTATTATAGAGAAGATACCTCCAAAGGCGGATTTGGAATAGGGCTTAATATTGTAAAATCTATTATAAAACATGAAAACATAGAAATCAAAATTGAGTCGAATTTAAAGCAGGGAAGCCTTTTTCTCTACATATTTCCGCATAACCCTTATAAAAAATTATAAATAAATTTAATTTTACATTCATTTTACATTCAATAGTTAAACTGCTCCTTGAAAATACATAGGAGGAACGAGAATGAAGAAAACAGTAATGATGTCATTGCTTGTAGGTGCGTCTTTATTTGCTACTGATTATAGTAAAGTAATAACACATCCTGATGCAAGCGCAATGATTCAAAAAGATTTATTAGCCCCTGCAAAAGTTTACACGATGCCTGCTGGCTGTATAACAACTGATCCGGCTGCAATTGCAAGAGGAAAGTATATATTTAATAACCTAAACGGTAAAAAAGCGAAGAAAAACCCACCAAAAGGTCTTTCACGCAAGCAAATGAAACCGGGTAAAACATATCTTCCAGGACAGAAAATTCCTTATAAACAATATGGAAACTGTGTCGCTTGCCATAACATCGAAGGTGCACGTGGTGCCGGAAATGTTGGTCCGGATTTATCTCACTATAAAGAAAACTTTATAGACAGCGGTGCAAGAGACAACTATTTTGTCTTTCAAAAAATTGCTGACGCTCGTATTGATAACCCGACAACACATATGACAATTAACTTGACTACAAAGTTATTCACTCCAAGAGAAGTATGTGATATCGCTTCATATATTGTATCTCCAAAATAAAACAGAAGGAAAGTAAACTATGCAAAGAAGAGATTTTTTCAAAAAATTAGGTACGGTAACAGCTGTAGCTGCAGTTATGCCGGCGATGAGTTTCGCAGCTAGTGCGCCAAAACCAACAGGTCCAAACAAGATGGATTTTAAAACAGCATTGAATGCGATTACTGGTGGTAAAAAGCCTATTAAATCAAATAAAGTACATTTAAAAGCTCCAGAGATTGCTGAAAATGGAGCGGTTGTTCCTGTAACTGTAACTGTTGATTCTCCTATGACAGATTCTAACTATGTAAAAGCCATTCATATATTAGATGGTAAAAATTCAAATGCTCGTTGTATTGATGTGTTCTTAACACCTGCAAATGGTAAAGCAATGTTTTCTACACGTATTAAACTTGGTGGTACACAAGATGTAACTGCTGTAGTAGAGTTAAGCGATGGTACATTTTTAATTGCTTCTCAAAGTGTAAAAGTAACTATTGGTGGTTGTGGTTGATTTTAATCTCTAACCAAAACATATAAAAAAATATAAAAAAAAGAAGAGGATAGAAAAATGGCAAAAGCTAGAAAGTCACTGATTAAAATTAAACCAAAAAGATATAAAGATGGCGAAATCGTAAAAGTAAGTTTTATGGTAATGCATCCAATGGCAACAGGAATGGGTAGAGATAAAAAGACGAAAAAAATCATTCCTGCAAAATATATTAACAGTGTTAAATTTGTTTACAACGGAAAAGAGATTACACATATGACTGTATGGGAATCACTCTCTGTAAATCCTGTTTTTACAACATATATGAAAATCAATGGTAAGGGTAAACTTACTGTTACATATACTGACAACACAGGTGAAGTGAACGAAAAAACTAAAAAGATTAAACCAAGAGGATAATCAAATGAAAACAGGTATTAAAATAGCTCTATCAGTTGCAATGCTTGCTTCATTATCATTTGGTGGTGAGCAATTTGCAATGAGTGCAGCAGACCGTGCAATGTATGCAGAGATGTCAGAGAACAATCCTGCAGACATTATGGTCGCAGATGGTGAAGAACTACTAGGATATATGGGTGGAGATGCAGGTTTTGCAAAATATTTAGGTGTGAGTGAAGATGAACTGCCTTCTTATATCGCCGGATTCCCTCGCTATATCAAAAAATTTGATATGGTTGTAGGACTTGATCAAGTGATTCAAGCGATGATGGCTGATGGCGGACATAAGCCACTTAAACTCAAAAGTGGAAATATGTTCGCTCTTTTGGCATATGTGAAATCGATTGCTAACGGTGAGAAGATCAACATTGACATAACTGCGAATCCTCAGATAAGCGAAGCCTATGCATTGGGTGAAAACACTTTTATGACAAGACGTGGTGGACGTGGTCTTTCATGTAACTCTTGCCACTCTCCTGATGTAGTAGGAAGAGTTTTAAGAACACAAAAATTACCAAATTTAGGGGCAAGCGGTGCTAAATCTGCTGCAACTTGGCCAGCATACAGAATGACAAAATCATCTTTAAGAACGCTACAACGTCGTTTTCAGGGATGTATGAAAAATGCACTTTTAAAAGTACTTCCAATCGGTTCAAAACAGATGGTAGCACTTGAAGTGTATTTGACACAAAAAGCAAAGGGAAGTGAAATATCTATTCCTGGGTTAAAAAGATAGAAGGTAAACAATGGAAATTTCAAGAAGAGACTTTATGCACATTGCTGCAATATTTGGGCTGGGAGCTGCTACAAGCAGTTTTGCCAGCTCAAAAGCAATTGAACAGATAGGTCTAAAAGATATATATGAATTTAATTCAATGGGTAATTTTACACTCATGCATATTTGTGATTTACATGCTCACATAAAACCACTTTACTGGAGAGAGCCTTCAACTTTGATCTCTGCTCCAAACTTAGTAGGGACACCAGGATTTTTATGTGGTGAATCTTTTGAAAAGTTTTATGGATTAGAACCGAGCTCTTTAGACGCTTATTTTGATACATACATGGATTTCAATGCATTAGCTCATAAATTTGGAAAAATGGGTGGTGTTGCGCATATTAAAACACTTACAGATCATATCGTTGCTGAGCGTGGGAAAGAGAATGTTCTTTTTCTTGATTCGGGTGACACATGGCAAGGTACAGGTGTAGCACTTAAAACGACTGGTGAAGCTATTGTAAAAGCGCAAAATTATCTTGGCATTGACACTATGGTGGGACATTGGGAATTTACATATGGAAAAGAGAGGGTAAAAGAGCTTATTGGTAAGCTAGATGCAAAATTCATCTCTCAAAATGTTGTTGGTAATGATCCATTCTCTGATGAGTATGAAGAACTTATATTTGAGCCTTATACTATTGAAGAGAGAGGTGGTGCTAAGATTGGTATTATCGGTCAGTCATTTCCGTTTACATCTACTGCAAATCCCAAAGAGTTTACAGAAGGATGGAGCTTCGGTCTGAGAATGGATTCACTCCAAAAGTATGTAAATGAGCTTAAAAATGAGAAAAAAGTTGACTGTGTCGTTGTTCTTTCTCATGATGGTTTCAGTGTAGATCAAGAAGTAGCACGTCAGGTTAAAGGAATCGACTTTATCTTAAGTGGGCATACACATGATCCTTCACCAAGACCAGTAGTTATTAATGATACAGTGATTGTAATAGCAGGAAGTCATGGTAAATATATAGGTCGTCTAGATATTGATGCAAAAGATGGAAAAGTAAATGATTATGAGTACAAACTTATCCCTATCGCTTCAAATATTATTCCAGCAGATCCAAAAGGTGTAAAACTTGTAAATGAACTCTATGCTCCATTTGACAAAGAGTTTAATGAAGTACTTGGTAAGACAAAAGGAATGCTTTACAAACGCGATACGTTCTTTTCAACTTTTGATCAGCTCATCAATGATGCAGTTATGGATGAAATGAAGTGTGATATTTCCTTTACACCTGGATACAGATGGGGAACAACCGTACTTGCTGGAGAAAACATCACAATGGACCATGTCTATGAGATGTGTGGTATTACCTATCCAAATGTTTATACCTTTGAGTTAAAAGGTGCTAAAATCGCCACTTTACTTGAAGATATAGCAGATAATGTGTTCAATGCAAATCCTCTCTATCAACAGGGTGGAGATATGAGTCGTTTAGGTGGTGCAACATATAGCATCGCAGTACCAAACAAATCAGGTGAGAGAATATCTAAACTTATGATTGGAGGTAAACCTATAGACTTAGAAAAAACATATATAGTTTCATCATGGGGCGGTAACTTGCAAAAAGCAGGTGAAAATCTACAGAAGAAGAAAATCCGTCCTGTGTACGATGTAGTCCGCGATTACATTAAACGTGAAAAAGTTGTGGATGTAAGTAACAAAGGTAATGTGACTTTAGTTGACTATAAGTGTGGTTGTCCGCCTAAAGACTCAATGGGCTGTTAGAGTTTTGTTGGATGGCAGCTGGGGCTGCCATCTTTGCCAAGAGTATGTTATACATAAACTAGCGAGTATATTATAACATACTCTTTATTTAAAAATAAGGGTAAGTAATGAAGAAGAATATGATTAAATTGGCTGCTGGAGCAGCTACAGTACTTTTAATGGCTACATCAGCACACGCTGGTTACACGATGAAGAAAAAAGTTGGTGATATTGATACAAAACTGACTTTCTTTGGTTTTGCTCAGCTTGAGGCTGTTGGCGGTCAGGGTATGCAGTTAAAGAATACATACAATAAAACAACTAAAACATATGATGCTAATAGAGCAGATACAAACCTTGCATTCCGTGCTCAGCGTATTCGTCTTGGTTGGAAATATGTAGCCGGGAAAGTACGTGGTAAAGTTTTTATAGATTTTAATCAAAAATCAAACAATCCATCTGCAACAAACGGTGCTTCTGTACCTAACTATGTAAAAGATGCTTTTATAGCTTATAAGTTTAACAATGCGATTATTCCTAAACTAGGTCTTATTAAAATGCCTAATGGTATGGGATTTACAATGCCAGGATGGAATCTTGACATCGCAGAGCGTGGTTTTGACAAATCTCTTGTATTGGAAAGAAACTTAGGTTTTATGGTTTCTGGTCGTGGTATTGGCTGGAAAGGAAATAAGGTAAATGGCTTTGAAATGGGTCATGATCGCGCATGGACAGGTTTTGGATATGATGTTATGGTAGCAAACCAGGCAAGCAGATCTAAAGCGGTTACGAAGACATCAGCTATGGGTGGAAAATCTTATGCTGTTCGTGGTATGTTTGATTATACTGAAAAACTACATGTTGAGGCATCGTATGCTGTTTCACAAAATGCAGGAGGATATGTAGCAACAAATCCAACACCAGCAGATAATCAAGATTATTCAAATATTAATGTTGGTATCGATTCAAATCTTGGAAAGTTGAGTCTAAAAGCTGAGTATACAACTGCACATAATATTAAAGGCATAAAAGATTACGATGAAGATACATATACTGCAACAGCAGGGTACTTTGTAATGCCAAATCTGGAGTTGGTTGCAAAAACAATTCAAGGAAGTGCAAAAAAAGGTAATGCGGTTACAACTCCAACAACAAAACTTGGAAACACATACCTAGGTTTTAACCTGTTCTTGTCTCAGCCATATTCTGATTTTTCTCGTAAAGCAAAAAAAGCAAGAAATCAACAGAAAATTGTATTTAACTATATTGTAACAAATGGTGATACAGCAATTGATGCAGCGAAAAAAGCTAAATGGTCTGGATTAGGTGGCTATTTAGCAAACGCATTCATCGTTCAGTACCAGTTCAAATTCTAGAAATAGTTAAAAAAAGGATTCCGCTTTGAAGTTACTTTTGTTAAGTATTGTACTTGTAAATTCTCTTCTCTCCTTTGATTACAAACTTCAACCCAAAGAGGTCAGTAAAAATATTTACTGCTTCTTTGGGTTACCAGAAGTAATGGATAAGCGTAACAATGGAAACATGGCTAACTCATGTTTTGTTAATATGGGGACTAGCTATCTTGTGATAGATAGTGGTCCTACATTCCAGTATGCAACTCAGGCATATGAGAAAATGAAAAAAATCAAAAATCTTCCAGTTTCTTACGTTGTAAATACCCATGTTCATGATGATCATTGGCTTGGAAATTGTTTTTATAAAACGCAAAATTCGAAAATAATAGGTTCGGCAGCATTTAAAGAACTTCCAAAATTGAGTGTAACAAGAATGCAAAGAAGAATTTCTGCAGAGGCGTTTCATGGAACGACACAGGAGTTTCCGACAATTTTTGTAGATAAAGAGAAAATTTTTGATATCAATGCAAAAACGGTAGATATAAAGAGTGTAAATCATAAAGCACACACAAATAGTGATCTTTTCATTTATATTCCCAGTGAAAATGTAGTTTTTGCGGGAGATTTAGTATTTAATGAAAGAGTTCCATCCCTTCGTGATGGAGACATTGACGGCTGGCTGCAAGCCCTGCGTGAGATAAAAAAGATGGATGTTAAGTACATTATCGGCGGGCATGGAGATGTAGTAGGAAAAAATGCAGTTAATTTTACTTATAATTATCTCTTTGAGTTGCGTGCTCAAGTAAAAAAATTACTCGATGCGGGTGAAGATATCGGTGATGTTGTCAATGATGTCGTCATGCCAAAGTATAAAAACGTACCATTTTATGATTCGATTCACAAGCAAAATGTGGAACATGTTTACAGAACACTGGAGTGGGAAGATGAATAAAACAGTTTTAATTTTATTGATGAGTGCCGTTTCTCTTTTTGCTCTGGAATTTCATACCTATGAAGAGGCTCTGCAGTTGCAAAAGGAAAATGGTAAAATCATCATGATCGATGTAATGCGGACAGATTGTCACTACTGTAAAGATATGAAACGCAAAGTATTTGATGATGCCGCAATGTCTGCATGGCTTGAAAAAAGGTTTATCCCTGTTGAGCTCAATCTTGATTTTGATGATCTTCCTCTTGGTATTCATGTCTATTTTACACCAACATTTTTCTTTGTAAACAAAGAACATAAAATTATAAAAAAAGTTCCAGGTTCATGGGGTATTCAAGATTTTAAAGACTTAACCGTAAATATAAAATAAAAATAATAAATTAAGGTAGAAATATGAAAAAATTTACACTCATTTTACTTAGCTTTTGTATTCTCTCATTTGCAGATACAGAGTATGCAAAGCCAATTCCTTCCATTGACAATCCAAGAAAAATTGTCTTTTCTGTTACGGAAGATTCTCCGCGTGCTCTTGATCACATACTGAGTGTCGCAAACAATGTTTTGAAGTTTTACGGACCGGAAAAGGTAGAGATGAAAATCGTTGCCTATTCTAAAGGACTTGCACTACTTTACAAACGTAACCATACAACAGCTGTACGAGTTGATGCTCTGATGCAGTATGATGTTGAGTTTGTTGCATGCGGAAACACAATGCGAACACTGCATGTTAAAAAAGAAGACTTGGTTGAGGGCTCTGTAATAGTTACAGCAGGTGTTGTTGAACTTTTAGAGAGTGTCAAAGCTGGTTGGATTTATATTAAACCATAGGAAATAAAGATGAAAAAAATTGTACTTTTAATAACAGCATTACTTTTTGCTGTTTCACTGCAGGCAAAAGGTGATTTACACCTTTTTAGTGTTGATAACAAAGCTGGGAAAATTACTCCTTATATGATTGAAGAAGCATTAGATAAAGGTGGCTTGCATGTAGAGCTTAACAGTAACATGATAGGACCCTTTACGAAGCAGTTCAAAAAAACAAAATACAAAGTTTTTACTTTAATGACATTCTGGAGTAAAAAATATACAAAAGAACTTGTAGACAAATACCCAAAAGCAGGTGCTTTTACACCAATGGGCATGGGAATCTATCAGGCAAAAGATGAAAACAGTTTACATTTTTCTGTTTTAACGGCTGAGGCTCAGGGAAAAATTTTAGGTATTAAAGATTTATCTTTACTTAAAAAGATAGAAGCTCAAGTACTGGCTGTCATAAAAAAGAATTTTCCAAACGCAAAGCATACATACAGTGCAGATAGTCTCAAAACTTCACACAATCTCGTAACTACTTATGAGATGGAAGTCGATCCAGATGATGATATGGATGATGTGCAAGATGAATTTACAATGAACCTTGAATCAGGATTTAAACCGTTTGGCTTTGTTGTGCCTGAGTATATGGACGTAAATGAAGTGCTCACAAAAGATGACACAGTAGAGTCTCCGTATGATTTTTATCTTACTTACTCTATCTGTAAATTGCCGGTTATTTATACCGTTTCAAAAAGTAGACCTGAAGCTTCAGCTTTTGCACCGTGTACGACTATGATTTACAAGAAAAAAGGTGAAAACAAAGTTGTAGTAGGTTTCCCGGCTGTTTATAACTGGCTTAGTTCTGCAAAAGTAGAAGATAAAGCTGCTAAAGTAGAGCTTTTAAAAGCACAAAAAGATTTTCAGTCAATCTTAAAAGACGTTACAGAGTAGAAGTTTATCTTCTCGCTCTGTTACTATTTCTGCTCCTGTTATGGGAGTTTCCTCTAGGCTTGTTGCGTGAGCCTCTGTTTCCACCCATATTTATTGGTTCTGCTTTGATGCTCGGGTCTGGTTTGAAACCTTTGAGCCAAACTTTTGGAATTTCTTTTTTGATGAGCTTCTCGATGCCATCTAAAAATTCATGCTCGTCCACGCAGACCAGAGAGATAGCTTCGCCTTTGTTGCCGGCTCGTCCTGTTCTCCCGATTCTGTGTACATAATCTTCACTGACATTTGGAAGTTCAAAGTTGACAACATGGGGAAGTTGGTCAATGTCGATACCGCGTGCTGCGATATCTGTTGCGACTAAAACTCTTACATCCCCTTTTTTAAAGTCAGCCAATGCTTTTGTACGGGCATTTTGACTTTTGTTTCCATGAATGGCTGTGGCTGTTATACCGTCTTTTTCAAGCTGACCACTGAGTTTGTTCGCTCCATGTTTTGTACGTGTAAAAACTAGAATCTGCTGCCATTTCCCTTCATTGATAAGATGCGCTAAAAGCTCTCTCTTTCTCGCTTTATCAACTGGGTAAACACTCTGCTTAATAGTAGCGCCTGATTCATTTGTTCGTGCTACTTCAATGAGTGTAGGCGATTTTAAAAACTGGTTTGATAGTTTTTTGATAGCATCGGAGTAAGTTGCTGAAAAGAGCAGAGTCTGGCGCTCTTCTGGAATGATATTGACAATTTTTTTGATGTCATTTACAAAACCCATGTCAAGCATTCTGTCTGCTTCATCAAGTATTAAAAACTCTATCTCACGCAAGTCAATTGTCTTTTGTGAGATGTGGTCTAGCAGTCGTCCAGGTGTTGCGATTACGATGTCAACGCCTTTGCGAAGTTGTGTAATTTGCGGATTGATTTTCACACCGCCAAAAATAACTGTTGACTTAAAAGGCGTGTGTTTTGCATAGAGTGCCACATTTTGGGCAACCTGAAGCGCAAGCTCCCGTGTCGGTGTCAAAATAAGTGCACGAACTTTATGTTTTTGTTTACCGGGTTTCTTGCGTGAGAGCAACTCTAAAAGCGGCAGTGTAAAACCTGCAGTTTTTCCTGTTCCTGTCTGCGCACCTGCTAAGATGTCTTTTCTTGCTAAAATAACCGGGATTGCTTTTTCTTG
Source organism: Sulfurimonas sp. (assembly GCA_027019325.1). GTDB lineage: Bacteria > Campylobacterota > Campylobacteria > Campylobacterales > Sulfurimonadaceae > Sulfurimonas. The sequence goes on from JALUWT010000026.1 coordinate 14,243, forward strand.
AATCGGAGTAGGGTTCGTGTAGCCTTGTTCTTGGACAGCTTTTAAAATCGGCGCTGAAAGACCGAGTGAATTAAATGTAATTTCTTTTTTTATTGTATTTTCCTAATTTGAGACTTTTCAAATAAGAAGTCTCTTTTGTATATGTTTTCATAATAGCATAATTTATGCACTTTATGGGTATAATTTCAATATTAATTGAGACTTCTTAGAAGAATTTTATAACAGGAACAAATTTGTCATCAGCTAACATAACTATAAAACCAAACAACCATCGCATTTATCAATGCCCTACAGAGAAAAAAACAGCACTTTTAAATAAAATAATCCAAGAGAATGCAGGTGAAGACATCATCGTTGTCTGCTCACGTGATGCTCAAAAAATCAAAGAGGGCTTGGATAATCAAGATATAAGAGTTTTAGAAGATAAAGATTTTGTACAGAACAAAGAGCTACAGTGCGCTTTTTTAATCAGTTATGATATGCCGATAAAAGACATTGTTTACATGGCAAGAGTTGCTAAAGCTACGCAAAAGGCTGTGATGCTTCTAGATGAGAGCGAGCAAAAAGAGCTGCATGCCATTGAGTCACTTTTAGGGCGTGCTGTGAAACAAGAGAGCATAGAGGGGTTTGCATATGATGTCGTTGAAAAGCCAAAAGCAGCGGAATACGGAAGAAAAAAACTCTCAAAAGAAGAGATAAAAGAAATAGCTAAGAAGCGTTATGAAACGAGCACGCAAGAGAAGCCAAAGTACGATGAGTCAAAGCATGAGAGACCAAAGAAAGAGTTCAAAAACGAGAAGCCTAAAGATAAAAAGTTCGGTCCAAAGAAAAGAGCACCTAGAACTACAGGGAAAAAGATAAGTATTAAAGCGCGTAAGCCAAAAGAAGATTAATCTTCAATAATCTGCGCTACTTTCTTTGAACTGCCGTGCTGTAGATACTCACGCAGGAGTTTAGAATTTTCTAAGAAGTTTGATTTGTTGTAATCTTTATAGGCATCGAGGAGGTTTTTTGTCGTGACCTCTTCTTGTAAAAACTCAGGATGAATCTCTTTTTTGTAGGCTTTAGAGAACATGATGTTGGCAAGTCCTACGTGAGAGAGTTTAACAACTCTGCTTCCTATAAAATAATCAACTGCATTTGCAATGTATGCCAGAACAAAAGGTGTACCGATAAGTGCAGCTTCTAAGGTAGCCGTACCACTGCAGATAAATGCAAAGTCCGCTTCATAGAGTGTTGCATGTGCATTATGAACCACTTCGAAATCACTCAAATCCCCATACAGTTCCTTGATATCTTCTTTGGAAAAATACTCTGGAATAATAACAGTTGCTTTTTTAATCGGTAAAAATCTACGAACCTCTCTGAAAATCGGCATGAGACGGCGGATCTCTCCCTTTCTGCTTCCAGGCATAAAGGTGATGTGTTCTACTGTCTCACTGATGGACTCTTTAAATGTTGTGATTTGATCAAGCAGAGGATGTCCTACATACTCAATGGGCGCATTTTTTGGGTAGTAGTCCTTTTCAAAGGGTAAAATTGATGCAAGTTTGTCTATGGTTTGTGCCAAAACAGGGATGCGTTTTTTCTTCCATGCCCAAGCCTGCGGTAAAATGTAGTAGATGATCTCTTTGTTTGGGTACTTCTTTTTGAGTTTTTTGGCAAGGGGCAGGTTAAAGCCGGAAGAGTCCATCAGCAGCACTTTGTCCGCGTCATCTGCAAGCTCAACCATCTCATCTGCAAGTTTAAAAAAGAAGCGCAGTTTTTTGATGGCATCAACTATGCCCATAATCGCCAAACTTCTCAGATCAACAATAGGCTCTCCCAGCTCTCTGTCAAAGATACCGATGAACTCTACATCCTCACGCAGCTCTTTTTTGAGTGATTTAAGATGCACATTTGCAGAGTGTTCTAGTGCAGATATAAGTAGTTTCATGCCAATTCCTATGCTATAATTCTAACATTATATCGAAGGTGGTCTAAAATGCTGATATCAAATGCGATAGTTTGTGATATTAACGGTGAGAGAAGAGTGGATGTAAAAGTCGAAAATGGAGTCATAACAGAGATAGGAGAAAATCTCAGTGATGCTGAAGTCATTGATGCAAAAGGTGCTTATTTACTTCCATCTTTAGTAGATTTAAATATTCGTCTCAAAGATTCTCAACTTAACTCTAAAAACATTAAAGCCATCGCAGCAGAAGCAAAAAAAGGGGGTGTCGGGCATATTGTACTCAATGCGGACAGTACGCCTGCCATCGATGATGAAGTCGTTTTAGAGTTTGCCCAAAACAGCATTAAAGAGAGTGATGATGTCAAAATAGATTTGATGTTAAATGCGCTCAAAGAAGATATGAAACTCTCAAACATCGCAATTCTTCTTAAAAAAGGGGTTGCCGCTCCATACATGAGTACCATTGCCAAAAATAACATCGCCATAAAGATAGCCGAATATGTACAGATGTACGGTGTGACCCTCTTTTGTAAAGCTGAAGATAATTCACTCATCAACTCCGGCGTGATGCTGGAGGGTGACATCAGCTCCCGTCTTGGACTTGCCGGCATACCAGAGCTCAGTGAAGTGTTACATGTCTCACGTATGATAGAGATAGCGCGTTATTTTAAAATTAAAATTCTTTTTAAAGCCATCGCTTCTCCTCGCTCCATTGAACTCATAACAAAAGCAAAAAGTGAAGGGGTAGAGGTAAGCTGTGAAGTTTCACTCCATCATCTCATCAACTCTGATGAGGCATGTGAAGGTTTCAACACAACAGCCAAACTCAATCCGCCGCTCTCCTCACGCAAGGACATTCAAGAACTTCAGTCTGCTCTCAAACGAGGAGAGATAGATTCACTTACAACACTCCATCAACCCAATTCACCGCTCAATAAAGAGGTAGCTTTTTATGATGCAGCCTATGGATGTGAAGCACTCAGTGATGCGCTCAGCCTTTACTATACAAAACTCGTAAAACCGGGAATTATCTCAATGGGTGAGCTTGTGAAATTGACAGTGCACAATCCTGCAAGACAGATAGCAAAAAAGGCAGGAGTTATAGAAGTAGGGCAGAGAGCTGATTTTGTACTTTTTGATACAGCTAAAAGCTATGAAGTAAAAAACCAACAGTCACTTTACGATGGAGAAAGTCTGCAAGGCGAAGTTAAAGCACTTTAACTTCTTTTGGCATAAAACTCTTTTTTATACTCGGCAAATCTATCTTCTAAAATAGCCTCACGCACTTCACGCATAAGATTAAGATAGTAGTGAAGATTATGAATCGTCGCGAGTCTGAAGTAAGTTATCTCACGTGAACGAAAGAGATGATTGAGGTAGGCTCTGCTGTATGTTTTACAGGTCATACATCGACACTCCGGGTCTATGGGTGCTGCATCTTCTTTAAATTTTGCACCTTTGATGTTTATCTTTCCAAATGAGGTAAAAAGTGTTCCGTTTCTTGCATTTCGAGTGGGCATTACACAGTCAAACATATCAATTCCGCGTTCTATGTTCTCTAGTAAATCTTCCGGTGTTCCCACACCCATTAAGTAGCGGGGTTTGTCCTTAGGCATATACTGTGTCGTATGCTCTACCGTGTCATACATTTCATTATTGAGTTCTCCCACAGAGAGCCCACCGATAGCAAAACCGTCATAATCCAAAGCACACAACTCAGTTGCACTTTTTGTACGGAATGCTCTGTCTGTTCCACCTTGAATGATGGCAAAAATGTTTTGATCTACTCCGACACCCTCTTTTTGTTTTGCGCGAAAGTAATCTATAGACTCCTCCGCCCACGCAGTAGTTCTCTCAATGCTGAGTTTAATTCTCTCCTGTGTAGCAGGCAGGGCAACGAGGTCATCGAGTATCATCATAATGTCAGAGCCGAGATTGTGCTGAATGTCAATGACTTTTTTAGGGGTAAAGAAGTGTTTGCTGCCATCGATGTGAGAACGAAATTCGATACCGTCCGTTTTTGGTTTGGAGATGTCTGAGAGTGAAAAAGCCTGAAAGCCGCCACTGTCTGTTAAAAAGCTCTTTGGGTATTTTGTAAAGCCGTGGAGTTTTCCCATTTTTGCGACTGTTTTGTCTCCGGGACGTAGGTACATATGGTAGGTATTTGCTAAAATTATCTCAGCTCCGAGCATATCTAAAACATCGTGAACATCAAGTGCTTTGACACTCCCAACAGTTCCGACGGGCATAAATACAGGTGTCTTTACAGTGGAGTGGGCAGTCTCAATCGTAGCGGCACGTGCTTTGCCGCTTGTAGCTTCTAAAGTAAATTTCATAATTTCCCAGTTTCGTAAGATTTTATGAAATTATAGCTGAAAGAAGATTAGAGTGTTTTGAGTGGCTCAGAGAAGTAGAATCCTTGTGAATAGTCAATTCCCAACTCAAGAACAATATCTTGCACCTCTTTGGAATGAACATACTCTGCGATAATCTTTGCACCTATGCTTTTGCCAAATTGACTAATGGTTTTGGCAACGGTGTAACTTTTGTCATTTTTGTAAATATTTTTGATAAAACTGCCATCTATCTTGATGAAGTCTACCTGCATAGCGTGAACACGTTCAAAATTTGAGTTTTGTACACCAAAGTCATCTATGGCAATTCCAAAACCATCTTCTTTAAGGTTGAGGAGTTGTTCTAAACTTCTCTTTGCACCTATTGCGCTTATGCCTTCAAGTACTTCTAAAACAACACGTGATGCATCAATATTATATTGTGAAAGCTTTTCTTGTAAATATTCTCGTAGGTAGCCGTCATTCAAGTCATATTCACTGATGTTAATAGAAAATTCATAATCATTGTTCTGAAATATAGCAAAAGATTTGTCAATCATAATTCTTGTGATGTCAGGAATCATTCCCGTCATCTCTGCAATATCAATAAAGTTTAATGGTGATTGGACACCACCATCGTCATCGACAATTCGTGCTAAACACTCATATTTCTCTACTTTTGTAGTTTTATTGTTAATGATAGGTTGAAAATAGGGTACAACATACTTTTTCGCGATTATTTTTCTTAATTTTGGCATGTACTCTTGAATTCTTACTTGTAAAAGTTCAATTGGAGAATTTTTCTCATAAATAATGATGCGATTTTTTCCTATCTGTTGTGCTTCTTTGAGTGCTATATGCGCATTTTTTAGTAAACAGCCTTCTCCTTCAGTGATTGCTATTGTTATGCTAATTTTTATAGATAAATTATTAAAGGTAATTTTATGATGTAAGATTTCATCTTGTAATATTTTTGCAAAACTCTTCATTTTTTTAAGTGATTTTTCAAAAGAAATAATGGTAAATTCATTTGAACTTACACGATAAAGTTGTGTCTCTGTTGGTATTTTCGATTTTAAAAAATTTGCAACTTCTTTAAGAAGAAGATCACCATTGTCATATCCGTATGCGATGTTGATATGGTCAAAGTTGTCGATACTAATCAGCATCATAGTACGAATGCTGTCTCTTCTATTTGATAATTTTATAAGGGCATTTCTATTGAGTAGACCGGTTAATTCATCTGTTATGAGTTGATGTGATAATTTTGCTGTTTTTTCTTCGAGCTCTTTTTCAAGTTCTTCTTGGTATCTCTGTGAAATTTTTTGAGAGTAGATGAGATTTGCTATTTTTGTCAAGACGAGTGTAAGCTGCTCCATCTGAACCGGTTTAATTATAAAATTATCAATGCCAAGATTAATGGCTTGAAGCAGATAGTTGGAGTCATTATGTGCGGAGATAATTATAATATTTTGTGAGGGGTTTTGTATTTTAATTCTTTTTGTTAACTCTATGCCGTTCATTCGAGGCATA
>JALUWT010000027.1 GCA_027019325.1 Sulfurimonas sp.
TGGAAGAAAACTTTTACATCTTGAAAATAAAGAAAATGATTATTTTCATTATTCAGTACCAGAGGTATTGCAAGGACAACTTTATCAGATAATGGAATTTTCAAGAGTGGGATTGGTTCCAAATGACTCTATGGGTAATATGTATCTTTTATCTTCACTTACCATGGAGGAGGCAATTAATAGTTCACAGTTGGAAGGTGCTTCTACTACAAGACGCGTAGCCAAAGAGATGTTAAGAACTAATAGAAAACCAAAAAATGAAAACGAACTGATGATTTACAACAATTATCTGCTAATGAAAGAGGTAAAAGTAGAGAAAGATGAAGAACTAAGTGTTGATATAATTTTAAAATTTCATAAAATTGCCACAAAAGACACCATAGATAATGACGTTGTACCAGGTCATTTTAGAGTGGATGATGAAATATATATAGCAGATAGAGATAATAATATACTGTATAAGCCTCCTGCACACACAGAAATAAATAGCAGAATGAAGGCACTGTGTAAGTTTGCAAATAAGAAACATGAAGGTATAGACTTTATGCACCCTGTGATAAAGGCTATTATCTTACATTTTATGATAGGCTATATTCACCCATTTTCAGATGGCAATGGAAGAACAGCTAGAGCTTTATTTTATTGGTTTATGTTGAGAAATGGGTATGATTATTTTGAATATATCTCTATTAGTAAACTTTTAAAAGAAGCACCTGCCAAATATAGTAAGTCATATCAGTATGTAGAAGCAGATGATAATGACTTAAATTATTTTATATTTTATCAAATAGAGATAATACTAAGAGCTATAGAGGATTTGCGTAAACATCTAGAAGTGAAGAGCCGTGAATACGAAGAAATAAATAGTATATTACAAAAGTCGCACTTGAATAAAACATTGAACTTTATACAAAAAGATATTATAAAAAAAGCTATTAAAAACCCAGGTAAAATATTTACTGCAAATGAAATAGCAATAGATTATGATATAGCAATTAATACGGCACGTACATATTTGAGTAAACTTATGGAGTATGAAATATTATCTCCATATAAAAAAGGTAGAACTAAAGCATATATTGCTCCTGCAAATATACATGAAATAATAAAGGCAAACTAAATGAGACTAGACAAATACCTAGTAGATGAAGGTTATTACGAAAGTCGTAATCGTGCGAATGAGGCTATAAAAGCGGGCAAGGTTACGTTAGATGGTAAGAAAGCCAAGGCTTCTGCCAAAGTAGATGAGAACTCTGTGGTGGATGTGGAAAATGAGAAGTTTTATGTGAGCCGTGCGGCACGAAAGCTTGAGAGTTTTTTAACGGAGCATCCCATAGATATGAAAGATGCAGTGGCGTTAGACATAGGCTCAAGTACGGGTGGTTTTTCTCAAATAGTGCTTGAAAAAGATGTAGTGACACTAGACTGTGTAGATGTGGGGAGTGAGCAGTTGCATATCTCTTTACGTCAAAATGAGAAACTTTCTTTACATGAAGGTACGGATATCCGTGAGTTTGAGAGCCAAAAGCATTTTACACTTATTACCTGTGATGTATCGTTTATCTCTATTTTGAAAATAACCGATGATATAGATAGATTGGCGGGTAAAGGGTGTGACATAGTCATACTTTATAAACCACAGTTTGAAGTAGGTAAAGATGTGAAGCGTGACAGTAAGGGTGTAGTGCAGGACCTAGATACCATAGCCAGACGCAAAGAAGAGTTTGAGGCTGAAGCTAAGAGGCTTGGCTGGGATGAAGTGTATCAGAGTGAGTCCAAAGTGACAGGTAAAGAGGGGAACCAAGAGTATCTTTACCATTTCGTAAAAACGGATAAATAATTGGCTTACAATAACACCATAAAATCCATCGCCATTGGTTCTTTTGATGGGATGCATATTGCCCATAAGACACTTGCAGGGAAAGTAGATGCCCTTGTGATTATAGAACGTAATGGTGGGTATTTGACGCCTGGGTATAAACGTGCGAATTTTACTTCTAAGGTGTGCTGTTTTTATCACTTCGATGTTATAAAAGATTTGACTCCTGAAGCGTTTATAGACAAACTTCAAACAGACTTTCCCTCTCTTGAAACGATAGTCGTAGGTTATGACTTTGCTTTTGGTAAAGACAAGGCTGGAACTGCCAAGACACTAGAGAGACTTTTTGACGGCAAGGTAGAGATAGTACAGGAGGTAAGCGTTGAAGGTGTAGCTGTACATTCTCGTACGATTAAAGCCTATTTGCGTGAGGGTAACATTGCTATGGCAAACAAGCTTCTGGGTAGAACTTACAGTATAGATGGTATGGTTGTCTCAGGACAGGGGCTTGGAAAGAAAGAACTGGTACCTACACTCAATCTGAATGTCAAGGAGTACCAGCTACCTTTGGAAGGTGTCTATGCCACTCGCACCAAAATAAAAGGAGCGTGGTTAGACTCTGTAAGTTTTTTAGGACACAGAGTGACTACCGATGATTCTTTTGCGGTTGAAACACATATTTTGGCAGCTGATATAGGTGAAGTAGAAGGTAAGGTAGAGATGATGTTTATCGATTTCCTCCGTTCCAATAAAAAGTTTGAGAGTTTGGAAGCTTTAAAAGAACAGATAGGTCAAGATATTGCCAAGGCAAAAGAAGTACTTGGATGAAGAAGATGATTAAAAAAATAAGTATACTCATCCTCTTAACCTATGTAGGCATGGGAGTCTTTCTCTATATCAATCAACGCAGCTATCTTTATTTCCCAACAGAAGATACCAAGACAGTATACCATCATATGACTATGCACAATGATGGTGAATCTATCAATGTTATTGTCTTGAATAAAGGGCATAAAAATGCCATACTTTACTTTGGTGGCAATGCAGAGTCTATGGCACAAAGTTCTGACTATATTGCAGGGCAGTTTCCTGACTTTACGGTATATCTTTTGGACTACAGAGGGTATGGTAAGAGTACAGGCAAAGCGACTGAAAGGGCACTTTACAAAGATGCTTTAAAACTATACGACATTATAAAGCCTATGCACCAACGTGTCTCTGTTGGTGGCAGAAGTCTTGGTACAGGCATCGCTACCTATGTGGCTGCACACCGAGAGGTTTCAAAATTGGCACTTATTACACCCTATGACAGCATTGTAAATGTGGCACAGGAGCGTTATCCTATCTACCCTGTCTCTTTTTTACTGAATGACCAATACGATTCTCTTTCAAGAGTAAAAGATATTCAAGCCAAGACGCTCATTGTCATCGCAGAAAAGGACAAGGTCATCCCCAAAGAAAATACACAAAGACTCATTGATGCCTTTGATAAAAAACGTTTAGAAGTGATTATTATTAAAAATAGAGGGC
>JALUWT010000028.1 GCA_027019325.1 Sulfurimonas sp.
AGATTCTCATTGCTGCGATATCAAAAACCAAAAATATATCTCTTTGTGTTTTATAGAAAAACCATTCTCAAAAAGTTCTAATGCGAGTAGTAGTTACCCTCTCTTACAATGGCACCCACTATCTCGGTTCACAAATTCAAAAAAAGTTTCAAAATACTATTTTTGGACTCTTTGAAAAGGTACTCTTAGAACTTGGCATACAACAAAGAGTCATGCCAAGCGGCAGAACAGACAAAGGTGTACATGCAACAGGACAGGTATGTCACTTTGACCTGCCGCCTTACTGGAGTGACATAAAAAAGCTCAAACGCGTGCTCAATCTCATGCTCCCCTCTTCCATCCAAGTAAAAAAAGTCACATATGTTTCTGATGATTTTCATGCAAGATACAGTGCGAAAAAGAGAGTCTACCGCTACATCATCAAAGAGGGTATGCTCACGCCTTTTGAAGCCGATTTTGTAACATCAATTAGCCAAGAAGTCAATATGCAAAATTTAAACCAAAAAATGCAGTTTTTTGTTGGTGAACATGATTTCAAACACTTTAAAAAAAATGGCAGTGATGAAAAAAGCACCATCAGAATTATCTACAAAGCATTTGCATATAAGCACAAAGGGTATATAATACTAAACTTTGAGGCAAACGGCTTTTTAAGAAGTCAGATTCGTATGATGGTTGGAGCACTGCTGCAACTCAATGAAAAAGAGCTCAAAGAAAAATTAACAGATAAAAATCATAAAGTAGATTTAGCTCCGCCAAACGGGCTTTATCTTGCAAAAATAAAATACTGAACTCAAAGGATTACTATGTTTGAAAATGTAAAAATGCCTGAAGGGATGAGTCCTGAAGCACTTGAACATCTGATGTATCCAAAAAATTACGGAAAACTCGATGATGCTGATGGTGTGGGAGTGGCACTCGATGAAAAAACAAAAGAGTATGTTATCTTTTACACAAATCTCGACGGTGACATCATCAAAGATGTAAAGTTCGCCACAAACGGCTGTCAAGATACAGTCGTCATCGGTTCTATGTTTACAGAGATGATACTAGGAAATGATACGGATTATGCACAAAAAGCAGTACAAAAAATGCACGACAAACTCGGAAAACTCTCTGCGCAGCAACAGGTCTGTGCCGATATTGTCTTTACTGCTTTTGTCGCTTCACTCAAAAACAGAGAGAACAAAGAACAGGGTGAAGATGAAGAGTTACATGTATTAAAAATGAAAGAGAGCTGCGAAGTTCCCCAAGAAGAAGGAGAAAAAAATGTCCAATAAAACATATCAAAAAAAGCATGAGCTGTGGCTCAGCACTCTTTTCGCATCTTTTGCGATTAATGATGAAGCGATAAAATCACGTTTGTATGACTTTTCACAAATTGCTTTTCGCCATATGAAATGGCTTGGAAGTGCAATACTTGAGAATGCAGAAACTTACAACTATGACAGAGATATGGTTCTACTTAAACGTGAGAGTAATTTTGCAATACTCCAAGCTTTAGCGGATGAGATCAATGCCATACAAGAGCATTACCCTCAAACAATCTTGGGCGAGAGAATGAAAACAGATGACAGCTATCTTTTACAATATATCTCTGAACTTTTAGCCGACAAGAGCCATGATGCAGAGGTGACAGCTTTTAATATGGCACGGAAATGGGAAGATCTAGACCAAACACAAATTGATGCATTGACACTTTTTCTCTTTGAAGAGTCTTACAAAGAGTATGAACTCATTTTAGTCTATGCCTATATGCAGGCGCGCACAGAAAATATTTTGCATTTTAATGTTTTTCAGGACTTGGTAGATGAGTCGCATTTTCACCTCAAATCTTTTGGAAATATGATGGCGCGGCTTGGCATCTTGGCACTGCCGCGTGAGCTGCACGCCATGACCTATGTTGTCCAAGATTTAGACCAGTTTGTAAAAGATGGTATTGCCGAAGAAGAGGCAGCAAAAGAGATGTGTAAAGAGCTAAGTGACTCCATAAAAGATGAAAAACTCTCCAAATTTTTTGATTTTATCAATTATCAGGAGAGTTACCACATCGAACTGATGAAAAAGCTTCTTTAAACAAGAGACTTTAACTTCGCCCAGGCAATTCCAAGATATTCATGAATTGCAAGGGTAGAGATATACAGAGCATGCGCATCAGGTGCACGCAGATACCCTCTAAAAGCAGTTTTGTAAAAGTTTGTCGGTGCTGCTATGGGGTGCATTCCGAGAGATTTAAAGAGCATCATCGCACGCGGCATATGTGAAGCTGAAGTTACTAGAACAAAAGGTGCTTTACCCACTACTGTTTTTGTGAAAAGAGCTTCCTCTTTTGTATCTTTAGGCAGTGGATTGATGAGAATGTCGCTGCGTGAGACATTTAACTCTTGAGCCAAAGATGCATTCATCTGTGCATTGCTGACATCTGTCTTTCCTTCATATCCTGTAAAAATTATTTTAGAGTTTGGCGTATGATTATGGATGATGATGCCTTCTATGACCCTTTTCACACCTGCATCACTGATTTGTGAGGAGATGGGCTGAGCTGCATCAGTATCATGACCACTCCCTAACACATGAATGTATGCGACATCTTGTTTATAATCATATTTTGTATATTGATCTTCCAATCCAGACACCAGATAGTTTGCAAAAGGAGGATACGCAAAAAGAAAAAGCAGTAAAAAGGACGAGAGAAAAAACTTCTCAGCTCTGTTCTCATTTTTTGCATAAAAATAGTAGATACCAACGGCCAACAACGTCAAAATTAAACCAAGCGGCTCAACAAAAAACGATATAAATTTCTTTAATAAAAATCCCAGTTCCATCATTTGCTAGTTCCTTCTGAAATTGCAGACTATATGAAGTGCATATTTTAAATTTAATGTTGGCATTATTTACCCTTGTTGTTAAGTTTTTTATTGAGTTGGTCAATTTTATAAACCAATTGACTTATATCTGGTTGGAGGTTCTGGCAACGATAATTTAAAAGTTGCAATACTACTGGCACATTAGAATAGTTCTCATTAAATAGAAGTGTATTAATTGTATTTGACTGTTCACTGTTGTTACCTTTAACAAAATTCAATAATTGCTCAATGTAGTCAACTACAAATTGTGTACTTCCAGAGTTACATATTTTAGGCGGTATCCTTTGTGTATTGTTTATTCTTACATATTTAACTATCAGTTCAGAAGCTATATAGACTTGATCTGTTAAATAATAGTTCTCCATAAAAAATTTATTTTTAGAATAGTCTATAAAATTTTTATATGCCAACCTATACTTTTCTTGAACTACAATTAATTTATCAACTGAATTGGTGTCCTTATTAGCTTTTTTTGCTTTTTCAATCATTGATTTTCCATTATATCTATTTGAATATTTTTTGTAATAAAATTCAACCAAAATAGCCATAACCTTAAATCTAAAAGCTTTTATCTCAGGAATATCAAAATATACTTTTCCTTCCGGATAACGCATTATCATTCTATAAACTGCATCATGTACTTTTGCAAACTCTTTTGGAGGAAGATTTTCATAAGCCATTGAATTGTCGTTTCTCGGAGGTACTAGAAGTCCATATATCTCTTTGTAAAAAAGTGTCCACCACACTATATCTTCTACACTATCTT
>JALUWT010000029.1 GCA_027019325.1 Sulfurimonas sp.
CTAAATTAATAGTTAGAATTCAAATAGAATAGACGGTTGTTGTTATATTAGTTATTTCTAAATAAGATAACTTAGGTAGTTACTCCTAGTCTCTTACTTGCTTAGTTTTCAATGATCTCAAACAGTATTTCTCAAACCTAAACTTTAGGTCTCTCTGTTTGTGGATGGGAATTATAGAGAAAAACTGCTTAATGTTTTATTAATTTCTAGACATTAATTTCAAGAAAAGTTGGTTCTGAAAAATTCGGGACATCATCATACGAAAAAAGTGCATAATATTTATGTATTTCTCTATCTCCAAAACTATCATAAGTATAATTATCTTTACCGCCATAGAGCTTTTGTCCGTCATATGGAGAGCATGGCACCTTAAAAGGATTTTTCACAACGATGACACCTTGATAATCCTCATCATCTGGATTGTCCCACTCAAGTTTAATCACTCCATTTTCAAAACTGTAACGTAAATTCTCTACCTGCTTTGGAGGATTTTTACGTTTTTTAATATACTGGAGTGTAAGCTGCGGTCTATTTATTCGTTTAAAATCCAACCAACTGACATATTCGGATGCAACACTCTCTTTATTTGTTGATGCAGAGATAACAAATAAAACTTTTTTAAGCTCTTGATTGATTTCAATCATCTCATTTATTGTATATCTGTCAAAAACAAATCGTTGTTTTTTTGACTCTTCCAAATCAGACAGACTGACATCATAACCTATTCTCTCAATGACATTACGGTTTTGAATTTTTTCATATGTGAGTTCGCCCTCAATTGGTTCAACCATCTCAATATGAAATCGTAAACTTTTACTTTTTGAAACGATTTTTTGTGCTTCTATTTCTATATATGCTTTTGATACAACAATATTTTGAGTATCTGGCAAGTTCGTCAAATCAAACTCCATGCATGCATACTTTTGCAAGCTATTTTTATTATACCCTGCATTGAGTGCTTTTTCTTTTACGTTGTCTTCGTTCAATGTAAACTCAGCAGCAGATACCAAATCAAGTTTAGCTTCATCAATAGTATATGAAATATCCAGTTTCGGTCTATATGTCAGACCTCCACTGAATTTTCCATAACCAATATCCCACTGCATAAGCTGTGATGCACGATCAAGCGGCAAAGATGATGGTCCCTGCATTTTAAAATAAGCCTCTCTTCGCTTCAAAGACTTTTGTAAAACTGCTATCTCTTGCGCTGCAAATTTATAGGTTCTCCATATACCTTGCGAGAGTTGTGAAGATGCTGTTGGTCTGTCAATATATGAGAGCATCTTAGCATTTTTAATATCTTCAAAACTTTCAATCTTCTCAATTGTGCGTTCATCCATCTGCCCAACACGCCACTCTCCATAACGTTCCACCTGTACAGCAACTCTATTCATCGGATAAAAGGAGATTTTTGCTTCTGTAATGATTGCATTCTCAGGAATAGTCTGCAGTGAAAAGCCTGCTACACCAAGGCATTCCCCTTTTTTTTCTGAAATTCCGACAAAAAGAGAGTTACTACCAAAATGTTCAATATTTTTCTTTGTCTTTTCTCCAACATAACCAATTTTAGAAGCTACCGGATAGAGAATTTTTGAAAACATACTCTCAGCAGGTTTTGTTCGCACACCGACCATCTGTCCAAAAGATGACTTGATTGATTTATCTTTACAGACTGCACGGATATAATAGTAATAATTCATCGAACTTTTAAGATTTCTGTCTGTAAAAGTTTTTAGTTTTGTCATGCCTATTCTGTTGGATGCCTGGGCAAAACCTTTTTTCTTTGTGGAACGGTAAATCTCAAAGAAAATTGTTTCATCATTCAAATAATCCCACTCCAGCGTAATCTCTTTAGATGCTATTGTTGTTGCACAAAATCCGTCTACACGAGGTAATGCACTCTCTTTTTGATAATTTTTAACCTCAGAGAGAGCCATCATAAGAGCTGGAATATTTTCATCAATATTTTCACTCATATGCTCTAAATAATCACTAATATTTCTTGTTCCGACTTCAGCAACAAGCGAGAGTGCTCCACGTGAGTAATAAAATTCTCTTCCACTTCCTGAAATCAAATGCACTGGAGGTTTTCCCATGTGTACACCATACTCACGACCAGACTCTTTTCGAATCTCTTCTGCCATATTGGATGCTAAAATATTCAAATCTATGGCATCTTCGGCATCTTCATGAATGAAATTATGTGCAGGGAAAAAGACGTTGCCTTGAGAGTGATAATCCAGCGCGATAGTAATATTTTCATGTGCTAAAAAGAAATCTCTTAATGCACTTGTTTCAGGTTCTGAAAAAGATTCAGGGCCCGAATATACATTGGATGTATAACTTTTATTTGGTGCGAAACCAATACTGAAGTTTCTGTTTAAGTCAACACCATAGCTTCCATCAGGGTTTTTTCGACGATTTTTTCTCCAAAATGAGAAATGGTTGCGTGAGTACTCAAATCCATCAGGATTAGCACAAGGAACCATATAAAGTGTAGTACTGTCTAAAATAGCATTGAGTTGTGGATCATAGTCAATATGATCAATTATATATTGTGCAAAAGCAAGAGAGAGTTCAATCCCCACCCACTCTCGGGCATGAATTGTCCCTGTATAAAAAAGTGCTGGTTTTTCTAAATGAGAATCGACATTTTTCGTAATGCATACTGCTAAAATATCTCTCTCTTCCCAAGTTTTTCCTATATTTTGTACTTTAAAAAGACCTGGATTTGATTTTTGCGCTGATTTAAAAAAAGCGATACACTCATCATATGAGCTATACTGTTGTCTCAATGTTTACCCTTAAATTTTTTTTGAAATAATACTCTTACTTCGTTTTTCTGTCAATTAAATCTACAATGAAATCAATTTTTTTATCATTGAAATTTAAGCCCATTTTTTCTTGTTCAGGAGTAGCAAAAGCTGGTATACCATTTACCTCTAAAACAATATACTCCTCTTTCTCTCTGTCATAGATAATATCTACACCACCTATATCTACGCCTGTCGCTTCACATGCCCGTATGGCTACATCGACAATCTCATCATTTGCCTCACGCATAAAGACAGAACCACCGCTTGTCACATTTGTTCTCCAATCTGTCCCGCTCGCTTTTCTTCCATAGCACGATACAAACTGACCATCAACAATGTCAACTCTAAAATCTGTATTGTCATAATCAATAAACTTCTCAACAAAGAAATATCGTAAATCCATTTGATTTAAAAAAGGCATCAGCATATCAAGATTAGCTTCATTTTCTATCTTGGTAAGCCCTACACCTCCCCAACCATCCGTTGGTTTATAGACCATTTTGTCCCATCTTTTGATGATTTTTTTGAGCTCGTGCCCGTCATCACGGTGACACAGTTTATAATCAGCCGTCTTTACACCACTGTTTCTAAGCACAAAAGATGTCTGAAACTTATCTTCCGTCAGTGCAAAGGCATCGTAAGAGTTTATCATAGGTATAGCGCGATTAAGCGCTTGGTAGAGGTACATCTGGTACTGTGTCTGCTCCCCTGCATTATAAGAGAAAAAGAGATCCAATTTATCTAACTTCAGTCCATGATGCTCTTCTTCACGAAAAAGAATATGCGCATTCTTGGCAATTGCATGGCGA
>JALUWT010000030.1 GCA_027019325.1 Sulfurimonas sp.
AACCAAAAGATGATTTAATTGCGCAGGCGACATGTGTAACAAGTATTGCCGAGCAGTTTGATTTTGCTCTACCTACAATTTCTCGCCATTTAAAAGAGATGAAAGATGCAGATATCATCATAATGACCAAAAATAAAAACAAAATCTACATAGAGCCCAATATTGAGACAATGAAAGAGATAGCTGAGTGTTTTACAAAACTGGTAAAAGAGTATGAAGAGGGTGTTGTCTATCAGTTTGACAACACCAAGTAAAGCATAACAAAATCATTTTTAATCCCTAACAGGAATATACGCAAAACCTTCATTTTGCTTGTCTATAAGACCTATTGTTGAATTTGGTACTAATTTGACAAATTTTACGACATCTTCAGCTTCAAGATGATTTTTTGGCATAGAAGCTTTACACATTAAAAACTCTACTTCATAGGTATCTGCCATACTTGCTATTCTCTTTTTTAATTCCGGATACGCTTCTACTAATTTTAGATTAGTGTTAAATATGGATTTGTTGATATCTTTGACAAAAAATCTGTACGCTCCGCCATGAATAACAACTGTAACTTCGAGTTCTTTTAAATTTCCCTCGTAATATGCCTTATTGACGGCAATACCTTTTAATATGTTTTTTTCAAATTTTGCTATATTGCTTGTAGTTAAATCATAAACAACTTTGGCAATTTCATCATCTGCTTGCACTAAGCCTAGAAGGGCTAAAAATAACACTATCTTTTTCATCATAAAATCCTTATTTAAAACGTTAATACTTTATCACTTTGAAGCACCCAATCGGAGAGTTTTTGCATTGTTGAAGATACACTCTCATCGAAATATGCTTCATTCTTGAAAATACCACAACGGGCATTACATGTTCCACATGCCTGTAACGCAATTCCATTTTCATACATCTCTTGTAACATTTGCACTAAATCGTAATCATAAGTATCTGGCTTAAGCATTTTATTACGAGCCAAATCCACAGCATCGTTCATCAAAAATATATTAACTTTTTCATTATTTTTATATAATGTTTTTGCTAAGCGCAATGCATTCCAAGTTACATCAGTCCCGTCATAGGGCTGATGATTTAATATAATTGTAGTCACGATTATTTTTCTTTTGTCAGAACAACTTCACCAAGACCTGTTTTAACCGGATAACCGGCTTTTGCCCACCCTTTGAGCCCGCCTTTGAGTGTCGTTGCGTTTTTGTAACCCATCTCTCGTAGAACTTCTGCTGCAAGTGCGCCTCGACCGCCTCTACGACAGTATGTGACTATTTTTGCATCTTTGTCAGGAATGATTTTGTTGATCTTCCACTCTAAATTACCGCGAGTGACAGCACGGAAGTTCTCTTTGTTGAAATCATCAAAAGGTATGCTTCCTTCTGAATGTTGTTCGCTCTCTCTAACATCTAAAACAATGACATCTTCGCCATCGTTTAACATAGTTTTGAGCTGCTTAGGAGTTACCTCTCCCACCTCTTTTTTCGCTTTGTTTATAAGATCCATCTTCGTTAAATCTTTTGCCATCAGTTGTGTAGTTGCTACCAACATCAATGCTAAAAGGGCTGTTTTTATACCGTTCTTCATTTTTCTTCCTTTTGGTTTTATTTGTAAGAATGTAACATCCATTTGTAAAACAAACGTTAAATTCTCTTAACTTAATAGTTAAGTGCATATTTAGGCATTTAACTAAATATATGAGAGTATGGTATAATATTACTATTAAAATGTCAAGGATATGTATGTTAAATATGGAGCAAAAGATTAAAATCTTTAAAGCGTTAGGGAATGAGACAAGATTTTTAATTTTTAAAAATGTTTTTACAGGCGGCTATGCATGTTCTATAGACAAAAAAGATCCAAAAGTTGAGGTAAGTGCTCACGCTACCTGCGTGAGCACTATAGCAGAGCATTTTAACTTCTCCTTGCCGACCATTTCAAAGCACCTCAAAGAGCTGCGTGAGGCTAAAATAATCACAATGGAAAAAAAAGGCAACAAAATCTACATTGAGCCAAATATTGAGACCATCAAAGAGTTAGGCGAGTGTTTTAATACTCTTGTCGAGAACTTTGAATCAAATCGTGAACTCTTTTTTGGTGAAGTGGCTCTGAGTTAATACTGCATAGACAGTTACAAAGCAAATTTTATAGGTACAAACCAATTTGTTATCCAAAGAGATAAAAATAATATCAAAAAAGTACCTACAAGAATAAGAATACTTTTAGAGGCACTCAAATGTGCGCCGTGATGCTCTTTTTTCTCCATGCTTGATGACATATCCATTTTCATATCCATTGTTTCTGTACTCTTTGGTTTTGCGATAGCAGACATCATACCGTGCTTCAATCCCTTCGCGACCAACCATGAATTAATCGGATAAGCAGTTATCATCCCTGCAATGGTAGCCAGCGACATAACACCCCAAAATAAGAGATGATTTGGATTATTTGCACCAGGAAGTGTGTGCATTAAGATAACCATTGTAGGTATCATTCCAAGCATAACCATATTCATAGAGACGGTCTCAGCAAAGAAAGTTTTACGCACAGCCATCCAGTAGTTGCCGTCATACATACTGAGCATAAAAAGTGCTTGAAAGATGAAGAGACCGACAATAAATGCACAGAGATACTCTATACTTAAATCAAGACCATTTGGCAGACCAAAATGATAGACAACAACAGCCGAAAAAATTATTCCCGTTGCATCGCCTGCAACACAGTGCAGTAACGAACCTACAGCCTGCTTCCAGTGTACATTGATGAAGGCATCATGCATCCCTGGCATCGGTTGTCTGCATGAAAGCAGATAGATAAGTAAGCCGATAGGACCAGTGTAGAGAATCACGAGTATCCATGCCAGTTTCATCAGTTTTGTTGTTGGTGTATTGGTAAAAAGATCCCAAAGTAGAAACAGTAGAGAACCTACCGTGAGAATATACCAAACTGTTAACACTCCTTCAATAAAATTTTCCATTAGAACCACATTCTAATGCCCGCTGTTACATAGGTCTCGTTTAATGGGCTGTAGCTGTTTGTTTTACCAAAGTTCTTCGCCCACTCTACACCGATATAGGGAGCAAATTCTCTTCGTATTTCATATCTGAGCCGTGCCCCTAGGGTTATGTTGGAAACTCCAGAACCATATTGCATTTTCGGAGCATCTTTTGAGTAGGCATTGAGTGTAAACTTTGGCGTGAGGATGAGTTTTTGGGTAATGAGTGCTTCATACTCCAAATCTAAACGCAGTCCGATATTGCCGTTATCGCTCACAAGTAGTGCTGCACGTGTTTCAAAAAAGTAAGGAGCAAGTCCTGAGAGTGCTACGACACCCCATGTTTTGTCTTTTGAACCTACAACATCATAACCAACCCCTGCCTGAACATCCCAAAAAGGAGCAATAGCACGGGAGTAAAGTAACTGATTTTGACTCTCGGCACTCACGCCGTCAGCTTTTTCTCCCTCAGAGTAGAGATAGACCTTGTTCAGATCATAGCCCACATATCCATAGGTATCCCAATAGATTGTTTTACCATTATTAAACTGATACTCAAGATTGTCTGCAGTAAAACTTGCACGGAGTATATCGCCCCCACCTCCTGCAAAAGCCGCTGTTGCCAGAGATGTTAAAAGTGTTAGTTTTATTATTGTATTTTTCATCATATTATCCTTATGCTACTACGACTTTTCTAAACATATCTGTCATATGATAGAGCAGATGGCAGTGGTATGCCCATGCACCTTTGGCATCAACTGTTACACGAAAACTGATTTTTGAGCCTGGTTGGGAGATGATAGTATGCTTGCGTACAAGGTGATTTTCATCTCCACTCTCCAAATCGCTCCACATTCCATGCAGGTGCATTGGATGGTTCATCATTGTGTCGTTTATGTATG
The DNA here is from genome assembly GCA_027019325.1 of Sulfurimonas sp. Classification (GTDB taxonomy): domain Bacteria; phylum Campylobacterota; class Campylobacteria; order Campylobacterales; family Sulfurimonadaceae; genus Sulfurimonas. Next base: position 3,901 of record JALUWT010000030.1, read on the forward strand.
TAATGCGCAGACGTTCACCATAATGAAACTCCAAAGGCTGAGACTCAGAATACTTTATTCCATTTATAGACCACATATAGCGATCCATATTGCCTGTGAGATGCAAGATTATCTCTCTGTCTGGGTATCTGTCATCTTTTGTCGAGCGCAAAGAGCGAAGATCTGCGTATGTGAGTACACGTCTGCCATTGTTTCGAAGTCCGACACCCGGATCATCGAGTCTGTATTGTGGATTCATTGCTCGCATAGTCGTTCCCACACCCCATTTTATAGGCAGTTTTGTGAGAGGAATTGGCTTTTTCATGCCCTGCATATCGGTAGATTTTTTCATATCCATGCCTGACATCTTTTTCATATCTTTACTCATGCCCATATCAGTTAGTGTAAGTGCTTCTCTTGGATCCATTGGCGGAACATCTGCCAAGATCTTTGCATCTGTTGTCAAATTTCCAAGTGCATAGCCACTCCTGTCTATACTTTGTGCAAAGATGGCATAGGCATCTGCATCTTGCGGCTCCACGATGACATCATAGGTCTCTGCAACTCCTATGCGAAACTCATCGACATCAACAGGCTGTATATTGTTCCCATCTGCAGCGACAACATGCATTTTTAAACCAGGAATGCGAACATCAAAAAAGGTCATAGCGGCTGCATTGATAAAACGCAGTCGAATTTTCTCTCCTTTTTTAAAAAGAGCGCTAAAACGCGAAGCAGGATTTTGTCCGCTCATTAAAAATGTGTAGGTGTAGCCCGTTACATCGGAGAGGTCTCGGTCAGACATTCGCATCTTGTTCCACATCTCACGCTCTTTAAAGGCCTCTAAAAAGCCCTTTTCTTTTACTTCGGCAAAAAAATCGCCTACTGTTCTTTGGTTGAAGTTATAATAATCAGCAGAGAGTTTGAGTTTTCTGTAGATGGATGCCGGTTTTTCATCGGAGTAGTCCGAGAGTACTAACACATGTTCTCTGTCATACGCAAACGGGTCTTTCTCTTTAGGCTCAATCACAATAGCACCATAGACGCCTGTTTGTTCCTGAAATCCTGAATGGGAGTGGTACCAATAAGTACCGCTTTGCTGAACTGTAAAAGTATAGGTAAAGGTCTCACCCGGGGCAATACCTTCATAACTGATGCTGGGAACTCCGTCCATGTGAAAAGGTAGAATGATTCCGTGCCAGTGGATGGAGGAGGATTCACTGAGATTGTTGGTGACATGAATGGTAAGCGTATCACCCTCACGCCAGCGTAGTGTCGGACCTTGCAGCATGCCATTGACCGTTGTTGCATACGAAGGGTTTCCCGTTATATTGACAAGGGTTTTATCGATTGTTAGATGAAATTCCGTGCCTGAGAGTTCCCTCGTTTGTTGTCGCTGTTTGACTCCATTGCTCTTTGCACTCAGAGTCATACCTGAGAGCAGAACTGTTGAAGCGACAACGCCTTTGACAAATGTTCTTCTTGATAACTGTTGTGTTGTTTTCATAGTATCACCTCTTTAAGTGATACAAGTATAACACGCGTTTGTGTCGAGTTTGTGAAAGATTGCTACTCTTTAGCAAGCTCAAACTTTCCAACAGCACAGGAGACAAAACTTTTTGCCTGTGCTGTTGTATTTTCTATAAATCCTAAATGCTCATCAGCCATTGGGTAGCCAAGAGATTTTAGTGCTTCACGCAACTTAGAAATCTTTTTTTCATCTATCTCAAGTGTTATCTCTCTTGGCATTACTTCAAGATTGACCTTAATAGCGCCAAACTCATCGACAAGTTTACTCATCAGTGTGTTGGCGCAACCGCCACATTTTACATTTTGTACTTTAAACGTCTGTTTTTTCATCTCTGTTTAACTCCCATTTCATATAAATATCATAAAGTATTGGAATAATAACCAAACTTAAAACTGCTGAAGAGACTATTCCTCCAAGCATTGGAGCGGCGATTCGCTGCATCACTTCACTTCCTACTCCATGTGTGTACATAATAGGCGCAAGACCTGCAAGAATAGCAAAAACTGTCATAAGTTTTGGTCTTACACGCTGTACAGCTCCATCATAGATAGCATCATTGAGATACTTGTTGTTAAAGTTTTTGCCGTGTATCTCTTTGGACTCATCTACTGCTTCTTGCAGATAAATTATCATAACGATTGCAGTTTCGGCGGCTACTCCAAGTAGTGCCAAGAAACCGACAATCACGGCGATACTCATCGCAAAGTTGAGCATGTCAATATAAATAAGTCCGCCTAAAAGGGCAAACGGCAGTGTAAAAAAGACGATAATTGTCGGTACCATTTTTTTAAGTGCCATATAGATAAGCAAGAAGATAACAATGAGAACTGCCGGAACAATCCAGACGATGCGTGCCATCGCAGAATCAAGATACTCAGACTGTCCTGCCCACTCTATGTAGTATCCCGGATCAAATTTTATTGCGTTTATGAACTTTTGTGCACCTTTTTTGTACTCTGTTGCACTTATGCCATCTTTTGGTGTAATGTAGATGAAAGTCACTGGTGCTGCCATCTCACTTTTTATCACCGAAGCACTCTGTCTGTAGGCTACTTTTGCCAAGTTTCCAAGAGGAACAAAACCGAGTTTTGTTTTGACTTGAATGTTTCTGATAGAGTCCAGACTTCTGCGCTCGCTTCCTTCTAGACGCAAGGCAATAGGATAGCGCTCAAGCCCTTTGTACATGGTCGATACACGCATACCGCCAATGGCAAGGGCAGTGTACTCTAAAAGAGTATCTTTTGTCATATCATAACGTGCAAGTTTATCTTCATTTGGAATGATGTCTATATAGTAACCGGCACTGGCCTGATCAGCAAAGACAGAGAGTGTTTTGTCATATTTATTTAACTGTTCTTCTATCTTTTTACCAAATTTTTGTAGGCCTTTTGCGTCAGTTCCATAGAGTTTTATACCAATAGGCGTTCGAATACCGCTAAGGAGCATATCAATACGACCGCGGATAGGGTAGGTCCATGAGTTTGTAAGTCCAGGAATCTGCAGAGCCGCTTCCATATCTTCACGCAGTTTCTTATAGGTCATCCCTTTTGGCCACTCAGATTTTGGTTTGAGTGTGATGATAGTCTCTAACATTGAAAGAGGTGCAGGGTCCGTCGCAGTATCTGCACGCCCCGCTTTCCCAAAGACATTTTCAACTTCAGGAAATGATTTTATAATCTTGTCTGTTTTTTGCAAGAGCTGTTTAGCCTGATCAATACTGATTCCATAGGGAGTTACAGGCATGTACATAAAAGTCTGCTCATTGAGCATCGGCATAAATTCCCATTTTAGACTTTTATAGAGTGGGTACATATAGCCAAGAGAGAGCAGTACTAAAACGATGACAAGATATTTTGCTTTTAATCCATAAATAATTACAGGACGGTAGAGCCAGATAAAAAATCGGTTGAGTGGATTTTTTGACTCTGGTAGAATGCGCCCTTTGACAAAAAATATCATGAGTACCGGAACGAGTGTGATACTTAGAAGTGCACCTGCCGCCATTGCAAAAGTTTTCGTAAATGCAAGCGGTGTAAATAGTAAGCCTTCTTGCCCGCTGAGTGCAAAGATAGGTAAAAATGAGGCTACGATAAGTGCAAGCGCAAAGAAAATCGGGCGCCCGACAAGCTGCGAAGATTTTAATATAATATCTATGCGCTCTTTGTCTGTGGGTACTCTCTCTTTTTTATGCTCAAATTTGTGCAGCATCTTATGAGCATTCTCTATCATAACGATGGAGGCATCCACCATTGCGCCGATGGCAATGGCGATACCGCCAAGACTCATGATGTTCGAGCCGATTCCAAAAAGCTTCATAAGTAAAAATGTAAAACCGACGGTAAGCGGCAGGACTATGATAACGATAAGGGAGGAGCGAAAGTGCATCAAAAAGAGACCAATGATGATAACAACAATGACACTCTCCTCAATGAGTGTATGTTCCAGTGTATCAACGGCTTTGTCGATAAGACCTGATCGGTCATACACAGTGACAACATCTACACCATCGACCTTAAGCTCTTTCATCTTTTTCTTTACGCGTTGGAGCATAGAGTAGACATCTTCCCCGTAACGTGCCATGACGATACCGCCGACAACTTCTCCATTACCATTGAGGTCAGCCAGTCCACGACGCGGCGCAGGTGTAAGTTCTACTCTTGCAATATCGCCGAGTTTTATAGGTGTGCCGCCTTTGGTCGTGACAACGAGCTTGCGGATATCATCAAGATTTTTGATGTAGCCCTTGGCTTGAACCATCCACTCATAACCGTTTTTGATGACGATGCGCCCGCCTGTATCATTGTTATTTTTCTTTAATACCCTTGCGATATCTTTGATACCGAGGTTGTAACGGACAAGATTGTCATTGTTGACAGTTACTTGAAATGTGGGGATAAATCCACCGATAGAAGCGACCTCACTGACTCCATCTACACCCATAAGTGCGTATTTATAGTAGTAATCCTGCAGCGTTCTGAGTTGCGCAAGATTTTTTGTTTTTGATTTGAGGGCATACTCATAGACCCAGCCGACACCACTTGCATCTGGCCCGAGAGAGACGTTCATATTCTTAGGCAGTTGTGACTGAATGGAAGCGAGCTGTTCAAGTACACGGCTACGTGCCCAGTAAAGGTCGGTTCCTTCTTTAAAAATGATGTAGATAAGACCATTTTCATAGGTAGAGTATCCACGTACTGTATCAATGTCTGCAATAGCTAAAAACTGGGCTACAAGTGGATATGTTCCTTGGTCTTGAACAATCTCAGGAGACTGTCCGGCCCAGTTTATCTGTACAATTACCTGAGGAGGAGAGAGGTCAGGCAGTGCATCAAGAGGTGTATGTTTCATACTCCAAATGGAAGCACCAACAAGTGCAAGTGCCGCCAAGAGAATAATAAATTTGTTTTTTATGCTAAAAGCAATGAGTTTTTCTATCATAGTGTTCCCAATTATTAATTTAAAAAAGTATACTCAAAATCTGTGGCAGGTTTGTGAGAACTACCTTAGTAGAGCCCATTTATCTGCGCATCACTGTCCATCATAAAGAGTGCGTTATTGACCACTTCATCACCGACTTTCAATCCATTTAAGACGATGTAGGTTTGGTTATTGAGTGGTTTGACAGAAATCTCAATTGGTTCATATTCACCTTCATACTCTCCGACCATAAATGCATAGTACTTGCCATCTTTGAGAATGACTGCACTCTGTGGCAGTGTAAGATACTCACGTGCTTTGTCTTTTGAGATGACCGTTGCATACATTCCTGGAAAAAGCGTGTTGTCTGCATTATTTAGTCTCAGACGCATTGTAAGTGTTGCTTCTTTTGGATCCAGCCTCGGATAGAGCAGTTTGTTGTGTGTTGTGTAGACTTTGCCGGTTGTTTTAAAACTTACACGAAAATCATCGGCATTTTTTATCCACTTCACATCATCTTCAAAGATCTTTGTCTCTACCCAGACTTCATCAAGATTGACCACTTTAAAAAGTTTGTTTTTGGCATTAAAAGCAGCACCATCTACGATGTTTTTTGTAAAAATGTAACCCGAAACCGGAGCGTAAATTGTTGTGTTTGAAGATACTTTTTTATTTTTAAGAACAGCTGCTATCTCGCGCTTATCAACACCTAAAAGTTCAAGTTTGAGTTTTGCACTCCTGAGCATCCCTTTGTTGTCTCTTACTTTTGTGTATCTGTAGGAGTTGAGGTAATCCTCTTTTGCTTTATAGACCTCAGGAGAGTAGAGTGTGACAAGAGGGTCGCCTTTTTTTACATACTGGTAAATTTTATTGGCATAGAGTTTTTCGACAAAGCCGCCAAAACGAGGGGAAACATCATAGGTGCGTGCTTCATCTGCTGTGACAAAACCGTAGTTCTCTTTAGAGTGTGCGGTTTTTACCTTTTTGACTTTAACGGTCTGTACTGAGAAAAGCTGTTCTACGGTTGGTTTTTCTTTTGGCTGTGCAAAAAGTGCCAGCGGCAGTATGCATGCAAGTAGTATTAATTTTTTCATTTTGTCTCTCCTTTGAGTGCGGCAATTTGTGCTTCACTGCGTTTATAATTTGCAACGGCATTGATGCTCTTTTTTTCTAAATCAAGTTTTTGGAACAGGACGTCAATGTACTTAAACAGATCACTTCCTGTAGAGATAGAAGAAGATGAAAGTTGAAACATGTGTGCAACTTGAGGCAGTGCGGCATCCTGAATAATGTGATATATCTTGTATGAAGCGAGCATCTGTGCGTAATAGATCTCTACCTGTGAAGTAATGGCCAAAACGGTATCACTTTTTTGACTTTTCTTTGCAAGTAAAAGTGCACGCTGCTCCTCTTCTTTTGCATCTTCCGTACCATACATCGGCAAGGAGATACCTACACCAAAATTAAAGTAGTTGTCATGTTTTTCTCTGTAAGCATAGCCTGCAAGCAGAGTGAAATCAGGATAATTATTGATATCCGCAAGCTCTACTTTCGCACTCTGTTTTGAAATTTCACGTTCTTGAATCATAATGTCGGGATTACTGTTTAAGGATGCTTTGAGTGCTGTAAGATTAGGTTTATGGCTGATTTTTAAATCAATATTGAGACTCTTTATCTTTGTAGCAGCGAGGTAAGAGAGCTGTGCATATGCTGTATATATTTTTGCATCGAGCGTAGTCTTTTGCACTTCCAAATCAGAAAGAGAAAGTTCCGCTTTCATAATGCCCATGTGTTGGTTATCGCTGACACTTGTGTAGGATTCATACAAGTTAATGTTCTGTTTTGTCAGCGTGATATACTCATCAATGATAGCTTCAAGCTCACGCAGCTCCCAAATAGTATAGGCTTCATTCTTGATGCGTTCGACAAGTTTGACCTGTGCAGCACCTAATTTTTCTTGAAGTACTTTCTCCTCTGCTACTGCTACATCTGCTCTTTTTTCTCGTTTAGAGTAATAAGGGAATTTTTGTTTAAAGGTAATGACGCTTTGACTCATAGGCTGCGCAGCATCGATGGTATTTTTTGTGAGCAGCAGTTGGGGATTGTCAAACTGGTCTGCGATGTCGATGTTTTGCTTGTTTGCCTTAAGTCTTGCGTTGATTACTTCAAGCGAAGGACTTTTGGAGAGTGAAGCTTCTATGACTTCACTCAAACTCATCGCCTGAAGCGAGCCTGCAAGAAGAAATGCTCCGATAAGTAGATTTTTCACTGCTGTGCCTTTTTAAAAATTGAGTGTCGTTTTAATACGAGATTTTTTACCCTCTTTTGGAGCAATAAAGATATGCAACTGCCACGTTCCGCCCATTGCAAGATTGAGTTTTGCTTCATATTTGCCGTTACCAAGATTTTTGGCATTTACTTTAGAGACCATAGCCGGCATACCTGGCATTGCAGGCATAAAAGCTTTGAGCGATACTTTCGCATCACTAATGACTTTACCCGCTTTTTTGAGTTCTACAACAACAACGTTAGAGCCTGTTGTCAGAGGTTTTTCAGCCGTAATGTGTGCTGTAGTACTGTGAAACTTTGCGTCTTTAGAAAATGCTGCTGCCTGAGAAAGTGTAACTCCTAAGAGAAGTGCTAAAAAGATTTTTGTCAGATTTTTCATTTTGTTTCCTTTTGTTGGGGGTAAGCCCTTTTGATAAGAGAAGTATATAATAACTTTGTGTGATGTTTGTGAGAGAGCTGCTTAAAAATAGGAGTTGTTATAGATATCTGTTGAAAAAGTAAGAGATAGAATGGTATAGTATAAGATAATAAAATACTTTCAAAAGGAGGGCATCATGTTTAGTACAACAAAATTTAGCACACAAGAGAGTCATAACTGCTGCACGCCACAGCCAAAAGGAAAAGTGGAATGTCCCTCTTGCCATCAAAAGGCAAAAGGTGTTTTAGGCAAGACCTTTGACGCTTTGGTAAAAGAGGAGATAAAAGCGAAGTTTGACTGTTTTGATGGCTTTTACTATTGTAAAACACCGAGCTGTAAAACAGTTTATTTTCGAGATACAACTATTCTCACGCAAGAAGATATGAGTATCGTTGTTGGTTTAAAAGAGGGAGTCTCTCCGGCAACTGTCTGTTACTGTTTTGAGTGGAGCAAAGAAAAAATAAAAGCCGAACTTGAAGCCACAGGTGAGACAACAGCACTGGAAGACATCAAAGCAAAGATGGAAAATTCGGGGTGCTCGTGTGAGATTTTGAACCCAAGTGGGGGATGCTGCTTGGGGGATGTGACTAAAGCGATAAAAGAGATAAAAAGCGCGCTCTAAAGAGAATTTGATACAATAAGTGTATGAAAATACTTTTACTCGAAGATGACACGGCACTGGCAAACATTTTAGTTGATTACCTTGAAGATGATTATGAGGTTGTGCAGACCTACAGTATGAAAAAAGCACTGCAGTTGAGTGAAGAGATGAAGTTTGATCTCTACATCTTTGACATCAATGTCCCTGACGGTGACGGCATCTCGCTTCTGCGTGAGCTTCGAGAGTTTCACGATGAGACACCAGCTATCTTTATTACCGCTTTTCATGATACAAAATACCTCAAGTCCGCTTTTGAATCAGGAGCGAATGACTTCATAAAAAAACCATTTGACCTTGAAGAGCTTTCGCAGCGCATAGAAAATGTGAAGAGACATTTTGGACTTGATTCGCTTATAAATCTGACAGATGAGATTGCGTTTGATACAAAGACACATACATTAAAAAAAGATGAAAAAACAGAGAGGCTGACACAAAAAGAGAGTGAGTGTCTGCACTATTTTTACAAAAACCGCCACCGTGTCATCAGCTCTGATGAACTGCTGCAGAATTTTTGGGAGTTTGAGGAGATGCCAAGTGATGATGCCATTCGTACCATTGTGAAAAACTTGCGCAAGCATATAGGAAAAGAGCATATTGTCAATGTTCGCGGGGAAGGGTATAAGTTTGAATGAGTTAGAAAAAAAATCTTTTTACTCTTTTGTAGCACTTTACCTTTCCTCCTCTATACTTTTTATTGTACTGTTGGGGTATTGGTACTACAGCGCGCAAAAGAATGCGCTTGAGAGTACGACTTACTATAAACTCAACCATATTGCCGACAAGCTCTCCGGACTCATTATCAATGCACAGATGAAGCATAAAACACTCCATTTGCCCAATGAAGAGGGATTTGAATATACACTCATTCCTACAGATGAAGCTACAGCTTACAGAAGTGGATACTTTGAGAAAGAGGGCTATAAAATTTTAGTCTCAGATGCGCCACAGGAGCATTTAAACATTGAGTATGTTGTCGTAAAAACAAAACTCTATGCACAAAAGCTGCATCAGCTTCGTATTTTGGTTTTGGGTGTTGTGGGACTAAGTTTTATACTTGTCGTCATCATCTCCTTTGTGCTTTCTAAACTCTTTTTAAAACCGATGCACAATAGAATGGCACAGATAGAAGACTTCATACAAGATGTTTCCCATGAACTTAATACTCCCATAACAGCACTGGGAATGAGTGCTAGTCGCGCTCTAAAAAAGGGAGTTTATGATAAAAAGATACTACAAAATATCTCCATCAGCACCAAACAGTTAAAGAGCATCTACACATCACTGACTTTTTTAAATTTTAAAGAAAAAGAGCAGGCAAACAGTGAAGTGGATCTTAAAACAGTTCTTGAGCATGTTTTACTTTACTATAAAGAACTCACGGATGCAAAAGGTATAACCGTAGAAGCAGAACTTGGAGATGCAGAACTTATGGTAGTAGAGAGTCGTGTGGAATTGCTTTTTTCAAACCTCCTCTCCAATGCCATCAAGTACTCTATGCCCGAAACAACGATACGCATCCAATTGACACAAGAGCAGTTCAGTATTGAAGATGAAGGTGTTGGCATAGAGGAGAAAAAACTTCAAGAAATTTTTGAACTCTACAGTCGTTCATCGGATATTGCCGGTGGTTTTGGCGTAGGGCTGAGCATTGTCAAACGAATCTGTGACAATTATGGTTGGCGTGTAAGTGTTAGCTCCACACTTGGCAAAGGAAGCCGATTTTTAGTGAGATTTTGATGCTGAAATCTTTTGTGCCATGGACTCTCTTTTTTGTAATACTCATAGCTTTTGGAGCTCTTTTGAAGCCGGTAACGAAGGTTTTGATACAGAGTTATGCGTCGATAGCGCTTGATGCAAATGTTTCTGTGCAGTCTCTGGAAATTATGGACTCTTCACTTACGGCAAGCATAAATAATAAAGAGAATCTTCTGCATTTAAAAGTGCTCAATGTCTCCCCTCTTGAACTGCAAATTGTGTATGACGGAGATGTGGCGGCATTAAAAAAGTATCAGCCTCTAGAGGGCAGAGCACATCTGCAGGCAGATCTTGTTTATGATAAAACACTGCGTGAGCTCAATCTCAAAGCACAAAGCAAAGGACTGACACTTAACAAACAGGTATTTAAAGATATAGCTCTGCATGCAAGTCTTAAAGAGAAGGGCTTTAGTATCAACGGCTCTTTTATAGCTCCTTTTACAGGTAAAACAGAGATAAAAAGTTCCGGTAGGATAGATAAAAAACTACAGGCACAAGCTGACATCAACTTTGCCGGTAAACAGATTCATCTTTCATCCATAGAGTTTACGCAGGAGAAAAAACTTTCACTTAAAAGCTCGATATTTGATGGAGAGATTACCGCCTCTTTAGAGAATAAAAAACTTACATACCATTTGCGGCACATCAATACGGAAAAACTGTTGCATTTTATGCAAAAGAGTATGCCGCTCTCTGGTTATGTCAATGCTGATGGTCTCTTGAATCTAGCATCTATGAGTGGCGATTTTTCTGCTGAGTCTAAAGAGTTTAAGGCTTACAAACAGACATTTAAAAAACTCTCTGTCGATGGAAAAACCTGCTTAAAAACGCTTGATTTTACACTGCGAACGCAATTTATGAAGCAGCAGATGGCACTCAAGGGGAATGTCGATTATGCCAAAGAGCCAAAAATCACACTCTTTAGTACGCAGTTCGAATCGGAGAGTAGATTGGTCTATGAAAAAGGGCATTTTTGGCTCAGAGCGAAGCATATTAATGCAGTGGCAGTGCAGAAAGCTTTTGGCTTGCAAGAGTATATTGACGCTGAGGTAGATGTTGATGCCAAGGGAACACTCAAAGATATTGATTTTACTTTAGAGAGCCCAAGTTTGCGTGTCGTGAAGTACCCAAAATACTTTAAAAAAGCAGCTGCCGCGAAGATAAACGGAAACTTTAAAAAAGGCATTGTGCAGTTTCAAACGCAGCTGCACAATGAGAATTATCGCTTTGTCTCAAAAGAGGCTCTGTATGACCTGCACTCCAAAGAGCTGAAACTGCCGGCACAATTAGAGCTCTTAGCACAAAAGCAAAAGAGGCTCATCGACATACAGCTTCAAACGCTGCTTCAAAAACCATACACAAGTAAGGCTCTGATTGTCCATGGTAAAGACAAAATAGAGGTCGATGATTTTGCATATACACAAAAAGAGGGTATTAAAAGTAATTTTTTAGTAGATATACAAGATTTAAAAAAGTATAAAATCATAACAAAAGTAGATATGAAAGGAGCTTTAAAAGTCAGAGGTAAATATGACATAAATCTTCTTATCACTACACCTTCTTTAGGGGGTATGTTGAAGGTGGAACTTGAAAAAAATACTGTGTTTATGACATTGCATGCTCTTGAACTGCAAAAAATAGACAATATGTTCAACAAAGATGCACTCTTTGAAAAAGGTATAGTTTCTGGGAGTATTAGCTATCATGTTTCTGAAAAAAGTGCTTCAACTTATATCACTGTCTCTGATGCAGTGCTTAATGGTATAGACATAGATGCAAAACTCTCAAACATAGAAGATACACTTGGTCTCAACATTGTACAGCTCGGTCGTGAAACTTTAAAAACTTTCGAGTACTCCAAACAGCAAACGACGATACAAAAAGCACAAATAAATCTTTCACTTAATCATAAGATAATCAAACTCAATGATGTTGCGTTTTCCACAAAAAAGTTCAGAATAGCTACTCTTGGAAGTATTCATGATAATGGTGATATTATTCATTTGAGTGTCAATATTTTAGATAAACAGGGCTGTGCTATTCTCACACAGGATTTAAGCGGCAATATCCGATCACCTCAAGTTACGAACAGTTCCGGCGCACTTATAGATATGGTCACTCATATGCCTTCTGCTGTTTTAAATACTGGAAGAAAGCTTATTGATTTTGGTACAAAATCTGTTGATAAGGTCTCTACTTTTGCAATAAATACGACGCGTATCAGTGATAAAAAGATATCTTTGACAAATGATATTGTCCATGGAGCGGACACCCTTATAACAGACACTTCTACCATAGTTTTACCACGTGGATGTAAAGTTATTTACAGAGGAAAAGTAAAACAGCCAAAAGCTTTTCAATCAAAGTAGCGCTTTTTTAACAAGTGAGGAGATGGGCGCGGCGTGCAGCTCGTCCATTGCTATCCATATACACTTTTTCTCTATCTCTTCAAGATGGTAGAGGTTTACTGTGAGTCTGTATTTGGTGTAGGAGTGTTTGAAACTGCGTAAAAAATCCTCTTCAAGCGGCTCTACGCTTGGCAGCTCCAGCATCCCTTTATACATTGAACCCTCCGTTTGCGTGAGGGCAATTTTGTTGTTGCGTATGTAGATGCCGTAAAAAAGTTCAAGGGACTCATACTTTGTCTTTTTTGTCTGCGTGTAAAGCTCGGGCTCCTCTTTTCCCCGACACTGCTCACGCAGAGGACAGATGTCACATTTTGGATTTTTGGGCAGGCAGAGAAGTGAGCCTAAGTCCATGAGGGCTAAGTTATGTGCGCGTGACTCTTTATGGTTGAGTAGTTGTGCTGCGTGAGTATCTATATTTTTTGCATTGGCATCAAGCAGGGCATAAAAACGTTTGATGACGCGGGCAATGTTGGTGTCAACGACGGTGATGCCTTGATGGTGTCCAAAGGAGCAGATGGCACTTGCTGTATAGCTTCCAATTCCGGGCAGTTTGAGCAGCTCTTTGTATTCACTTGGCAGCTTGCCTTGCGTGAGCTGTGCAGTTTTGTGAAGATTACGCGCGCGTGAATAATATCCCAGACCGCTCCACGCAGAGAGCACCTCTTCAAGTGGTGCTTCTCCAAGACTTTTAAGAGTAGGAAACTTCGCTAAGAATTGCGGATAGTACTCATCGCGTACACGGTTGACCTGCGTCTGCTGCAACATGATTTCACTGAGGTAGATATGGTAGATATCTGTTGTATTTCTCCATGGAAGCTCGTGACGACCGTTTGCTTCGTACCACTGCAGAAGAGTTTTTTGCATCACAGTAGCTGCTCTTTGATAAATTCCCGGTAGTGCCCTTCTTCCTCTTCGAGGGCTTCGTGCGTTCCTCTCTGGACTATTTCACCCTCATTTAAAACATAAATCATGTCGGCATTTTTGACAGTACTGAGACGATGTGCGATGGTGATGACCGTTTTTTCTCGTAAAACCGGCTCCAGGGCTACAAAAAGTTTTGCTTCGGTATGAACATCAAGTGCGGAGGTGGACTCATCGAAGATAGCAATGCTTGGGTTTGCAATAATCATGCGCGCAATACTGAGGCGTTGTCTCTGCCCTCCGGAAAGCCGGATGCCGTGATGTCCTACAATAGTGTTGAGTTTTTCAGGCATATTTTCTATCATGTCGGTGAGTTGCGCGATTTCAAGGGCTTTGTAAAGAGCAGCATCATCGGCATCTGTTTCACCCATTGTAATATTAAAACGAAGTGTCGCATTAAACATGATTGGCATCTGAAGTACGAGAAATATCTTCTCACGCAGGGAGTGTTTGTCCAGATTTTCAACTGCAGTTTCATTGTAGAGAAGCTCCCCTGATTTTTTTTCATAAAAACCGGAAATAATCTGTGCCAATGTTGTTTTTCCGCTGCCGCTTGCTCCGATAAGCGCGATTTTAGAACCGTAAGGCACAGAAAATGTAATATTTTTTAGAATCTCTTTCTCACTGCTGGAATAAGAGAATGAAAGCTTTTCAATCGTGATGTCCAGAGGCGCGCCCTGGAGTTTTTCATGACCATTGGCTTCGCGTTTGAGCATCAAGACTTTGTTAATGCGTCCAAGAGCCGCTTTGGCAGAAGAGTAACTGTACTGCATAGAGAGGATGTCCTGTACAGGTGTCATGATGAACCAGATATAGCCAAACATCGCAAACATCATACCGATGCTCAGATCACTGTAGGCAACAAGCAGAAGCCCTGTCGCACGTATAAGTTCAAAGACGGAGAGAAAGATGGTGTAGGAGAGTTTTTCATAGGCGACACTTTTAAAACTAAAGGTATTGGAAGTATATTTGATCTTTTTTGCCTGCTTGATGGCTTTTTGAAAAAAGTACTCCTCTTTATTGCTCGCTTTTATCTGTCCAAAAAGCTCTAAGGTCTCGCCGACATCTTCTTGAAACTCTGCGATGGATTGATTCTCTTGGCGTTTGAGCTCTCCTACGCGTACCGACATCTTTTTACTCACAAACATGATGAGCGGCTGGACAAAAAGGATTAATATGCCTAAAATTGGATTAATCGCAATCATTACAATACCAACGGCAACAAGGGTTAAAACAGAAGCGACAAAACGGCTTGCAGAGTTCATAATGAAAGCATCGAGTGTGTCTACATCTGTAATAAGGTTGGCAGTAATTGCGCCGCTTCCAACTGTTTCATACTCATTCATAGAGGTGTACTGCAGATGCGTGAGCAGGTGGCGGCGTATCATAAAAGTCACATATTTTGAGATGGCAGTAAAGATTTTTGTTGTTACAACACCTAAAAAGTAGTATAAAAAACGTAAAAAGATAACAGCAACAGCCACGAGTGCGATGTAGTAAAATGCAGAACCGCTGCCAAAAAGTTTGTTAATGGCAGGAACAATGTAATGTGGCTTATGCAGGAGGACTTCATCGACCATGACAGGAAGCATCAGAGGAACTGGAATACTTACGATTATAGCAAGCAGTGTGATAATCTGTCCATAGATGAAAGCTCTTTTTTTATGCAGGGCGAGTTTGAAAATCGTTTTTATATCTATGGTTCTGTTTTTCATATTGCAATTATATCGGATAAGCACAAATACGGTCAGTTTTGAAAATAGAAATAAATTATGATATAATTTTAACTTAAAAATATAATAAGGTGGGATTATGAAAAATATATTTGTACTCTTCTTGGCA
>JALUWT010000031.1 GCA_027019325.1 Sulfurimonas sp.
TCCTCTTGTACTTGTGTGCAATACTCTATATTTAAAAGCTCCTCACCTTTTTTAAAATATTGCTTCTTATAGAGCTCCCAGCCATCTTTCTTGTTAATGAGAATGGCCGAGCCACCTCCAAGAGAGTTCTGGCAGATAAGGCTCTTGTTGTTTTTAAAGTGTTGGATATTGAGTTTTGGGTTTCTGTTATCGGGATTATCATGCCACTTCGCAAATGCCATCAAAGCGACAAAGAGCATCATCCCTATAAATATCTTTAGCGAATTATCCTTGTTCGCGGTATTGTTATCTTCATGCATGCTTGACTCCTCTGTTTTTATTGTGATCTTTTTCTATGAGAACTTTGAATATATCTGACATAATGCAATATCCTCAATCTATTCTATAAACGGGTTTGGCTTCGGAATATGCTAAAAAGATTAAGCAGATGAGTATCAGACCAATCACTCCTGCTACAAGATAGATCACCTGCTGCACAACTGTTAGAATGAGTCCGATTGTCTCATCTGTATGCATGATATTTTTATAGAGTGTATACAAGAGTAAAAGAGCGCCTATGCCCATTAAGATTTGACCGTTTAAAATGTCTACATGGTTCTGCAGGGCTTTCATATACCAAAAGTATCCGCCCAAGGATGCAGCGTATCCACCTAAAGAGGTGCTTAGAGTTAGTGTGTTGATAAAGAGATAGTTGTATCTCTTTTGGGTGAATCTGTTCACTCCTATGGTGAGCAGGTAGAGAAGATAGAGTGCCGCTAAGACAGCGAGTATCTTTAAGATTAGCATGGGAGCTCCTTTTTATTAACTAACTACCTTATATATATATTGGTAGCATACAAGAAGTATACTAAAAATCAAGGTCGAGCGCAAATCAATAAATATCAAATGAGAAAACTGTATAATACAGGCATATAAAGGGGTGGATTTGTTGGACTTACAGGCCAAACTAAAAGAAGAATTTCCTGATGTTGCAATTGGCAGACTCAAAGATCTGGCGAAGAAGATCGCTGTTATCGCAAAAGTGCGTGTCGGAAAAGAGAGAAGTGTTCTTGATTATTCTGAAGTGACACTCGCCGATGCAGATGCCTATGGGGTTATCAGAGTTGATCCCACAAAAGAGAAGCCGGCAGCTGCAAACAGCAGTGCGATAAGATCACAATCCCTGCATAAGAATGATATCTTAGTCTCCTATAGAGGAGTGGATATTCAAGTCGGGCGTATTGACAGGGGGTATGAGAAGCCAGTTGTGAGTAACAACAGTGCCATACGCATTCAGTTTGACTATGAAGATAAAGATATAGAAGAAGAGATTTCTATATTTGTGCAGATCTATCTGCAGCTTCCCTATGTAAAAGAGTATATGGCTTCAAGACCCCAAAGCAGCCAAAACGATAGAAAGATACTCAGTCCGCTTTTTTTATCGAACCTGCCGATACCACTGTTTCACGCAAAGGGTTATGGCTTAAAAGAGCTTATGTATACACGCTTCTCTCTTTTACGGCAGGCTGATGAACTCTGTGATACTCTACAGCATATTCTGGCGCAACTGCAAAAGCACAAAGAGAGGAGTTTGCATATCGCTTTAGAGCAAACTGAGAATATTCAAGATCAAAAGAGAAAGGATAAGAAGATCACACAGGATCTTGTGCAGATTGCGACATCTTTGCAGCGGTTGCAATCTTTGCTTGGGGAATAAACTTCAGTTTATTCTGATATAAAATTTAATTCTATCTTTTATTCTCTTTAAAATATTCTCTGTTTAAATCCTCTAATAATTTAGAATTTAAAACCTCCTGAGCATTAAATGTTGCATTGCTGCCAGGTCTAGGATCATTATGCATCTCAATCGTAAAATATACAGGTCTATGAATAACACCTCCACCAGTCAAGGTTGCTTCTTTACGAGTATATATTATATGGTCACAATAGTTATCGTTTATATCTGCCGGTGCTAAGCTTGTTCCGACTTTAAAACTGTTTTTTCCACTATCGCAAGCATCATAGGCATCTTGAAGATTATGCACTTCTCTATCTTTATACTGCTGAATTAGCTCTTTTGGTTTTATGATGGTAAAATACTTATATCCGCTATCAAGTGTTATTTGTGCAGCAGTACCAAAAGCATACATATAGTTTTTACGTGTGACATTACTCGCATTGATCCATCCTAAAGATGTAGAATCTTGATCTGCTTCAATGGTAACGATTGGTTTTTGCTGCTCTGTCTTTTTAATATTCGTATGGTAACTTGCTTTCATCGAACAGCCTGAAAACAACAAACCTCCTAAGACTACTGTCGATACCATTAATGTGTTTTTTAACATTTTATTCCTTTGTTTGTTTTTTATTATATGTAGTATAGCCAAGATAACGGACTGAATCAATGACTCTTTACCAACTGACGCTGATATTAAAATTAGCAGGGTTATCCCATAATTCATTATAGGTTATTTTATATCCCTTTCGTTCCAACTCTTTAATAATTAAAGAACGTATAATATCTTGCTCCTTCCTTGTTAAAGGTTTTAAAAGAGGCTCTACCTCTTTAGCATTATCAGACATAAAAGATATGACCATGGTATCATAATAGCCTCCGGCAGCTACAATAGAGATCTTTTTATTAAACAATCGGATTAAACCATTGTATGCTTTTTTTCCTTTTGGTGATGTCAAGATCTGTTTTACCAACTTTTTTGTCTCTTTATTGGTTATGATGCGAGCATCTTTTGCTTTTACAAGAGAAGCGGCATTGGCCATACAAAACCCACTTATCAATAAGAGTAAAATAATCTTTTTCATGTTTTTCCTTTACTGGCAATTTAATGTATCTAGTTTTTTATACAAACTTATTTGCTGTACTCCAGAAGAGTTGTCAATTTCTTGCAGAATTTTCTGACATTTTGCATCATGTTCTTTTTTTCTAATTGATGCGAGTCTTATCTCCTGTTCCCGTTTTTCTTGCTCCTGCTTACGTTGCAATGCTATTTTTTGTTGCTTCTCTTCTTCAAGCTTTTTACGTTGTAGTGCTATCTTCTTTTGTCTTTCCTGCTCAAGTTTTTTTTGAAGTGCAATTTCTTTTTCTCTTTTTACTATAAGCTCTTTTTGTACAGCAACCAAATTATTATCATTAACAGCCGCTAAAAACGCTTCTTCATCAAATGATTTTGCAACAGAAGCACTCCCCGTTACAATATTTGTCCCAAGGCTTGCTACAGTACCAAAAACATTTACAATAGCACTTTCAACCCCATCACCCATAGTCGTTGTATAAAAAGAACTGTTGCATTTAACATAATCATTCTTATCTGTAGAGAGCATCAACGAATGTTGGCATGTAATACTCCGGGTATTAAATATAGGGCTAAATCCTTGATCTGTAATCTTTACCACATCATATTTCTTATAATCTATTCCTTTTAGGTTTTTTAAAAGTTTTATAAATTTACCATCTTGAATCAGTGCATATGATAAGAAGGCTCCCTTATTCCCAAATAATTCCATACCAAATTAGACAACAAGCCAAATTGCTCTATAATTAGGTACTTACAAACGAAAAAGTCGCACTCAAAGACTTCACCTAACGGGTGCAACTTTTTCAATTATGACAGGTGA
>JALUWT010000032.1 GCA_027019325.1 Sulfurimonas sp.
CTGCGGGATTGTGGCAGTTTATGCCGCGTACTGCAAAACTTTATCATCTCAAAATTGATGAATATGTTGATGAAAGACGTGACCTTATCAAATCAACCCAAGCGGCTGCAAAATATCTTTCGGCACTGCATAAGCGTTTTGGAAAGTGGTACTTGGCAGCTATTGCCTATAACTGTGGCGGAGGAAGACTCAATCGGGCCATAAGAAGAGCAGGAACAGACGAGCTTTCTGTTTTACTTGATCCTAGAAAGAAATACATTCCACGTGAGAGCCGTAACTACATCAGAAAAATTGTTGCACTTGCCCTCATCGGAAATGACGAGCAGTACTTGCTGCACAGTGAGTACGAATACCTTTTAAACCGTGCCAATGCTTACTCAATATCTACGGTGAAGCTTTCAAGTGGAGAGTCACTTGCAAGAATCTCTAAGCTCATCCACATTCCTCTTAAAGATTTGAAAAAATTAAACAGACAACTGAAGTATGATTTTGTACCACCGTATGCTAAAAGTTATAATGTCTATATTCCTTACATTAAATTGGCAGAGTTTAAGCAGAAGTATACGCGTGAGTCTATTAAAAATATCTACAGAGTGCATGTGGTGACACATGGGGACAATCTCTCTTATATTGGGAAAAAATATGGCGTTTCTTACAGAGTCATCAAAGATTTCAACCATTTAAAAAGTAACAGACTCCATTTGAAACAGAAGCTCATAATTCCTATTCCAAAAAGAAGTGCGATGCGAAAGATATCTTCAAAGCATTACTATATGGTAAGAAAAGGTGATTCTTTAGAATCCATCGCCAAGGCACATAAAATAAGTGTGCAAAACATACGTCTGCAAAATCATATTCGTGGTTCTTTAATTAGAGTTGGGGGTAGGTTAAAGTTGTATGAATAAGAGTATCTATCTATTTTTAGCCATTATGTTCTCTTTTACTGCTTGTAGCACGAGAGGTCCTGGAGCGTACAGAAGTTACAACTATGCACCTTCATCTTCGGCAAAAAATTACAGTGATGATAGCAGTGCATACCGTACAACACCGCCTAAAAAGAAGTACTCCAAGGCAACGATGCGCCCCTATGTTGTGCATGGTAGGAAGTACTATCCACAAGTGGTGAGCGTAGGTGACACTTTTAAAGGTATATCAAGTTGGTATGGTCCTAATTTCCATGGAAAATTCACTTCAAACGGTGAGCGCTACAATATGTGGGCCATGACAGCAGCACATAAAACACTGCCGATGAATACGATTGTAAGAGTAACCAATAAAAGAAATGGCAAGAGTACAGTTGTAAGAATTAATGACAGAGGGCCTTTTGTCTCTACGAGAATAATAGACCTCTCAAAAGCAGCTGCTTCAAAGATAAATATGATTGGAACGGGGACTGCTCCTGTTACTTTAGAGGTTCTTGGGTTTGAAGGGAAAGGTAAAAGAAACATTCCAACGAAAAAAGAGTTGAAAAAACTCCCGCAAAAGATGTCTTTAAGCGGAAAATATGCGATTCAGATTGGTTCGTTCTCCAAAATTCAAGGAGCACTCTCTACACAAGAGAAGTATGATAATACAGACGGCTACAAAACAATCATTCAAGATGTAAATGGTGATGGTAGACGTATGTTTAAAGTTTGGCTGACAGGATTTAAGGGTGAGCAGGAAGCCAGAGATTACAAAGCACACGGAAAATTTAAAAATGCATTTATTGTACGAGAGGATTAAAAGATGATAACAAAAACAAGAACAACAAAAGAGACAGATATAACTGTAGCTTTAGATATAAATGGAACAGGTAAAAGTACTATAAGTACGGGTGTTGGTTTTTTAGACCATATGCTTGAGAGTTTTTCCAAGCACTCTTTGATTGACTTAGAGATTAGCTGTAAAGGTGACACGCACATAGATGATCATCATAGTGTTGAAGATGTTGGGATTGTTCTTGGCTCTCTACTGGGGGAAGCTATCTATCCTGTAAAGAATATGGAGCGTTTTGGATCTGCGAATATCGTTATGGATGAGGCTTGTGTGAGCTGTGATTTGGATTTGAGCAACCGTCCGTTTTTAGTGTATGAACTTGATGTACATGGTAAAGTAGGGGAGTTTGATACAGAGCTTGTTGAAGAGTTTTTTAGAGCATTTGCACTCAATGCACGAATCTCTACGCATATTATCCAACTGCGTGGGAAAAATAAGCACCATATCATTGAAGCAGCATTTAAATCAGTAGCTGTGGCAATCCGCCGTGCAACTGCTAAAAATGAACGTGTCGGTATCCCTAGTACAAAAGATGTTTTATGATTAAACTGCTTGTGTTAGATGTCGATGGTTGTTTAACTGATGGTAAAATAATATATTCGAGTGACTCCTCGGAGACAAAAGCATTTAATGTAAAAGATGGTTTGGCCATCGTAAGTTGGATAAAACTTGGGCATCAGGTTGCCATAATAACTGGCAGACAATCTTCTATAGTCAAAAAAAGAGCTGATGAGCTGGGTATTGGGCACTTGCATCAAGGTGTTAAAAATAAAGAAAAAGTATTACGTGAGTTAGTCTCAGGCTTAAACTTGGAGATGTATGAGGTCGCCGCTATTGGTGATGATTTGAACGACCATAAGATGCTTAGCATAGCAGGAAGAAGCTTTACTCCAAATGATGGTGTGGCTGATATTCAAGAACTTGTAGGGACAGTTCTCAGCAGAAAAGGCGGTGATGCTGCCGTCCGTGAAATGATAGATATCATCATAGAAGAAAATGATCAAAAGGATCAGTTTTTATCTCTTTGGGTAGAGGAGTAAGTTATCAAAATTTCTCTTTTTTTGACTGCGATTCTGGCGGTACTTGCTAGTATCTACATCTTTTTTAAACCACTGAACATTAAACAGCAGGCCTTTGTGGATGTGCCTCTTTTTGAGTTAAAAGATTTTACAATGTATGAGTTAGACAGAAGCGGACTGAATACTATAATGCTTGGAAGTTCCGCTACACGTTACACAAACAGATATACAGTAAAAAATATTGACTATACAGATAACGAGAAAGAAGAGTATATAGCAAATATGAAAGCGGATAACGGTATATATAAAAATAATTTTGTAATTTTAACAGGAAATGTGGAGTATGTCCGGGATGATGGGCTTACATTTAAAACACAAAAAGCAGTATATAACAAAAAAACTTCTATTGTTGTCAGTGATGTCGGTTATGTGGCTTATATGAATGACAGCACAATTAGGGGTTCATACATCAAATACAATAATGAAAAAAATAGAATTTTTTCAAAAAATGTTACAGCAAAAATTAAATTACAAGAGAGATAAAAGATGAAAAATATCACGATACTTTTTTTACTATCAAGCCTGTTGACACTTTTAAGTGCACAAGAGTTGAAGGTTAAGGCAAACTCTTTTACTTCTGATCAAAACACGGGAATATCTGTTTTTAGTGGCAATGTAAATATTATAAAAGCCAATGATGAACTGAATGCCTCCAAAGTTACTATATATGTAAATAAAGAGAAAAAACCTATAAAATTTGTCGCTGTCGGTAATGTCTCTTTCTCAATCACAAGTAAAAATGGGGGAGTCTATAAAGGTGTCGCCGGCAAAGCTATTTATTTACCAAGTAAAAAAGAGTACTATTTTTATGAAAATGTTCACCTGCAGCAACTTAATGATAAAAAAGAGATTTTAGGTGATGAAGTGGTTTTAAAAACTACGGATGGTAAAGCGTATGCAAAAGGTCTGAATAAAGAGCCTGTAATTATGATATTTAATATAGATGAGGGGAAAAAATAGATGGTTGATATTGTTGATGCAAAGTTCATAACGTCGGCTCCAAATTTTAGTGCAGCACCGGAATCGGATGAACAAAATGAAGTTGTCTTTATGGCACGCTCAAATGTTGGGAAAAGCTCACTTTTAAATGCGCTTACAGATCATAAAGGTTTAGCCAAAGTCTCGTCTACACCGGGTAAAACGAAGTTAATTAACTACTTCGATGTAACGTTCATGGATAGAGACACATCAAACAAGCTCATTGCAAAATTTGTAGATCTGCCTGGATTTGGTTATGCAAAGGTCTCGAAGTCTCTCAAGCATGACTGGGAAAAGAATCTGACTGACTATATCGCCAACAGAGAGCAGATAAAAATCTTTATACATCTCATAGACTGCCGTCATCCACATTTAGAAATCGACACGCAAGTGAGTGAGTTTTTATTTGCCAATGCACGTGAGAATCAGCACATCATTCAAATCTTTACTAAGATAGATAAGCTCAATCAAAAAGAGCAGAGTGCTCTGCGACGTGGGTTCCCAAATGCGTTGATGGTCTCAAGTGCGAAAAAAAGAGGTACAAAAAAGATAATCAAAGAGATTTATGACATTTTAAAAGAGCGTGAAGAAGAAGTAAGCGATGCAGATTGAATTTGTAAAGGCGACATTAGCAGATATTCCTAAAATGCAGGAGCTCATTTTTCCTGAAGTGCAGAGTGGTGTCATACTTGAGCGAAGTGATGATGAAGTGGCAACAAATATTCGCTCATACACGCTAGCACTTTTGAATGGTGAACTTGTGGGTTTTGCTGCGCTGCATATTCACACTGCATATCTTGCCGAAATTCGTTCACTTGTTGTAAAAGATGGCTTTCGTGGTCAAAAAATAGGAGAAAAATTAATCAATAAAGTTCTTGATGAGGCTAAATCACTTGGTCTGCAGAGAGTTCTCAGCTTAACATACAAACAATCTTTTTTTGAGAGATTAGGTTTTGTCGAAATTCCAAAAGAGTCACTCCCTGAACATAAAATCTGGGCTGATTGTATTAAATGTAAACACTTTCCGATATGCAACGAAGTATCTCTGATCAAAAACCTATAGTTCCATTGTTCTATATTGTACTCTATGTGCTTTATAGCTCACTTGGCAGCATTTACCCCTTCTTACCACCCCTTCTGTCTGTTTTATTTGTACTTTTTTCAAGAGCATTAAAAAGAGGAGACTCTATTGCTGTTATCCTTATCACTTTTTGTCTGCTTGTTTTTGAAGCAAATTACGGATACTTACTTTTTAGTTCTGTTATCTATTTTTATATTCAGTATAAGTTTATAATGCCAAAAATTATTCAAAATTTTTCATGTAACTTTTGTATTAAAATTTCCTATGTGCTCTTTACTTATTTAGGCTATTTTACTTTTTTAACACTCATCTCAAATATCTTTTTGTTAGAAGCACCAGAGATAAATTACTATATAGTATACTATATAGTAATTGAGTTTTTTATAGTGAGTCTCATATGAAAATAAAATTTATAATTTTACTCTTTGTTTCTATCTGGTTGGCTCTCATAGTACGAGTTTTTTTTCTGGCTGTAGAGTCAAACAGTTACTATGCAAGACTTTCACAGCAAAATACCATCAAGCATGAAAAAATCGCTCCAGTACGGGGTGAAATTGTTGATGCAAAAAACCGACCTATTGCAATTAATAAACTGGGGTTTAAGATAGAACTTGCTCCACGTCTGCTGACAAAAAAACATAAAAATGAGTTTGAAAAAGAAGTGGCTATTTTAACAAAACTTTTACCCTCTTTAGATAGAGAAAAAATCATAAAAAATTATAAGAAAAAAGACTCTTTTTATAATCATAATTTCATTGATGTTGTGCAGTTCATTCCCTATGAAGAGATGATGCCTGTCTACTCTGTACTTAATTTACGAGAAAATATGAAGATAGTTCCAGCTCCAAAGAGATACTATCCTTACAAAAATATAGCCGCACATATGATAGGATATGTTGCACGTGCCAATAAAAAAGATATAAATAAAAATGCAGTTCTTGAGCTTATTGGCTACACAGGAAAAACAGGCATAGAAAAATATTACAATCATTATCTGCAGGGGACTCCGGGTGAGCGTGAGATCAAGGTCAATGCAAACAATCAGGAGATAGAAGAGCTTATGTACAAAAGTCCTGACGAGGACAGAAAATTGACTCTCAGCATGGATATTGAACTGCAAAAGTATATATCTTCATTCTTTGTAGGCAAAGTAGGTGCTTTTGTCGTCATGAAAGTGGATGGCTCCATACTCGCAGCCGGGAGTTTTCCAAATTATAACCTCAATATTTTTGTCTCAGGAATGAGTTATAACATGTATGATAAACTCTCTTCAAGTCTTGATCACCCCTTTACAAATAAGCTCACGCATGGACTGTATCCTCCTGGTTCAGCTATAAAACCTGATTTAGGTCTTTTGTATATTACTGAAGGTTTAAGTAGATATTCCAGTGTAAATTGTGAGGGCTCTGTTGTTATTGGCGGGCGTACATTTCGATGTTGGAAAAAGAGAGGGCACAAACATACAAATATCACCAAAGCAATTCGGGAAAGCTGTGATGTTTACTTTTATGAAGGAAGCTTACTTCTTGGAAATAAAAAAATGAGTAAGGGATTAAAAAGATTTGGATTTGGAAAAAAAACTGGGATAGATTTGCCAAATGAATTTATTGGTGTTGTTCCTTCTCGTAATTGGAAGCGGAAAAAATATAACAAGTCATGGAATATAGGAGAGACTGTCAATATGTCAATAGGACAGGGTGATTTTCTTGTGACACCACTACAAATAGCACAACAAACAGCACTTTTAGCAACAGGAAAACTTCCGACTCCACATTTCGCAAAACTTATAGGAAATAAACTTTATAAAAATACCTTTCAAGATGTTTTGACTGCCAAAGAAAAAAAAGCACTTCCTGTAATTAGAGAAGCAATGTATGAAGTTTGTAATTCTCCACATGGAACAGCGAAAATGTATTTACATTCAAAAATTATTTTAGCCGGAAAAACAGGAACTGCACAAGTTATTGGGATTAAACAGAACATTAAAAAGCGTAAATTAGAGCATGAACTTTCCTATTATAACCGTTCTCACGCGTGGTTAACTACATATGGACCCTATAAACATCCACAATACGTTGTTACTGTTATGATTGAACACGGTGGTCATGGTGGGCATGCTGCGGGTAAAATTGTATCAGATATATATAACAAGCTCTTAGAGCTTGGCTATATTAAAAAATAGTTTTAAAGAGAGTGAGAGATAAAAAGGGCAAGGATAGTCAACAAGAAAATACCGCCTGCTTTATTATAAATTTTATTTGCAAGTA
The DNA here is from genome assembly GCA_027019325.1 of Sulfurimonas sp. Classification (GTDB taxonomy): domain Bacteria; phylum Campylobacterota; class Campylobacteria; order Campylobacterales; family Sulfurimonadaceae; genus Sulfurimonas. The sequence continues at coordinate 7,164 of JALUWT010000032.1, forward strand.
TGAAGAGCAGGGCGATAGAAGCTGATGCTAAGATTAAAAAGTCATAACTTGTTGCATTGAGATTAATAGTGAGCGGATGAATAAGCGCTGAACCCCCTAAAACCATTGAAAAATTAGCAACATTTGAGCCGATGATGTTTCCAATGCTCATCTCCGCATTGCCTTTTTTTACAGCTACAAGCGATACAACAAGTTCCGGTAGTGAAGTGCCGAGCGAGATAAGGAAGAGACCGATAATCCACTCGCTTATATTAAGATTGTGTGCAATGTTTGTTCCACTCTCTACGACAAAATTTGCACCGCCTATAGTAAAAAGAAAACCTATACCAAGCAGGAGCACACTTTTTCCCCAGTTAAATCTCTCTTTTTGTAAATCTGCATCAATCTCACCTTCAAGATCACCTTTAGAATCTGTAAAAAGAAACATAAGGTAAGAGACCATCATCAAAATAAATAAAATGCCATCAAATCTGCTGATGACATCATCTTGAATCATTATATAAAATATGACAACAGGGACAATAACCCAAGCACTGTCTTTTGCAAAAAGGTTTCTTTTTGGATTCATAGATTTGGCAATCATAAAAACAACACCAAGAACAAGCGTAATGTTAAAAATAACACTACCCACAACATTGGCAACGGCCATATCACTTTTTCCATGATAAGATGCCATCATAGAAGCGGCCATCTCAGGGAGAGAGGTTCCAAATGCGACGAGTGTTGCTCCGATAACAAAGTGTGAGATATTAAAATGCAGAGCAATACGCTCACTTTCTTTGACGATAAAATCTGCTCCATAAATCAAAGCAGCCATCGCAGCTAAAAATATTATATAATCCATTATTACCCTTCTGTTCTTACAATTAAACTACGCGGAAGCTTAAGTTGCAAAATGAGTTTCTCTTCTTCTTGTCGCATTTGACCATTATCAATTTCATGGTCATATCCAAGTAGGTGTAAAAGTCCATGTATAAAAAGGAGTGTAAATTCATCTTCTTGTGTATGTCCCAACTCTTCTGATTTAGAAATAACAAAATCTTGAGAGATTACTATACTGCCAAGAGGACTCATAGGCATCTCTTCATAAGGAAAACTAAGTACATCAGTCGGCTTATCAATGTTTCTGTACTCTTTGTTAATTTTTTGTATTTCATCATTTGACGTAATAACAAGTTCAATTTCTTTCTTTGTTACACTTGCGACTATTTTTTGTAAAAACTGTTTGTTTACTTCTAGCGAAGTTTTATTATCAATATCTATCATGGATGAAATTATATCTAATAGGGGCTTATAGTAGCGTTATTATAAATATTCAATTCTATTTCGTCCATTTGCTTTGGCAGAATAAAGCATTTTGTCAACAATCATCAGGTATTCATCAAGATGCTTATCATTATGATTTTCGTCTGGTTTTATCTCAATCATTCCCATGCTTACGGTTGATTTTATTTTTTTATTATCGAATTCTATAGTGAGTTCTTCAAAAGTTTCACGAATTTTTTGTAAAACTTTATATCCTTGCATCTTTTTTATTGCCGATAAAAGTATAATAAATTCTTCTCCTCCATATCTAATTATAATATCAGAGTTTCGTATATATTTTTTTACTGTTTCTACGAATATTTTAAGTACTTTATCTCCTGCAAGATGGCCATAATTATCATTTACTCTTTTAAAATAATCCAAATCACACATAGCTATAACAAATGAATTTCCAGTTGAATAAGAGAGTTCATATTGTGTTGTAAATATTGATTTTAGACTATTACGATTTAATGCACCGGTTAAGAAATCTTTTGTCACTTTTTTATTCATTTGAATATTATCGACAAGTGTAAGTTCCGTCCCAATTTTTAAAGATAAAAGTTCACATTTCTCTAAATAAGATATAAGCACATAATACTCTTTATCATTGAGTTGTAAAAATATTTTTTTTGCAAATAGATGCAGTTCGGTATGCATCGATTCAAGTGATTTATATCTTATATCACTCTGAATAATCGACTTTGCATCACCATGCAACCACTTGCCAAATGCACATAAGTTTTCATCAACTTCCGGAAATATATCTTTTTGAAAATTTTTTATATGTTTGGTTAAATTTGTAAGCCAAAACAGATGATCTTCATAATGCTTAATAACCTCTTTATCTATTATATCGCTTAAAGATTCAAGTCTCTTTTTATTCATAACTATTAAGTCTGTTGTATAAGTTGAGAGATAAATCTTAGCAACCGCATTATGTATTTCTTTAAATAATGAAATAAGATTCAAGATTTTTGAACTATCATTGACAGTAGCTATCTTTGAAAGCAAAATATTTTTTAATCCATAAATTTCATTTGTAATTATGATATATGGAACATTATTTGCCATTTTGTATATTGTTAACATACTGTATGTATCAACTATATGTTTAGAATCCATATTATTAGCTAAAGATTCCACTATCTGTTTATAATAATTTTTTGCTTTTGCGATTTTAATTTCATCGTAACTATCAACACATGTTGCATACTTATCCATAAACTCATTCAAAATATCATCTTTATTATTTTGCAGAATTTTTGTAAAATCACATTTCATTAAAACTTTCACTTCTTAGTTCATATTTTATTTAACTATTAAAACATAGAAGTTTTAACCGGTAATATTTATATTTTTTCCTACACCTGTTTTTTGTGCAGTTATTTCTTGTGATTGTTCTTGTGCACTCTCTAGTACTTTAAGTACTTGCTGAGCTTGAATATCTTGCGCTTTTTTTATAATGTCAACTTGCCCTACGCCACCAGATGAACTTTGTGTTGAAGGTGATACTTCCATACTTGTCTCCTTAGTATCTTTATTGTAGAGTATATAACCAAATTCTTTTACTTAAGATTAAAAAAAATCTTTAGTTATGGTAAAATTTTAGTATGAAAAAAGAAAATATAACAACTAAAAAAGCCATATGTATTATGAGCGGTGGAATGGACTCTACTTTAAGTGCTTATATAATGCAAAATGAAGGTTATGAAATAATAGCAGTTCATTTTAATTATGACCAAAGGACACAAACAAAAGAACTTGAATGTTTTGAAAATATATGCGCAAGTTTATATGTAAAGCAAAAATATATTTTGGATTTGGACTTTTTTAAGCAACTGGGCGCCTCTGCATTGACTGATAAAACAATAGAAGTTCCGACTCAAGGCATAGAAGAGGGTGTTCCTGTGACTTATGTGCCATTTAGAAATGGAATTTTTCTCTCTATGGCAGCTGCAATCGCTGAAAAAGAGGGTGCAGAAGTTATTGCAATAGGTGTTGTTGAAGAGGACAGCAGCGGGTATCCTGACTGTCGTGAAGAGTTCATCGCTGCGATGCAAAAGGCCATCAATCTCGGCACTAAAGATGAAACAGACATAGAGATTAAAATGCCCCTTGTGCACCTGAAAAAATCAGAGATAGTCAAAGAGGCATTAGCACTCGATGTCCCACTGGAACTGACTTGGAGCTGCTATAAAAATGAAGAGAAGGCATGCGGCGTATGTGACAGCTGTAGACTGCGACTCAATGGCTTCAAAACAGCAGGTGTCAAGGACCCTATTGCCTACATCTAAAATCAACTTTAGGGATTATGAGGTAAATATTATCTGTAATCCATGCCTTAAAAATAGTTATATACGTATAAATCCTGATGATACAATAACAGTTAAGACCCCCTACAGGTCAAACAGTTTTGCATTGGCATTTTTAGAAGAAAAGCGTGCTTGGGTTGAGAAGCAGATGCAAAAAAATGCTATGCAGGAAAAACTTGAAATAAATTTGGAAGATGAAATTCTGCTTTTTGGTGAGCGTTACAGTATAGATGCTTCCGAAGCAGAGTTTCTCAGAAAGAAGCTTCATAGATTAAAAATCTCAAGCCATGAAAAAATTATGAAATGCTATGATATTTTTTATAAAGAACAGGCAAGAGAGTACCTTACAAAGCGTACAGAATATTTTGCCTCTATTATGAAACTAAAATATAAAGATTTGAAATTTCGTAAAATGAAAAGCAGATGGGGAAGCTGCAGCTCTTTAGGTGTACTCACATTTAACAGTGAGTTGATGAAGCTTGAGAAGAGACTTGTTGATTATGTTGTGGTGCATGAGTTGGCACATTTGGTACATATGAACCACTCAAAAAACTTTCATGCTCTAGTCGATGTGTATATAAAAGATTCTAAAGAGGTCAGAAAAAGATTAAAAGCAGTTAGAATCGCTACCTAGGCACTTCAGAGAATATTTACTCGAAGGTGACCACATCATCCATCCATTTGTACCGACATCTTCTGTTGCTTTTATCTGTGCCTGAATTTCTGCTCTTTTATACTCTTTTTTTCTTTTTGTGTAGTCTTTGAAGTATTGCAGCCACGGTCTCACGCGATTACTTGGAATCCTGTTTTGGATGGTCTTTACACTTCTAAAAACGACTTCATACGGGTACTCAGAAGGGTACTCAAAATAAAAAGAGCCTTTTGAAAATCCGGAAGGATAGAGCATAGGTGCCAGATAATCTGCATGCGCAGCAAGTGATTCTACGGTTTGACCTATGCCGTTGTCATCTTTTGCCCAGCAGATGTTGCCGTAGGTGTCAACAGAGATAAAGACACCATATTTTCTGAGTCTTGTTTTTGCTTCATCTAAAAAACTCTCTATTGCCTTGACACGGCTTTTTTGTGTACTCTTTTTGGAGTAGACGAGGCCTGTTTTTGCCGGAAAACGTATGTAATCAAAATTAATCTCATCATAGCCGGCTTTTGCAGCTTCTTCGGCTATACTAATTGCATAGTCATGGGAACGCTTATCAAAAGGGTCAACCCAGGCCATATTGTCATGGTTTCTCCAGATAGTTTGATTATCATCATCTCTTTTAATCGCATAGTCAGGGTTGTTTGCAGCTTGGAGTTCATCTTTAAAGGTCACGATTCTGGCAATAGTGTAGATATCTCTTGCTTTCATCATCTTTATAAATTTCTTAATATTGCGATTGGTACGGTTTAAGTATGCTCCATAAGAGTTGGCCTGCTTAAATCCTGTCCAGAACTGTGTAGAGCCATACTCGTTTTTCACATCGACAACCACTGCATTGGCTTGGGTCTGATCAATTAATTCAAGTATTTTTTTCAATGTCTTTGAGTTGTTGCTCGCACCCCAAAATGTAAGATAGAGCGCTTTAACTTTAATGGCTTGCAGGTATATTTTTGTTTTGTTGGTATCTGTATTAAAAGAGTAAGGTCTGTATCCATATGCTTTGACGTGTAGAAGTGTCTCATTTGAATCCATAAAAAAAGAACCGTTTACATCACTTCTTACATCATGAACAGAGTCACTGACAATGGCATTTTGTATAGGCAGAGAGCTGTTATTGTCTACTAAGATGCCTGAGAAGGAAGCAAAAAGAGACTCTTGTATGAGCAAAAAAAGAAGGAGAACTGTTTTCATCTGATGCACCCCATGAAATTTATGCGAATCATACTATCTTTTAGCTAATGAGAGTTATCTAACGTTTAAAAAGTATCTTAAGCTGACATCACTCCACTCTTTTGAGAGCTGCAGGTACTTCTCAATAGAGCCATAAACTGTTTTAAAGTCACTATTTTGCGCACTTAACTCTGAGACGACCTCTTCAAGAGCTTTTTTCCCAGCCTCTGTAACATCATCAGGAAACTGTGCGAGTTTTACATTGAGTGATTTCAGCTTTTGCAGTGCTTGAATGTTCTCTGCGTGAAACTCTGTCGCCATATTGGCATTCATTTCACTGCTTGCTACTTCTATCATCGCTTTGTGCTCATCACAGAGTTTGTTCCATGTATGCTTATTAAATGTAAGTTCCAAAACAGAACCTGGCTCATGCCAACCAGAATAATAATACGGTGCAACTTTGTAAAAGCCCATTTTTATGTCCAGAGCAGGGCCGACCCACTCTGTCGCATCAATGACACCACGCTCCAGTGATGTGTAAATCTCTCCAGCAGGCAGTAAAATAGGATTAACACCCATTTTTGCAAAGACTTCACCACCAAGACCGGGAATACGCATTTTTAAACCCTGCATATCTGCCAAAGAGTTGATGGGTTTTCGAAACCATCCTCCCATCTGAATATTGGTATTGCCACCAAGGAAAGGGTGGAGATTGTACTTTGCATACTGCTCACGCCACAATTCAAGTCCACCACCGTAAAGCATCCATGAGTTAACCTCTTCTGCCGTAAAGCCAAAAGGAATACCACTAAAAAGGGAAAAAGCAGAGTTTTTCCCTTTCCAATAATAAGGACCGGAGTGAAAAGCGTCTATCTGACCACTTGAACAGGCATCAAAAACAGCCAGAGCGGGAACAAGAACATTCTTTGCATAGATTTTTATCTCTAAAGAGCCGCCGCTGATAGCTTTGACACGCTCGGCGAATTTCTCTACACCTGTGCCCATAATAGGAAAATGTGCAGGCCAGCTTGTTGCCAGTTTTATAACAGTTTTTTTGTTTCTATTAATATTGACGTGCTTGGCATCTACGCTCTTTTTTGGATGTTTGGAGTAATCGATGGCTTGACGGTTGTTTTCATTACATCCACTTAGTGCGAGGGCGGCTGAAGCCGTTGTTGCTGTTGTTAAAAAGTCTCTGCGATTCATTTTTTTAACCTTTTTTCTAAATTATGAAAAGTCAAACAGTGAGATCTGTGTCTGTTTGACCAGTGGTTTTGTTAGTATAGATTTGTCTGCACCGACAATGAGAGCAAAATTAAAATTCTGTTCTCTGAGCAAATTTTTAATCTCATTTTCATTTTTATAGGTAATGATGTTTGGATTGTGCTGCAGTTCTGAGCTCAGTTTGTCAAAGGCTGCGTGAGGAATAACATAAAGAATATTTGCCCATGTAGCCTGTTTTTGTAAAAATTCTATCTCTTTTTGAACCAGTGCACTGTTTTTTTCAAAAATTAGCACTTTATCACTTGTCCCAAACTCTTTTATCTCAAAGTTTTTATTTGTAAAAACAGCTTCAAAGTGCTCAATGGGTGTAAATTTTCTGAGTCTAAAATTGATTTGAAGAATCTTGAAAAGATGTAGAAGCTGTTCAAGGTAGGGCATGAAAAAAGGCGAAATGAGCTGTCTCTCATAAAAGATATTATCATAGATAAAAGAGGTTTCAAAAAGAGTCTGTTCTATGATGTTGATAGTTTCATTTGGATTGAGAGGAAGTTTCTTGACATTAGTAAAGATGTCTGCTGATGTCAAAGTAGGGCAGAAGAGGATGTTTGCTCTGTTTTGCAAATCACTCAACATTTTATAGAGTGTTTTTATATCTCCATGCAGTGCGATGAAGTTTGGCTCAGTGACAACTTGCAGGGCAAGTTTGAGTATGATTTCATCGCACTCATAAACTTCTATCTCTTTATCTATCAAAATAAAGCGTAGAATCCTTTTAAGTGCTTCTTCAAGATTTTTTACCTTAATCCAGGCGATTTCACTGTCACTGATTTGTGTCGGCTTGTCAAAAACAACGCCGTAAGCACCATTAAGTATAGCATCTTCAACCATTGTCTCATCAAAAGCTACAAAAAGGTCACCCCTTCGTACTGCTTTTGCTTCAAAAACAATATTTTCAAAACTATTTACAAAAGGAGAGTTTATGAGCTCTCCATGTGTAAGTGCTAGAATATTTTCAAGTCTCATCCAATAGGTGTGCCTGCTTTTTTAGGTTTTTCCGGTCGTACTAAACAGAGACCGTCTTCATCCTTAGCAGCAAGAAGCATTCCCTCACTCATCATGCCCATCAATTTGGCAGGTTTGAGGTTTGCTACGACACAAACTTGTGTCCCTTTTAACTCCTCTGGAGAGTAAAACTCTTTAATTCCTGCAACAACCTGGCGAAGAGACGCTTCCCCTAAATCAACTTGGAGTTTTAAAAGTTTTTTACTTTTTGGTACTTCCTCGGCTTCTACAACTGTTCCAACTTTTAGTGATGTCTCAAAAAACTGACCGATTTCTATGAGGTTATCATCCTCTTGCGTGGATTTCTCTGCTTTTTTCTCTTCTTTTGGAGGATTAGGTTCTGCTTTTGGTGCTTCTGTCATCAAAGGCTCTTCCACGCGAGGGAAAAGTGGCGGAACTTTTTTGATATTAAATAATTTTAATAGTTTTTTATCAAGAACAAGCTCTTTGTAACTCTCTGTATTTATCTCAAATGAGAGGGCATCAGCGATTGTTTTTGTGGTTTCAGGCATAACCGGATGCAGCATTACAGCAGCCTTTGCAAGGATGTTTGCTACGACTGCAACTGTTGCAAGTGCTTCATCCTCTTTGCCATTTTTCATTTTTACCCATGGTTCATACTCTTGAATAACACCGTTACCGATGGCAAAAAGTCTCCACAGCTCTTCAAGGTATCTGTGTGTTTGCAGGTTTTGCATAAGTTTATCAAGAGAATCAAGCACAGCGTTCATCTTCTCGAGCTCTGCTGCGTGATACTTTTGGACATCTTTGCTGTCTATGACAAAATCACTGTACTTTCCACTCATACCGATAATGCGGTTCAGAAGATTACCAAGGTCGTTTGAGAGTTCAGAGTTTATTCTGTCAATGAAAGCACGCTGTGAAAAGTCACCGTCTTGACCAAAAGGTACCTCACGCAGCATAAAGTAGCGAAGATTTTCAACACCGTAAGCATCTGCAACCTCTTTAGGTGAGACAACATTACCTTTTGATTTACTCATCTTCTCACCGTCACGTGTCCACCATCCGTGCGCACCAATGTGCTTAGGAAGAGGCAGATCAAGGCTCATTAAAAATGCCGGCCAGTAGATTGCGTGAAAACGTAAGATATCTTTTCCTACAAAGTGTATGTCAGCAGGCCAGTAGTTCATAAGTTTTTCATCTGAACCATATCCGAGAGCTGTTACATAGTTGAGCAGGGCATCGAGCCAAACATACATAACATGCTTGCCATCATTGATGCTAGCCGGCATTCTTACACCCCAGCTAAAAGAGGTGCGGGTTACAGAGAGGTCACGCAGCCCGCCTTTTACAAAGTTGACAACTTCATTGGCACGTGAGCGTGGCATGATGAATTCCGGATTCTCTTCATAATGTTTGAGAAGTTTGTCTTCATATTTTGAGAGTTTAAAAAAGTAGCTTTCCTCTTTTACAACACTTGTACTGCGTCCGCAGTCAGGGCAAAATTCACCATCTACAAGCTGTGTTTCAGGGAAAAATGTCTCACAGCTCACGCAGTAATGCCCCTCGTAAAAATCTTTATAGATATCACCTTTTGCAAACATAACTTCAAAGGCTTTTTGAACACCTTTCATGTGTTCTTCATCTGTTGTACGAATAAACTTGTCATAGCTGATGCCAAACTCATCCCAGAGATTTTTAAAAGTAGCACTTATCTCATCTGCGAACTCTTGTGTCGGTTTGCCTGCTTTTGCTGCTGACTCTTCGATTTTTTGACCATGCTCATCAGTTCCCGTCAAGAAAAAAGTATCTTCGCCTTTTAGTCTCTCATATCTTGCCACAGTATCTGCGATAAAAGTAGTGTATGCATGCCCGATGTGAGCCTCTCCATTCACATAATAGATAGGTGTTGTTATATATTTACTCAATTTTTAGTCCTTCACTTTTTTTAAAACTCAAATCCTCCAGTATCTCCCTTGGACATACTGTTGTAAACCGCCTTTACGTACTCATCTCTGAGTTGACAGCCTAAATAAAACTCACAAACTGAACAGCTTTTGTGATTTTTTTCTTCTTGACATGTTTGAATTTTTTTTATCATCTCGTCAAGATGCAGTTCAAACTTGTCTTTTTCTCTGTTATGCATTGTCTGCATAGACCTCTTTTACCCTCTGCGCTTCATATTTGGAACCAAAAAAGCATGGTGAAGTGTCATGAAGGTGTGCATAGCCGAGATTAAGCAGTCTTTCATGCCCGTTAGTAGCAATGCCGCCTGCTTTTTCATAAACAAAAGCAAAAGGAAAAACCTCAAACAAACGACGTAGTTTTCCTTCAGGTTTATCACTCGTAGCAGGGTAGCTGAAAAGTCCTCCGCCTTTAAGTAAAATCTGGTGTAAATCAGGAACCATTCCTCCTGAATAACGCAGTCTGTAGCCTTCGCTAAAAAAGCCATCTATCATCGCTTTATGATAAGCTGGCCAGTTTTGTTGTGTCCCGCCTGGAGCCATTAACTTCCCTTTTTCAGTGAGGCGAATCTCTTTGACAAATTCAAACTCTTCGGCTTGAAGCAGGTAGAGTTTTACTTTGTTCTGTGCAAAGACCATCTCAACACGAGGACCATAAACAACATAGCAGGCAGCAACCATATTTTGTGAACCAAAATCACCTTCATAAATTCCAAAAATAGAGCCGACACTTAAGTTTACATCAACAAGTGATGAACCATCGAGCGGATCGTAAGAGATGAAGTATTTTCCATTTTCATGTAATACTTCTGCATGCTCTTTCTCTTCTGAAGAGATGGTATTTACATCTGCTACGTGAGAAAACTCTTCGGCGATGATCATATCACACTTGATGTCAAGTTCAAGCTGTGTCTCTCCAGATGAGTTTTCCTGTTGTGAATATCCTATATCTTTAACATCTATTGCTTTTTTAATTCTTTTTGCGCTGATTTGTATCGCTTCAAATATTTTATCCATTTCTTACACTTCCTTTGCGTTTTTTAGTATCCACTCAATCACTGCATTTGCACTGTTGAGATCTAAAACTTCCACACTCTGTGGTAGTTCATATTTTGACAAATCCACACTCTCATCTACAGCCAAAGCATCCATGTAAGGAAAATAGTCTTTGTCTATAGAATCTCTAAATACACTAATGCGAGGCAATGGGAGGTTTTTAAGTCCCTCTACAAGCAAGATGTCAAACTTGTCAAAAAGACGTATCATATCTTCAAGTTCTGAGTGTCTGTTTGAAAAATATGTTGTGCGGTTAGGAGAGGTCACTATGACTTCCGCGCCTGTGTCACTAAACTTGTAACTATCTTTTCCCTCAACATCAAAACGTGCTTTATCTTTTGGATCGTGCTTGATTATAGCCACTTCCAGCTTGTTCTCATGTATCAATTTTCTTGCCACTTTAAGTATCAAAGTAGTTTTGCCACTGTTGGATGGACCGGTAAATGCAACTGCTAATCTTTTTTTCAAATGAAACTCTATTGTTTAAATTTAAGAGATTATACAAAAGAAGAGTTTAATAAGATATAATTTCATCTAAAATTTAAGGGTGAAAATGAAAACTTTTGGAATTATTTTACTATTGACTATACTATTTAGTGCTTGTGCACAGCAAAATGCCTTTGAGAGGTTTAATTTGAGTAAAACAAAAGAGTTAAGTGAAGATACTATTCAAAGTTTTAAGATTAAAAACGGAGAGAAAGTTGACGGCATAGTAAATGTCGTCTATCTTAATAAAGTTTTACCAAATACATATAAGAAAAATGAGTATTTTTATGTCTACTATTATGTAAAAGATAAAAATGCATCTGTCAACTTCAAACTCAACGCAGAGGCTTCAATGCTGCGTGAGAAGCTGTCACCGGAGAATGATTTTTCCTATTTGACCTCTTTTTCTGCCCCATGGAGTAAGTACTATCTTCTTGGATTCCCTCAGCAGGGCAATACACTTAACTTTAAGATTACAACTTCTACGGGCGCAAGTGCAACTTTGAAGTTTATTAAAGACAAGTAGACTCTCTGAGCTTTAAAACGCTCTAAGCGCAGACCCAAATAATTCCATACCAAATTAGACAACAAGCCAAATTGCTCTATAATTAGGTACTTACAAACGAAAAAGTCGC
>JALUWT010000033.1 GCA_027019325.1 Sulfurimonas sp.
GAATGATTTAAAAACTTTAGAGCTTTTCGGACGTTTTTATGCCTTGACAGACAATATCCGCATTGATGTAGGGCATAATCCTTTAGCTGCACGTGCCATAGAAAAAGCTTTAGATAAAGAAGTGGTACTTGTCTATAACTCTTTGGACGATAAAGATTATGAAGAGGTGTTAAGAACGCTTAAATCTAAAGTCAAACGTGTAGAGATTATTAAAATTGATTCACAGCGAGCGACAACGTTAGAAGAGATTGAAAAAGCGTTGCAAACAGTAGGTTTGGAATATAGTTATTTTAAGAATGAAATAAAAGAAGAGGAAAACTATTTGGTTTTTGGTTCTTTCTATGTTGTAGAAGCATTTTTTAAACAGAGAAATATGTAGGGTGTTGTGCCCTCACAACACCATTAGTTGGAATATGATAAAAATTTAAAATTGTAATTTAAATATGTGGTGTTGTCATGGGACAACACCCTACAGAACAAAGGATAGATAAAAGCACATGTACCAAAGTAATATTTATGAATACCTAGAGACACTCAGTGAAGCCAAACTACTCATCTGTAATGATGATAAAGAAGCAATACAAGTACGAGATGTTGCAGTTCTACTTGGGTTTGATACTTTTGTATTGCCTGACTTACGTGTAGCCGTAGGTGAAGACCTGCGTGCGTATGCAGAAGATGTACAGTTGCTTTTTTTACAACTCTCAGCTTTTCATAAAAGTACACAGAAAAAAGTACTCATCTCTCCACTACGAACATTGCTTATCCCTTTCCCAAAACCAGAATATTTTTCATCTCAGACTATAGAATTTGGAGAGACATTGAAGCTCCAAGAACTAAAAGATACATTGTATCAATGGGGCTATCACTTTACAGATATCGCGGCACAGCGTGGTGAAGTCTCTTTTCGTGGGGACATACTAGACATTTACCCTATAGATGCGGAGAAACCGTATCGTATCTCTCTTTTTGATGAAGAAGTAGAGACGATACAACATTATGATGAAGGTACACAAAAACGTGTGAGTGAAGAACTGGAAGCGCTTACCTTCACTCCTGCTTTTTTAGCTTTAGATACAGCTGCATATGAAGCACTTAGAAATAGATGTGAACGCAGTCACTATGATACTTTTGTCAAAGATATAGACGCTTTAGGACTTTGGCACCTTGAAGAGTTGGGGCAGAGTGCCTTGGAACAGTTTTCAGGCGTATGGGCAAGTAATTTGGATGATGAACTCAAAGAAGTCTATGAACTGACCGAACCTCTAGTCCCTCGTAAATCCTTTTTACTTCCCGCCATTCCTGAAGGGTCTAAATATCGTGACCTTGAAGCAGTGAACCCTAACAAACTATTAGAGTCACATAAAGAGAAGAAGATTACCATCATCGCTAAAAATGAGAGTATTGTCAGAGGCTCTGAATTACACTCATTTGAAAATATAGAGTTTGTTTATCAGGAAGGGATTGTTAATCTTCTGGGTTCTGATAGACTTATCCTCTCTCTTAACAAACTACTTAAACGTACAAAAGTGAAAAAAGCGTCTATTATACTCGATGAACTCAAACCTGGTGACTATGTGGTACATGAAAATTACGGTGTTGGGATTTTTAAAGGGATAGAAAAAAGAGAGATACTGGGTTCACTCTCAGAATTTGTGCTAATGCATTACCAAAATGAAGATGCCTTGCTTATTCCTGTGTCGAGTCTTGAAGTGATAGACCGTTATGTGGCTGAAGGTGGTGCTTTGCCAGTACTTGACCGTATGGGGAAGGCCAGCTTTAAAAAGCTCAAAGCCAAAGTCAAAGAGAAACTTTTTGCCATTGCTTCACAAATTATCAACCTCTCTGCACAGAGACATCTAAAAAAAGGAATCAAACTCAAAAGAAACATGGAAGAGCATGCCATCTTCATGTCTGAAGCGGGGTTTGTACATACTGAAGACCAAGAGCGTGCCATAAATGATATGTTGGATGATATGGCATCGGGTAAAATGATGGATAGACTGCTTTCTGCAGATGTGGGCTTTGGTAAAACAGAAGTGGCAATGAATGGAATGTTTGTGGCAGTAAAAAATGGCTATCAAGCGATGATGATAGCCCCTACAACACTGCTTTCATCTCAACACTATAAGTCACTCAAAGAGCGTTTTTATAATCATGGCATTAAGGTAGCAAAACTCGATAGATTTACCACAGCCAAAGAGAAAACACTCACACTTAGAGGCTTAGAAGAAGGGAGTATAGATGTGGTGGTGGGAACGCATGCACTTCTTAAGGCAAAATTTAAAAATTTAGCACTTGTTATCATTGATGAAGAGCATAAGTTTGGGGTGAAACAAAAAGAAGCTCTTAAAGAGATAGCGATTGATGTGCATCTGCTTTCTATGTCTGCTACGCCCATCCCACGTTCACTGAACCTTGCGATGTCAGATGTAAAATCTTTTTCTGAAATCCTGACACCTCCTACGGAACGTTTAGGTGTAAGAACCTTTGTGAAATCGTATGACGATAAAGTGATAAAAGAAGCGATTTTAAGAGAGATGCGTAGAGGTGGGCAGATATTTTATGTCTTTAACTCTATTGCAGGGATAGAAGAGAAGAAAAAAGTACTTTTAGAGATACTTCCTAAACTTCGCATTGCGGTACTGCACTCCAAAATATCTGCAAAAGAGACAGAAGATGAGATGATGAAGTTTGAAGATGGAGAATATGATGTACTGCTCTCTACTTCCATCGTAGAGTCAGGCATCCACATGCCCCATGCCAACACCATGATAGTCGATGGAGCAGATAACTTTGGTATAGCAGACCTGCACCAGCTCCGTGGGCGTGTAGGTCGTGGAGGAAAAGAGGGGTATTGTTACTTTATGGTCACAGACAAAGAGCGTTTAACTAACAATGCAAAACGTCGTCTGCTGGCACTGGAATCTCACTCAGACTTAGGCTCTGGTGCGGTACTTGCTTTCCATGACCTTGAAATACGTGGTGGAGGAAACATCATCGGAGAAGCCCAATCTGGACATATCAAACAGATAGGGTACTCGCTTTACCTACGTATGCTTGAAGATGCCATTAAAGAACTGAGTGGACAAGATAAAGAAGTCGCCCACAACATCGATATGAAACTCTCTATTGATGCATACCTGAATGAAGAGTTGATAGAAGAGGATAGGTTACGGTTAGAACTTTATAGAAGACTTTCACTTTGTGAGTCTACGGGAGAAGTCTATGAAATTGAGTCTGAAATAGCAGACAGATTTGGGAAGTTAGATACGATTACCCGCCAATTCATTGATGTTATCGTTATTAAAGTACTTGCACGTGAAAAAGGTATCTCTAAAGTTTCATCGTATGGAGAGAATGTTTTTATAGAGTTTAGAGAAGAGGCTGCAGAGAGAGTACAATTAAAATCCAATTCTAAAGATGATGATGACATTATTGCAACAGCGATGGCATATTTGAAAAAGTGATGTATCAGCATAGGCTAATCATGAGGACACTATACTTTATATTATAGTTTACGAAAGGTAGAAATAGATGAACTTTTTTGAATCAGAAGTCTTAAAAGGCCCTTT
>JALUWT010000034.1 GCA_027019325.1 Sulfurimonas sp.
AAAAGAAACCAACGCCCTTAGAGAGATAAAGAAGATGCTAACAATTATCGCAACCGGCCAAAAACACATTACAAACTCCGCATTCTACGGAAGAGAGATAACCCCACTCGAAGAGACCGATTACAGAAACGACAACGACCCATTTAGCCCGCACGTCCATTACCACGACATACTACTAAACGCCGTGAAGATAACAGCCCCAGAACCAATTTTAGAGAGAATCGGAGTAGAAAAAGAGGAAATAACCTACAAAGTAGGCAAAAATGAGATACACAGAACGTATTACAGGCCATTCTACAGAATAAGCCCCCACATAAACGTAGAACTCGCAAAGAGAATATGGAGAGACGAAGTGATAAGAGAACTAAAAACCGCCGGATTCAAAGAATTAGCCAAAGAAGTTAGAAAATACGAGAAATTTAACATACGAGCAAGATACACAGAGATTATGAAGATAGAGAACGAGAAAACAAAGATTAACATAGAATTCCTAACAGGAGCAACGGAATACGCCAAAAGAAGACCCACAGAAGACATAGCCAAATACTTTATGTTCGAGGACAATTGGGAAGAAATACTGAAGAAATACCCCGAAAAATGGATTAAAGCAGTTCTGGAGTATCCAAACAAGACATACAACTACGGAATACTAAAGAATCCAAAAAGATACGGCCTCAGCGGAGAAGAAGACAAAAAAGCAAAAGAGCAGATAGAAGAGTATTACGACAAAGACAAAGACGCCGAGGTCCTGAAAGAAGGCATACCAGCAGAAGCCGTAGTTAACTGGCTGAGCAGGACATACGACAAAGTAGTGGTCAAAACAAAAGTCGGGAACCGTGATGAGTATTGGCTCTACGTAAGAGAGAGACACAAACCAAGAAAAGGCAGACTAAGAAGAAAACCACCGAAAAAAGCAATAAAACAACGGAATGGACAAAAACGAACATAGGACAAAATAAAAGAGAGAAAGAATCTATTATAAAGAGGAAAACCCCCAGCCCAGCGTTACAAACGAATATTTCTGAAATATGCTGTTTCATCCCGTTTCAAAAAATCACATCTGAAAGCAAAGAACACAAAAGAAATATAAGAAATTAGAAAAATATAAGAAATCATAGGTGATGACAAATGGGAAGAAAAAGAAAGAGAACACCCGGCGAATCTAAACGCCAAAACCTAAAAAAAGAACTGGAAAAGCTTTCTCTCGACAGATACACCGCAGAAATAAGGAAATATTACGAAATCTACGACAAAGAAGGAAAAACCACAGCAAAAACACAGCTCGAAGTCATCCACCTAATCGCCAAAGCAACAAAGAGAGGAGAAGAAATAACCATCGAAGAAATAGCAAACGAACTAAACGCAACGAGAGAAACCTTAGAGTCCCAAAGAAGATACCAAAGAATAGTAAACGTAATTTACAAGCTATACAAACGAGAATTCCTACAAAGAAAGCCCCTACTAATCGGAAAGTTCAGATACACCTACACAATAAACAAAGAGAAAGTGAAAGACCTAAACAACATAATCACAATTTCCGACCTCTCCAAACCCTACCAAGAAATCTACGACCTGATTCACGCAGAATTGACTTGAATATTGATTCTCCACAGGGGAAAGAAAACATGAAAGAGGACAAGGACACAGAGGAATTCATCAAAATAATGTTACGCCTTATTGAACCTCTTTTAGCAGAGGACTGGGAAAGCGAAGCCGACGAATGGTGGGAACAAGTAGGAGGAGTAGAGGTAACCGATAGAGAGCGTAGAGAACCACGACAACAACCATAATGACCAAAAGCGTGAACTCTCGCCTATCAAGTCCTTTGCCCTCCACCTCCAACTGCCATAGTTTCACCCTCAACTCAGCCATATAGCAGACACCAAAATATAAAATACGGCAGAGATATTTAAACATGGTTCTGCCGACAATAGACGAAACCAAAACATGACCAGAACAATGCAGTTTTTTTCAACTCTCAAAGACGTAAAAAATTACAACCACCAAAAAACGACTCCAAAAAGGAGACCAAAACCCAGAAAGGAAACGTAATACATAACAAACAAAAAATGTCGTTTTCACCTCACACCAAATTAGCGAAAGGGACTTTTGCAACAGGCAGTTAACGAAAAATAAGGTTTATATAGTCGTTTTTTGCTATTACAAAACTGGTGTTGTCCACTAAAAAGGCAACACCACCAAAATTCACTTGCTTGTTCCTAAGGGGGGAGACGACAACTCCCCCCTTAGGAAATGGGGCGAACCCCATACCCAACCACAACAACCAACAGCCGTGATGAAATTGATGGCTAAAGCTCTTAAAGATTATGGTTCGAGCACGGGCCTGATAGAACAACTACAACAAAAAACATGGGTAGGCCAGAAAAAAGTTTCTTGGGAGTCTATTCTTGGCAAAACTACCAAACTAACCTTCCTACTACTTCTCATCAACCAAAAATACCTCTCAAACTTCACCCTCACAAACAAATACACAATCGGAAGGATTCTCGACACCTTCGCCCACCTTCAAAGTCATAACCCCCTCACCCGTGATGCAAGTGAATGTGAATATATTGAACATAAACCCCCAGGGGCCGTGGACCCTGAACCAGTTGCCCCACCCCAAAGTATTGACCTCGCCAACGTGGACTTCTGGAGATACACACCCTCACCCTCAGAACTGGAAACAAAGAAATACACCGGAATAAGGGACATTTTCAAGAAATATGGAATGAAACCAATCAAAATCAAAGAAAATGACCTAAAATACATCAAAAACGCTGGAGAACTGGAAATACCGTTCATTGCAGACATACCAGACCCAGAACTAAAACTCTTAGAGAACCTCTACAAATCAGACGTTGAAAAGCAGGAATTGAGGAAAAAGACCAACTTTAAGCCGTTCTTTAAGGTAATCAGGAAGGACGGAGAGGTTAAGCTGAAAATAGACAAAATCAACGCTGGGAAAATGCATCCGGCCTACTCTAAAGCCCAAGCAAAGATACACGCAAAGAGAAAGACCACAAAACTGATTTCAATTGGAAAGGAGATATTCAGAAGAGGCCTCATCTCAATTAGAGACGGAACAGCAAAACTATTCTGGAAAGAAGAAGAACTATTTGAGAAATACATAAACGGAGAGATTACAGAGGAAGAATTTAAGAAAACAGTTACTAAAATCCACAAAGAACTAACAGAGACTGGAATTACCCACCAAAACAAATTATACGCCATATCTTTAACGCTAACGCTCCCCAAAGAGATAAGCGAGGAGTATATGAGACTACAAACCACCAACGAAAAGGAATTCAGAAAACTGGAAAAAGCCCTTGATACAGCAAGAGAAAAGACCCTATACAAGATTGCCTTAACCCAACTCCAGAAAGACGGCCTATTTACCGAAAAAGAAACCAACGCCCTTAGAGAGATAAAGAAGATGCTAACAATTATCGCAACCGGCCAAAAACACATTACAAACTCCGCATTCTACGGAAGAGAGATAACCCCACTCGAAGAGACCGATTACAGGAACGACAACGACCCATTTAGCCCGCACGTCCAT
>JALUWT010000035.1 GCA_027019325.1 Sulfurimonas sp.
CAATTTAGCTCCCATACAGGCTCATCATAATTATAACGGCTTCAACGAGAAAATCAATCTACATCAAACCGACTCTTTGAGTATGATTATACTCTTCTTGAGTGGTTAGATGTATTATACAAACGAGGGATATTTAATTTTGACTTAATTTTAAATAATAATGAAATCCTAAAACAATATGTGCCATTTTATTTTTCCTCTTTTTGTTTATTTTTTAAGTATTTTTTCATTCTGTTGAGCCTATGAATTGGTTTCTCTTCATAATTGAGTAAGAAGATAAAGAAAAAGCCTATAAGGGCTATTTTTAAGCCGAACCATGTACTATAAAAAAAACTCTCTATCATGCTATGATTTTTTGTATAAGTTTCATGATCATAACCTACTAAAAATTTATCCTGATATTTTATTTCCGCAATATGCTGAGTACCTATAATATTGAAATAATATTTTTGATAAGAAAAAACTGTTACTCTCTTTCCTATAATCTTTGAAAGTTCTTGAACAGTTTTTTTATCTAAAAGTATTAGATAGGCATCTTCATTTCCATCATCTTTTTTTAGTTTTATATAATCATCTCCTCTACCCGCTTTTATCCATACTACTTTTGTAAGATAACCTTCAATTTTATTCATATCCTTCAAAGAAATATAAGGCTTCTGGTTTACTAATACTATAGCACCAATAAAAAGTAGGAAGGAAGGAAAAACAAAAAACCAATAAAAGAGCAGAGATGATGGTCTTAAGCTTGCCCTCTCAACAAATATTTTATAAACTTCTGTTGTTTTAAACCATTGTTTGAGTTTTGAGGATTTTTCCTCTTCTTTAATACCTAACTTTTTCTTTCGTCTATTTTGAATCCATACTATAAAAATTAATAGGATGCTTATAAAAGGAAGAATCTTTAAAATCGTATTTGTTGTCTCCATTATACCGCCTCTATTTGACAATTATTTCTTTTCATCACACCTAACACTCTTCCCATTTGTTCTATATCTATCTGTTTTCGTGCAAATATTTTAGACTAATTTTTCTATGTACTTTTAGATTGTTACAGGTTTGTAAAAATGAGTCTTTTTTTATAATCTAAGATATTATCATAATTTTTTATAAAACATAGAATTTAACACAATGAATGATTTTTAATAGGAAATATATTTTCATCCCGTTGCTCATTATCGGCTCTTCTGCAAAAGTTGTCAGAGAACTCAATGACTAAGAGGTTGCAGAGCTCTACACTTCTGCAAAAAGATATGTTGAGTTTAAAAAGGATTACGAAGCTTAAGGAGAAATTTCATCTCGTTCCCATACTTCGTGTGGGAACTTCATATTTTGTTATGATGTTTAGTATGCATTCCCATTCAGAGAATGGGAACGAGGGAAAGATATAGAAAATATTTAGTAATTTGTAATTATATTGTTAATTGTCATATTTATTACAACAAACATGACAATTTATACAAATTATTTAATTATTAGAAAGAATTTTAAATTTACTAGGAAATTCATTTCAATATGAAATATTAGAATGTTTTGTGTGATTATAAGAATTCTTAAATACTGTAAATTATCAAATAACTTTTATTCCTAATAATTGACACCTAAGTCCTATAATCGGCATTAATCTCCACATATTTATATCCCAAGTCGCAGCCGTATGCTTCAAAAACTCCATCTGCTATGCCTAAATCACATGAGATTGTAAAACTCCCTTTTTTCATCACGCTCGCGGCTTTGGCTTCCATCGTGGCATCAAAAAAGAGCTCCCCTTTTTTATAAACACAAACATCTTCAAAAGAGATTGTAAGTTTTTCTTCATAAGCCTCTGCACCACTTGCTCCAACCGTTGAAGCAATTCTTCCCCAGTTTGGGTCTTCACCGTAAAGTGCCGTCTTGACAAGCAGTGAGTTTGAGAGCGCTTTTGCAACGATTTCTGCCTCAGCATCATCTTTTGCACCTGTCACGTTATAGGTTACAAGCTTAGTTGCGCCCTCTCCGTCGCGTACCATCTCACGGGCTAAAAATCTCATTATTTCATGCAGTGCCGCTTCAAAAGCTTCTGCATTGTATGTATCTGATTGAGCGTTACTCAACAGCATTACCGTGTCATTTGTAGAGGTGTCACCATCTACGCTTGCGGCATTAAAAGTTGTCAGAGTTGCTCTCTCTAAAATTGCCTGCATTTCACTTTTTGAGACTTTTGCATCCGTAGTAATAAAACAGAGCATCGTGGCCATAGCAGGGTTAATCATTCCTGCCCCTTTAGCCATCGCGCCAATGTGAAATGAACTTCCGTCTGCGAGTTCAACTCTGAATGCTTTTTCTTTTGAGAAACTGTCTGTTGTCATTATCGCCGTTGCTGCGGCATGAGGCTCACATTGGCTCAGATCAAAAAGTTTTGCACTCTGAATGATTTTTTCTTTTGGGATGCGCACACCGATAACACCCGTTGAACTCATCACCGGATTGCTCACGCAAGTCGGAAGTGTTGCCAAAATTTCATCAATATCAGAAATGCCGGCTTTACCTGTCATCGCATTGGCATTTTTGGAATTTATAAGCACAAAATTCGTTTGAAAATTCCCTTTTGCCTTGAAATGTCGAATAGGCGCCGCTGCCATTTTATTTGTTGTAAAGACAGAAGCTATCTCACACATCTCTTGGGAGTAAACAAATGCCATATCTTTTGCATTTCCTGATTTTAAACCGGCACTCACGCCATCCGCAAAAAAACCCTCAGCAGCACAGACACCGCTCTTTACTTCTACTAATTTATACAAATTTCAACTCCTTCGGCTTCACTCTTTTTTTCAATAAATCTCTTGTTATTTTTATACCCTCTTGTGTGCCTATGACTAAAAGTTTGGATTCACTCATAACAAGTGTGTCCCCTTTTGGCATACTGACAAATTTTCCATCTTTTTTTGTCATACCTACAATCGAAGTGTTGGCAATCTCGCGAATGTGTGTCTCTTTAAGTTTTTTAAGTACGGCCCAAGAGTAGCGAGGTACTTCAATCTCCTGCATATCTAAAGGGTTATCGCTTTTATACAAAAACTCTTCAAGCAGATTCTCCATATCAGGACGTGCTGCCATGGCACTCACACGCTGCGCTGTCAGTTTTGTAGGACTGACAACCGTGTCTGCTCCAAGCTTTTTAAGTTTTTCCACATCACTCATGGACTCCGCTGCAGAGATGACATAGTAAGGACGAGGAAGAAAGTGCTCTTTTTCAAAAAGTCGTACAGAGGCAATCAGTGCAATATTATCTGCGATTGAGTCTGAGAGCGTTATCAGCCCTTTTGCAGAGGAGAGGTGTGCTTTAAGCATTGCGAGCTCTGCGTGAGGCTCTGCCTGAAGATATTGGGGATATCTAAACTCTACAGCCCACTCATGTATCTCAGGCCTGGGATCAATCACGATAAAAGGAATGTGATTTTTACGAAGTTGTTTTGTCACTTCAATGGTATAGTCATTATGATAACAAACAACAAAATGCTTTTTAAGCCTTGCGATTTTATACAACATTCTTCGCTCCTTTAGTATGGCAACGATATGCCCTTTATTTATCTCTGCTACCAAGATACCTACCGCACTTGAAAAGACTGCAAAACCGGCAATGATCAAGTTAATTGTAAAGATTCTTCCTGCAGGTGAAATGGGAGCAATCTCTCCAAATCCAACAGTTGTAAAGGTAATCGCTGTTTGATAAATTGCATCAATAATCGTAAAACTATCTATAAGGACATAGCCTATAGTTCCAACGAGCATAACAACTACAGTAAGTATGAGAGGTAAGCGGAAAGCTTTTAAGTGTGGGTAAACTTCAGGAAGAAGTTCTCTATCTGGTTTGGGAGCAATCTCCCAATTTAAGAATTTACGAATCCTTTCTAAAAGATTCAAATTGATTCCTAAAGTTTACGAATTTTTCTTAAGTGTGCGTAATTCTCTTGCAGAAATCTTAATTTTTTTCGTAGTACCATCTTCTAACGTGATACGCACTGTTCTTAGGTTTAATAAAAAACGACGTTTCGTTCTGTTTTTTGCGTGAGACACATTGTTCCCACTCATAGGGCCTTTGCCGCTAATAGCACATCTTCTTGCCATTTGAGTATCCTTGAATGATATTTTAAAGTTGCGAATTGTACCAAACTAAAGCAAAACTTCAACTTAAGCCAAAGCTATTTACAATTATTGCTACAATTTTATAATCCTTTTATATTATTGTAGCTAAAATATACAATATTCAACAGAAAGTATATAATTTTGATAACACAAGAAAAGATTGATGCATTTATAAAAAAAATTCCGCCTTCTCCAAAAGCGTTGCGTGAGACTATTTTTGCTTTAAATGCCGGTGATTTACCCAAAGCTGCCAAGGCAGCAAAAGAAGACATGGCACTGAGCAGCTACCTCAAAGATCTTGTGAACAAACCTATCTATGGTTTTAGAAGTGAAGTGAGTGATGTAGCACAAATCTTCGGCATTTTAGGAGTATCCCGCGCACAACAGACAGTATATAACTATATGCTTACCCTGCTCTCTCCGACGAAATGGCAACTTTTTCAACTCAACAAAAGTTCTTTTAGCAATTTGCAGGATGAGCTCTCCATTGGCTGGCAGAAAATTTTGCAGCATCTGGGCATTGATGATAAAGAGACAGAGAGTGCCATATCCCTGCTACCGGCAAGTATCATAGTTTCTGAAGCGCTCTTTTGTGAAAAGATCAATGATGTCAAACTGTTACGCAGTGTGCACAATATAGACCTTAACACTATTTTAAAAAGGCTCTGCTCTGTGGATTTGTTTGACATATGTGAGCGAATCGCACAGAAGTGGGAAATGAATGAAGAGATACCTCAAATCATTCAAGCTGCAAGCGGCGTAAAACCCTCTGATAATGAGAAAATAGACCAGCTTGGCAAATGGATGCACCTGCTTCTCTTTTTCACACTCTCAAAAGCAGAATTTATTGAAGCCGATTTAAATGATTTCATAGATTTTCAGATAGACTATGTTGCAGATATTTATGATGAATTTTCAGATGTAATGGAGATAGGATGAGAGCAGTAGTAAAAGACGGTGTCGGTGTTTTTCGTCCGCAAGGTTTTCTCGATGGAACATCAAGCGCTTCTCTTTTAAATATTGAAGATATCGAAGCAACAATTCAACTCAACTGTGACATGATTCTCGTCTCTCTGAAAAAAGTCATCTTTTTTAATCGCAACGGACTCGATACTTTCGTAAAACTTTTTCAAAAAGTTCGAGCAGCCAACCATATCATCGTAGGTTTTTGTGACTATGATACAAAAAAGTATAAGACTATCATAAAATTTTACAATGACGAGTTGATGTTTTCACTCTTTAAAACACAAGAAGCTGCAACGCTTTTTTCTGCAAGTTTTAAAAATCAAAGTAAAAATGTTCTCGTTTACAGTGATGACAAATCACAACGCGCAGCCATGGCAATCGAATTGCATGACAATGGGCACAATCCTATTGTAGCGCAGACAAAAGAGGAGTTTGATGAAAAAGCAAAGGCTGAAAATGCCTATGATGTCATCATTGATGATACCTTTTTAGGGCAGATGGGACAAAAGGTCGCAACCCGTGTCACAGGTAATGCCATCATCTACACAGTCTCCTCTTTTTTAGATGCAGAAATTGGCAATACTTTTAACATTGCTTATCATAACAACTCACTCAATGTTGGATTTCGACTCTTTATTTTCGATACCTATAAAGTCGTTAGTATGAACATTCATGCACTTAATTTTTTCTCAAAACTTGCCTCCACGGCAGCAGAGTACAATGCTACCATCTGCTTTGTCGGTATGTCCTTTGAGAAGACACCACTCACTTTTAAAGAGACACTTGAAGATGCCGGTATCATGTTTTTTGAACAGATGGATGATATTCTTGGAGACAAAGAGCTTTTAGAGGAGTTGGGTGCTAGTTCTGCCGCTGCCATTAAAAGCAAACGCATCATCAATAAAGAGATAGTGACCGAAATACCCAACTTTATCGATGCCACAGTGGCTACGATAGAGATGATGACTAATTCAGAGGCACTCAAAGAAGCTGTAAAGATTGATAAAATAGAAATAACAAACAAAGAAAATAAAATCGCAAGTTCCATCGGTTTTTATGGAGATATTGACGGTATGATTATTCTTGTCTTTCCTGAGGGAATCGCGAAAAAAGCCTGTGAGCTTTTAATAGGAGAAGAGACAGAAGATAAAGAGCTCATTTTAGATACCCTGGCCGAACTTGTCAACATCGTTGGGGGAAAGGTAAAAACACTTCTCTCAGATGAAAAAATCAATGTAAATATCACGCTCCCACGTACCTATCCAAATGTTGAAAGTCTTTTAGAGATTGCACAGGATAAAAAAGGCGTACAGGTTGATTTGAACTTCAATAATGACAATTTTCTCTTCTTCTTAACTAGATAAAAGTTACATCAGACTATAATTTCACGAAGAAAAGGAAAAGTTTATGATGAAAGTAGCACCAAGTATTTTATCGGCTGATTTTGGAAACCTTGCACGTGATGTTGCAGAAATTTGTCAAGGTGGCTGTGATTTAGTCCATGTTGACGTTATGGACGGTCATTTTGTGCCAAATCTTACCATTGGGCCTGTTGTAGTCTCAGCAGTTGCAAAAGCTGCTACAAAACCTTTAGATATCCATTTGATGGTGCAAAACAATACTTTTTTTGTAGAGCTGTTCGCACCCCTAAAACCCAAATATATCTCTTTTCATATAGAAGAGGAGAAGCACCCGCACAGACTTATCCAAAAAATACGTTCGTATGGCATTAAACCCGCTATCGTTTTAAATCCAAATACAATCCCCCAAGAGTTAGAGTACATCTTAGGTGATTTGGACATGGTACTGCTCATGAGTGTCAATCCTGGATTTGGAGGACAGAGTTTTATAGATACGGTCATTCCAAAAGCGATGAAGTTAGATGAGATGCGTAGACGTCTCAATCCTAAATGTCTCATAGAAGTGGATGGCGGCGTGAGCGATAAGAATATTCAAGCCCTTAAAGATGCAGGTGTTGATGTAGTTGTAGCCGGTAGTTATGTCTTTAAACATGAAAATCGTGCCAAGGCTATTAAGAGTCTGCAAATCTAATGCGTACAAAAATCTGCGGTATAACATCCTATAAAGATGCCATGATGGCAATAGATGCCGGTGCTGATGCACTTGGTTTTGTCTTTTATGAAAAATCCCCCCGTTTTGTTACGCTCACGCAGGCAGAAGATATCATTAAAAAACTGCCTCCTTTTGTAGAGAAAGTCGCTCTTTTTGTCAATGCCGATGCAGAGACAATTAATGAAACATGCTACAGAGTTGGTGCCACCTTGGCACAAATTCATTTTGAAGCAAAGCCCTCTCTTTATGATGCACTCACAATCCCTCACATTAAAGTTATACGGGCACAAGCTAAAGAAGATATAGAAAAATATGCCGATGAATATAGACTTGTAGATGCTTATTGCGAAGCATATGGCGGGGCAGGCAAGCGTATAAATTTAGAGTGGTTTGATGGTGTGGACTGCTCAAAAATTATTCTTGCGGGTGGCTTATCTCCTAAGAATATTGCTGCACTCAAGCCATATAGCTTTTATGGTGTTGATGTCAGTAGCGGTGTTGAAAAAGAACATGGCATTAAAGATGCCCAAAAAGTAAAGGATTTTATCGTTAATGCTCATTCATAACATAAATCTTGATGCAAAAAGTGTCTCGCGTCTTGCAACACGTGGTCTTTCACTCAAAACATTAAAAGACCAACTAGAGCATGAACTTGAACTCTCTCTTGAACTTTGGCAAGCACAGGGCTTAAGCCTCGTGAAGCATCAAGGCTATTACTATTTTAATACAGCCTTCGTCCCTCTCAAAGAGGCAGAATTTTGTATAGTAGATATAGAGACGAACGGTTCAAAAATAGAAAAACATCAGATCATCGAACTTGCAGCAGTAAAAGTACGAGACGGCATAATTATTGATAGATTTGAGTCTTTGGTGCATGCAAAAGAGATTAATCCTCACATTACAGAGATAACAGGCATTAAAGTCGAAGACACAAAAGATGCTCCCCCACTGCCTGAAGTATTAAAAAAATTCAAACTCTTTCTCGGCAATGCCATCTTTATAGCGCATGATGTTAAGTTTGATTATATGTTTATCTCAAAAAGCATGCAAAAGATTGGGCTTGAACCACTGTTAAACAGAAGCCTCTGCTCTCTTGCACTTGCCGAGCGGACAATAGTATCCTACCGTTATGCACTCTCATACCTCAATGATGCACTCAATCTCAATCCAAATGCGACACATCATCGTGCTATGAGTGATGTGCTGACAACATATGGACTTTTTTTACTGTCACTGAAAAATTTAGATGAGAATATAGAAACAGTTGAAGATATCATACGATTTTCAAAAGAGTCAAAAAGGCTAAAGAGACCGAAATTTGACCCTCTGGTAAAGATTTAGAGGGAGGCTTTTATACCGCTGGGGTTATTTCTAATTCTGCGAAAGCACCCGGTTTCGTAAGTTTTGCATAGCGTGCATCCATACGTTCCTCTTCACTCATCGCTTTTAATTTAGCCACTTCTTCTAAAAAGTAGTCGGCAATAGCAGAAGCAGCTGCTTCTTTTTCACGGTGTGCACCAATGAGAGGCTCATTGATGATGTCATCAATTAAATCAAGGTCTTTTAAATCCTGTGATGTAATTTTAAGAGCATTTGTAGCTGTTTCCACTTTTTTAGGGTCATTCCAAAGAATTGCAGCACAACCCTCAGGAGAGATAATACTAAAAATAGAATAACGCATCATCGCAAACTTATCAGCTACACCAATAGCAAGAGCACCACCGGAACCACCTTCACCAATTACTATAGAGATGGTAGGTGTTTTAAGTTCTGCTAGCTCTAAAAGATTTCTAGCAATTGCTTCTGATTGATTTCTCTCTTCGGCACCGATTCCAGGATATGCACCCGGAGTGTCAATGAGCATTAAAAGAGGAAGGTTAAACTTCTCTGCAAGTTTCGCAGCACGAAGTGCTTTTCTGTAGCCTTCAGGGTGTGGCATACCAAAGTTACGCTTGAGCTTGTTTTTTGTTCCGCGCCCTTTTTGCTCACCGATGACAACCACTTTTTCATCACCGATATAACCCATATAACACATAATTGCTGCATCATCACGGAAATGTCTGTCTCCATGAATCTCATACTTATCTTTCATTATAAGATTGATATAGTCAAGTGCATAAGGACGATCGAGATGACGTGCAAGCTGCAGTTTTTGGAAGTCAGAAAGATTTTTATAAATCTTTTCAACTTCTTTGTCTAATTTCTTTTTTAACTCTTCAACAGCCGTATAATCATGACGAACCTGTGCAGAGATAATATCTTCTTGAATAAATTTAATCTTATATTCGAAGTCTAAGTATGTAGCCAAATTAAATCCTTATTAGATTTTTTTGAAAATAAGAACGCCGTTAGTTCCACCAAAACCAAAAGAGTTAGACATAACAACATTCAAGTCTGCTTTTCTCGCACCCTCTGTTACATAATCAAGGTCACAGTTTTCATCCGGTGTCTCATAGTTAATCGTTGGAGGAATAATGCCATCTCTCATAGCCATTAAACACGTTACTGCTTCAATGCCACCGGCTGCACCAAGACAGTGACCAATTTGACCTTTAATAGAACTCATTGGAGGACAGTTTTCTTTGCCGCCAAGCAGACCTTTAAGTGCCAAAGTTTCATTTTTATCATTAACAGGAGTAGAAGTTCCGTGTGCATTTACATAATCAAGTTTTGGCTCGCCTGCCATTGTATAGGCTGCCTTCATTGCGCGTGCAGGACCATCTAAAGATGGAGTAGTAATGTGATTTGCATCACCGCTTTCACCAAAACCTACGATTTCACCATAAATTTTCGCTCCACGAGCCACTGCATCTTCATATATCTCTAAAATAAGTGCACCTGCACCTTCACCCATTACAAAACCATCACGGTCAGCATCAAATGGACGTGAAGCATGCTTAGGGTCATCATTTTTTGTGGAGAGTGCTTTCATAGCAGCAAATCCACCAACGCCTACGCCTGTTACAGCAGATTCAGCAGTCACAACTAACATCTTGTCCGCTCCGCCGCATATGATTGTTTTACATGCTTCACTTACAGCATGTGTACCAGCGGCACAAGCAGTTGCTGATGAGAGATTTGGACCTTTTGTTCCATGTGAAATAGAGACAAATCCGCCTAACATATTTACAAGCGCGCCCGGAATAAAGAAAGGAGAGATACGTCTTGGTCCACGAGCATCTAGAATAATTGAGTTTCTCTCGATTGATGGAAGACCGCCAATACCAGAACCTGCTGAGACACCAAATCTATCCATATCAGTATCTTCTGAAATCGCAGCATCGGCCATTGCTTCTTGTGCAGCTTTAAGCCCTAGGTGAATAAATCTGTCTGCTTTTTTAACTTCTTTAGGAGGCATAACAGTTGCCGGGTCAAAATCCTTTACTTCTCCTGCAATTCTTGCACTAAATGCTTCAGGGTCAAAAAGAGTAATAGTATCTATTCCACACTCACCTTCACATATTGCTTTAAATGCACTCTCTTTATCATTTCCAACAGAATTTATCATACCAAGACCGGTAACTACTACTCTTTTCATATACACTCTCCATAAAATATAAAATACTTTTAAAAATTAATCGTCAAATTAACTACTAAAAATATTTACTTCCAAGAAGTTTTTACTTCTTGGCTTAAGTAAATTACGACTATTTCTTTTCTATATAGTTAACAACATCTTGCACAGTTTGAATCTTCTCAGCTTCATCATCAGGAATTTCGATATCGAATTTTTCTTCAAGAGCCATTACTAATTCTACTACATCAAGGCTATCTGCACCCAAATCTTCTACAAATTTTGAATCTTCTTTTACCTCGTCCGGGCTCACGCTTAGTTGTTCAACTACTACTTCTTTAATATCGTCTAAAAGTGCCATTATAGCTCCTGTCTTTAAGTTTAAAATCTCGTAATTATAGCATAATTATCTTAATTGAATTGGAAACAAAACAAAAAAAATTAATTATTTTATGCCATATTCATTCCACCGTTTACTTTGAGTGTTTCGCCTGTAATATATGAAGAGCTGTCTGAAAGTAAAAATGCTGTTGCTTCTGCAACCTCCGCTGGGTTTCCAAAACGATTCATAGGAATCTTATCTGTAAAACTTTTCTTTACCTCATCACTCAGCACATCTGTCATCTCAGTTGCAATAAATCCAGGCGTAACGGTGTTAAATCGAATGCCGCTTGTTGCTGCTTCAATTGCGAATGATTTTGTCATCGCAATCACACCGCCTTTTGATGCCGCATAATTTGTCTGTCCGCCGTTTCCTGTCTCACCGACGATGGAAGCGATATTTACAACCGAACCAAATTTTTTCTTGCGAGCTGCTTTAAAAAATTCTCGACAACCAATAAATGCCGATGTCAAGTTTGCATTGATTACAGACATAAAATCTTCTGTTTTCATACGAAGTGCTAGTTTATCATTTGTAATACCTGCATTGTTTACAAGGTATGAAAGTTCTCCGTCACTCGCTACGATTGTTTTTACCGCATCAATGAATGCCACTTCATCACTTACATCAAACCCAATAACAGCGGCCTCTCCACCAGCAGCTTCAATCGCATCTTTTACTGTATCCGCCTCAGCTGCACCGCTTCTATAATTTACCCAGACTTTGAGACCATATCCTGCCAACACTTTTGCAATCTCCGCACCGATACCACGACTTGAACCTGTTACTAGAACATTTTTTCCACTAAATTTCATATAATTCTATTCCTTCTTATTAATTAAACTAGACTATGGTCCATCTCTGAAGGAATTGCTACATCCATCAGTTTGAGCACTGTCGGTGCAATGTTATTCAGAGCACCATTTTCCACTTTTTCAACACCCTGAGCATCTACAAAACACCATACTTTTCCGACTGTGTGATTTGTAAGTACATTGCCTGCATCATCCCGCATCTCTTCACAGTTCCCATGGTCTGAAGTCAATACAAATGCATAATCATTCTCTTTTGCTTTACTCCAGATACGACCAAGCTCGGCATCCACTGTCTCAACCGCTTTTTTTGCTGCTTCAAAATCTCCGGTATGCCCTACCATATCTCCATTTGCAAAATTAACAACGATAAAGTCATATCCTTCATCCAGAGCGGACAAAACAGCATCACCCACTTTATCTGCACTCATTTCCGGTTGCATATCATATGTTTTTACATTCGGAGAAGGAATAAGCACCCGTGTTTCATTTGCATAAGGCTCATCTATTCCACCATTTAAAAAGAATGTTACATGTGCATATTTTTCTGTCTCAGCCGTATGGAGCTGTCTGAGATTTGCATTAGAAATGACTTCTGCCAGTGTATTTTTCGGCGGCTCTTTTTTAAAGAGTACCGGATAGTTAAAACTTTTATCATACTCTGTAATCGTTGCCAAATGCACTTTAATATCTTTATGCTCAAACTCGGAAAATTCCTCCGAAGCAAGTGCAGTAACCATCTCACGCATTCGATCACTTCTAAAGTTTATAGTTAAAACTGCATCCCCGTCTTGCATTCCGTTATACCCTGCAAATGCAGTTGGTTCAACAAATTCATCTGTCTCCCCTTGTGCATAAGAGTGCCCGATGTAAGCTTCAGCAGACATAGATGTTTTTGGTTCAGCATTGACAATCGCATCATAAGCACGCTTGATTCTCGCCCATCTATTATCTCTGTCCATTGCATAAAAACGACCGGAAATTGTAGCAATCGTAACATTTTCATTTAAATGCTCTTTCACCTTTTCTATGTACTTGTTTGCAGAAGTCGGTGAGACATCCCTTCCATCAGTAATAAGATGTAAAAAGACTTTCTTGCCGTTTTTTGCAGCGATGTCAGCTATTCCCATAAAATGGTCAATGTGTGAATGCACGCCGCCGTCACTCATAAGTCCAATAAGATGGAGTCTGTCACTTTTAGAAAAAAGCGCTTGTAGCACTTCATTTGCTTCTAACGTTCCCTCTTGCAGCGCCAAAGATATCTTTACTAAATCCTGATACAAAACCCTTCCGCTGCCTATGCTCATATGCCCTACTTCAGAGTTCCCCATCTGTCCCTCTGGAAGTCCGACACTCAAACCAAAAGTATCTATGAGAGAGTGCGGAACTTCTTTAAAAAGTCTGTCATAGGTTGGTTTTTTCGCATTGTAAAAGGCATTATGCTCTGTCTTTGCACAAAACCCTATGCCGTCTGTAATGACCAATATTGCTTTTTTACTCAATACAACTATCCTGCTATAAATTTTCTATTAATAATTCGTTTGCGGATTATACTATAATGTCACTTTAATTTTATAAATGAACAGGAAATAAATTTGCTTTATTGGTTACATGATTTTCTCGATATTAACATTTTAGGATACATTACTATCCGTGCCGGAGTCGCTTTTTTCATAGCACTTTGTTTAACACTTTACCTTTTACCGAAATTTATTAGATGGGCACAAAGAACATCGAGTGTCCAACCAATTAACGACTGGGCACCTGAGAGACATCAGGAAAAACGTTCAACACCTACGATGGGCGGAATTGTATTTATCGGGGCAACGCTTCTTGCTTCACTTTTGACTATCCGTCTTGATAATTACTACGCTTTAGGTGCCATATTAACACTTGTTCTTTTTTCTCTTATCGGTTTTTATGATGACTTTGCAAAAATTAAAAAAAGTGAAAACCTTGCAGGATTTAAAGCACGCACAAAACTTGCCCTGCAGATTATATCTGCCTTTGCAGTCGCCGCTTTTTTATGTTTTTTTGCAGACTTTAACACAGACCTCTATGTTCCATTTTTAAAGAATCCTGTCATAGATATGGGTGCTTTTGCCATACTTCTCTGGATTTTAGTTATCATCTCAACTTCCAATGCGGTCAATCTCACAGACGGACTTGACGGACTGGCAACAGTACCTTCCATCATTGCATTAACATCATTTAGTATCATCATTTATATTACAGGAAATGTCAAAATAAGCTCCTACCTTTTAATGCCGCATTTTGAGGTAAGTGAGGTCGCCATCATCGCAAGTGCGCTCATTGGTGCATTGACAGGATTTCTTTGGTATAACTGCCACCCTGCCGAAGTTTTTATGGGGGACAGCGGTTCACTGACCATAGGTGCATTTTTAGGCTACCTTGCCATCATCTCAAAAAGTGAAATTCTACTGCTACTCATTGGCTCCATCTTTGTTATTGAGACGCTTTCAGTCATTTTACAAGTGGGAAGCTTTAAACTCCGGCAAAAGAGAGTCTTCCTTATGGCACCCATACACCATCACTTTGAGATGAAAAAATGGGCAGAAAATAAAATCATTGTTCGATTTTGGATTATCGCTGTACTCTCAAATATTTTGGCACTTATAAGCTTGAAAATCAGATAATGAAACTTGCTCTTTTAGCCTCACATAACGGTAGTGCCTTCGATGCCATCTACAGTGCTATTGCTAACAAAGAGTTAGTCACTGTAGAACTCGCTCTCGTCATCTCCAACAACACAAATGCAAAAATCCTACAAAAAGCCGAAGCTTACAATATAGAGTCAAAACTTATCAATGTAAACACGCATATGAATGCCGATGAGGAACTTTTCATTACACTGCAGCAAAAAAATATTGACATCATTTTCCTCGCAGGTTATATGAAAAAAATATCTCCAAAAATTACACAAAACTTTAAAATCATAAACTCTCATCCTGCACTTTTACCAAAATTTGGCGGTGCGGGAATGTATGGCAGATATGTACATGAAGCAGTCATAGCAAGTGGCGAAACACTCAGCGGAGTAACTATTCATGAAGTGAATGAAAATTACGATGAAGGTGCAATCATTCTTCAAAAGGCACTTCTTTTAGATGAAAACGAAACGGTTGAAAGCTTGGAACAACGCATTAAAGTACTTGAAAAGACAGCCATCATCGAAGGTCTTGCAAAATGTTTGAGCTAGCAGAGTATATTGGTATTATCGCCTTTACCATGAGTGGTTTTTTTGTAGCTGTACGCAATAATCTTGACCTCTTAGGGGTACTCATCGCTACTTTTTTAACGGCTCTGGGAGGAGGAATTATTCGTGACATTACCGTGAACAAAGTTCCTTTTACTTTTTCACATACCTATCCTGCACTCATTGTCATTGTTGTCATGCTTTTGCTTATCATTTTTAAATTTCACAAAAGAAACTCACTTGAGAACAAACCGCTTTTCATTTTAAGCGACTCCATCGGTCTTGTCTCTTTTAGTATCTCCGGTGCACTTATTGCACTGGATGCCGGATTTAATTTGGCCGGTGTGATTGCTATGTCTTTCATCACCGCAGTGGGCGGAGGAATTGCACGTGATGTCATCATCAATGAAGTACCTTTTGTTTTAAAGACAGGATTTTATGGCACAGTATCCATTCTTATTGCTCTTGTTTTATACCTGCTCCATCAGCAAAACCTTATGAGTTTTACAGTGATTACTGCCCTTTTTGTCGCAGCACTTTCACTCAGACTCCTTGCCTATTATAAAAAATGGTCTATACCGCTGCGATAGGCATAAGCTTACTTTCAGTACTTACAAGCTATAATTTCGCTCTTTAAAAGATGGCCTGTTAGCTCAGTCGGTAGAGCAAGTGACTGAAAATCACTGTGTCCTTGGTTCGATTCCGAGACAGGCCACCACCTTTTCTTTATATCAAATCCCAAAACACTAATAGACAAAAAACAGAATCTTTGATATAATATTATATGTTCTTAAAAAGAACAATTTGGGGACGATATGGCTTCGACTGGAGTCAATAGTTTATGGTTGCATGTCGGACTGAGCAACTCCGTTATACGGCTCACATTGCAATAAATGCAAACAATACAAATTATCGCCCAGCTTTAGCAGTAGCTTAAGTTTTACCCCCTCTTAAAGAGGACGGGCTGCTTCACCTGTGGATTCTAAATAAGCAGGATTTTGAAGTATAACCCTTCATTTAGATATATCTTGAGTCTGTCTCAGCTCCTGATGAAAAACGAGGCTGGTCTTGTGTAGCTTTGCAGGTTGTGTGAAGCAAGATGAGATTTAACAACCTTTCTAAGCATGTAGACGCCATAGATAGTTGGCTCTAGGACTCCGGT
This sequence comes from Sulfurimonas sp., assembly GCA_027019325.1. Classification (GTDB taxonomy): domain Bacteria; phylum Campylobacterota; class Campylobacteria; order Campylobacterales; family Sulfurimonadaceae; genus Sulfurimonas. The sequence goes on from JALUWT010000035.1 coordinate 16,249, forward strand.
TCAATCCCGGACGTCTCCACCAAAATTTCTTCATTATCTTTTTCTTTTTCAACATCCTGAAACGAACTTGGACGTATTTTTTAATTTATGTGTCATATATAGATTTTATTTTTGAGAGAGATGGTGTTCGAGAGAGGATTTGAACCTCCGACCACTTCGATGTCAACGAAGTGCTCTACCCCTGAGCTACCCGAACATTTAAATATAGAGTAGAATTTTAGCGAAATTTTCTTAAAGTAATTTTTTATATTAAATATTGGAATATTCTAAACATTTTACTTTTAATTTAGGTATATACGTAGTATAATTTCAATCACAGATGATATTATAAATTATATCAATTATTATATATGCCACAAGGTAAATCATGAAAGTACAATTAGAAGAGTTAGGGCTTACAAATGTGGGTAAAATTTATCATAACATTAGTTATGAAGAACTTATCAAACATGAGCTGGAAAATGGTGAAGTAAGCGAAACAAAAAGTGGTGCAACAGCTGTTGACACAGGAATCTTTACAGGCCGTAGCCCAAAAGATAAATATTTTGTAGATCGCGCACCATCAAACCAATATATAGCATGGGGTGATGTAAATCAAAAGATAAGTGAAGAGATTTTCAATGAACTTTTAGAGCTCTCACGTGAGCAACTCTCTGGTAAAGATCTCTATGTTACTGATGTTTACAGCGGGGCAAGTCCAGCTTCTAAAAAGTCTATTCGTTTTGTAACAGAGATTGCATGGCAGTCACACTTTGTTAAAAATATGTTCATCCGTCCTACTCCTGCAGAATTAGAAGTGTTTAAATCTGACTTTACAGTTTTAAATGCCTGTAAAGCTGTCAATGACAAATGGAAAGAGCATGGCATGAACTCTGAAGTTTTTGTTCTTTTTGATATAGAGAGAAATATAGCCATTATTGGTGGGACATGGTATGGTGGAGAGCTTAAAAAAGGCATCTTCTCTATGATGAACTATTGGTTACCTCTTGATGGAAAACTCTCTATGCACTGTTCTGCAAATGTAGGAGAAGATAATGATACAGCTCTTTTCTTCGGTCTCAGCGGTACCGGAAAAACTACCCTTTCAACAGATCCGCACCGTGCACTTATCGGTGATGATGAGCATGGTTGGGATGACCACGGTGTCTTTAACTTCGAGGGCGGTTGCTATGCAAAAGTCATCAACCTTGATGCAAAAAGTGAACCGGAAATCTATGGTGCCATCAGAAAAGATGCACTTTTAGAAAACGTTGTTATGTATGGTGATGGTGAAGTTGATTATGAAGATGCTAGCAAGACAGAAAATACACGTGTCTCCTACCCAATAGAACATATACAAAACCACAAACCTGACCTTATGGCAGGACATCCAAAAAATATCATCTTCCTTTCAGCAGATGCTTTTGGTGTTTTACCTCCTGTTTCAAAACTTACACGTGAACAGGCAATGTACTACTTCTTAAGTGGTTACACTGCAAAAGTTGCAGGAACTGAGCGCGGTATCACTGAGCCGGTTGCAACATTCTCTGCATGTTTCGGTGAAGCTTTTATGACACTGCACCCAACCGTTTATGCAAAACTTCTTGGTGAAAAAATCGATAAGCATAATGTAAATGTCTACCTTGTAAATACAGGATGGGCAGGTGGTGGTTATGGCGTTGGAAAACGCATGAGCCTTAAAGATACGCGTGCATGTATCAATGCTATCTTAGACGGTTCTATCAATAACTCTGAATTTGACACAACGAAAACTTTCAGACTTCAAGTTCCAAAAACATTAGGTAATATCAACCCTGATTTGTTAAACCCTAGAAATTCTTGGGAAGACAAAGCAGCTTTCGATGCAACACGTGACAACTTAGCAGGTATGTTTGAAGAGAACTTTAAAAGATACCAGGATGCAGACAGTGAGTTTGACTTCTCTGCTGCAGGACCAAAAGTAGAAAACTAAAAAGTTTTTCTACTTTTTCTTCTTTTTCTTTGTGGCTTTCTCCATGTAGAGCCACACAGCTCCGCCAATCGTTACTAATATCACAGGTGCAAGCCATTTATTATCATTTATAAACATTGCAAACTTACTCAAAGCCGCTCCAAAATAATAACTTGAAAGCCCAAAAGCCAAAGCCCAGATAGCTGCTGCAAAAACATTTAAAATCGCAAACTTTTTAAAGTCATACTTCGTCAAAGCAATAGCAATAGGCACAACAGTCTTCAGCCCGTAGATAAATTTTTGAATAAAAATCACCCAATCCCCATGCTTTTTCATCAATATATGCGAAAGTGCCAGTTTTCTTCTGTGTTTTCTAAGCCCCTCAACCATCATAGATTTTTGATAACGCGTCAGCCAGAAAAGTAAAATATCTCCCACAGCATTCCCGGCAAAAGCAATGCCAATAGAGAG
>JALUWT010000036.1 GCA_027019325.1 Sulfurimonas sp.
GCAGGTAAACGCAAAATATAAAAATATTAGAGCAGAGGGCGAGAAGGGGAGAGTTTTTGTATTAAAAGCAAAATCAACAACAAAATATGCCCGACTTCATTTTACGGCTTCAGGTGCAAGTTATGCATTTTCTTATCGTTGGATTATAGGTTCAAAAGATGCTCAACCAGATAGAAGTTATATATACAGACTTCCGTATGCAGTTGGAGAGTCACATATGGTTTCACAGGGGTTCAACGGAAAAAGCACCCACAAAGGGCACTCACAATATGCTGTAGATTTTAAAATGAATGTAGGTACAAAAGTTTATGCTGCACGTAGCGGCATCGTTGTAAAGACAAAAGATGACTCCGATAAAAGGGGTTTTTCTAAAGCTTTTGCAAAGTATGGGAACTATGTAACCATTTTGCACAACGATGGAACTTTTGGTACATACTATCATCTGAAAAAGGGTGGTGTGCTTGTGAGTGTAGGTGAAAAGGTAGAGCGTGGTTCTGCTCTTGGATACTCTGGAAATACGGGATATACAAGTGGACCGCATTTGCATTTCGCAGTATTTAAAGCACTCGAATCACTCAAGACAAAAAGTATACCTGTCAAATTTATCTCTGTAAAGGGGATTGTTACAAATCCTAAAAAAGGCAACTATTATAAAGCTAAATAAAATTATTTAATTCTTTTTAAATATAAATAGATACAATAATACTCATATTTACAAATAATAAGGAGATTTTATGAAGAGAAGAGATTTTTTCAAGACTTCAATCGCTGCTTCTGCTGCTATTTTAGGTACAACTGAATTATCAGCAAAAACACATGAGCCAAAAAATTATAAAGAGATATCGGGAGTTAATTTTCCTGAAAAAGTTCCGATGATTGTGCATTCTGATAGACCACCGCTATTAGAATCACCAAGATCTGTTTTTACAAATGGAATTACTGAAAATGATAAGTTTTTCGTAAGATGGCACCTTCCAGATATTCCACAACATTTTGATCCGGATACGTATACAATTACAATTAATGGTTTGGTTGACAAAAAATTAAAGGTAACATTAAAAGAATTAAAAACAAATTTTGAACAAGTAGAAGTAGCTGCAGTGCAACAGTGTGGAGGAAACTCTCGCTCGGCATTTAGTCCTATAACGGGTGGTATCCAGTGGGGTAGTGGTGCTATGGGATGTGCAAAATTCAAGGGAGTGAGACTCCGTGATGTACTGGATCTTGCCGGTCTTAAAGAAGGTGCAAGTTGGGTAGGTTTTAATGGTAGAGAAACTGCTGCTTACTACAAAACACCAGATTTTGTCAGAGAACTTGCTATGCATGAACTTGATGATCATGTAATTTTAGCTTACGAAATGAATGGTGAAGATTTACCATATTTAAATGGTTATCCTGTTCGTCTTGTTATTCCAGGATATTATTCTGATAGTTGGGTGAAAATGTTAAGTACAATTACTGTATCAAATAAATACAAGCACCTGTTCTTTATGGATAAAGGATATAGAATTGCAGATAATAAATGTGAGTGTGAAACACCAGATCATTTATATAAAACTACAAAACCTATTACAGTGATGAATGTAAAATCAGTGATTGGTTTTCCTGAAAATGGAATGAAAATGTATCATAATTCTGAAATTGTTGTTCGTGGTGTAGCGTGGGATGATGGTATTGGAGTTGATAAAGTAATGGTTTCTACCGATAATGGTAAAACATGGAATAAAGCTCTTTTAAAACAAGATAATGGGCGTTATGCATATACAGAATTTAGATATCCATTTAAACCTACTAAATATGGTGAATTAACTTTTATGGCAAAAGCAATAAATGTTTTAGGTGAAGAACAACCATTGTCAAAAGATATTGGATGGAATCGTGGTGGATACAAATATAATGGTATCGATGAAGTTACAGTAGAAATAATTTAAGGAAAAAAAATGAAAAAATTACTATTAATAACAATTCTATTGACAGGTTCTCTTTTTGCACAAGTTAAAGGTAATATTGAAGTTCCTTACATCCCATATAAAATTAAAATGGGTAAAGGTTTTAGTACAGTTCAGGCAAATTGTTTAACATGTCACTCTTTTGGATATGTTCTAAATATGGGAAAACAGCCAAAGTCTTTCTGGGAAGGCAAAATCCATAAAATGGTACAGGATTTTAAGGCACCTATTAAGAAAAAAGATCAGAAAATTATTGCAAATTATCTCTTTGAATACTATGGCAATGGTAAGCTAAAATAATTTTCAAAGCAGTTCCTTTAGGGTCTGCTCTAAAGGAGAATACTATGAATTTTAAATCAATTTCGATTAGTAAGAGGCTATAGACAGAGAAGTGACCATTGTAGGATTATTAAAGAGGATGTGTAAAAGCCTCTTTAATTCTTTTTAGATTTTAAAATAATATAAAATATCCCTACAATTACGAGAAGAATTCCCACTCTTATTGTAAGAGCTGTCATATCGGTAGTTTCATTCATATAAATCCTTTAGCTGTTGATTGGAGGTGGCTTCTTGCCATCTTTGTAAAAATGCCTCTCTCTTTAATATTGTTGCACCAAGCCTTTTTTTGTACTCCATATGCGGATGTCCAAGATTCCAAAAAGAAAATTCTCTTTTCTGCAGATGCTTTGCCAATAAAATGAGTTGCAGTTTGCCACAGTTATTATATCTTTTTTCTCTTGAGCTAAAACCACTTAAACTTGTGTAAGTAGTACCAATGGTATAGCCTATCTCTCCAGCTACAAGTTCATTGTTTATTTTTGCAAGAAGTTCTATGGAGTGGAGTTTAAATTTTGTATGTTCATCTTGATGGGCATGGAGATTTTTCATGAGTGTAAGGTAGTTGCCGGTTAGCCAGTTGTCTTTATGGTGATGCGCTGCAATTTTTTCGACAATTGCATCAAAATGAGTAACAAAAGAGAGCAAGTAGTTCTCTTCTTTAAGTAACTTCTGTACTTTAGATCCAATGTGAAGATTGTTAAAGTCTAAAAGAGCATATTCGAACTGAAGTTCTGGAAGTAGAACTAAGCCCTCAGAAGTCTCATATGAGGTGCTTATGAAGCCTAATTGTGCTAACCTGACATAAAACGCTTCATCCCACTCATCACTCCAATAGTAGTTAATTTTCACATTGCTAACGAGTTCTTGAAAATAAGTTTGATTCTGTAATAAATCTAAAGAGAGTTTATATATTTGAGCTTGCAAGTAGATTCCATGTTGTTTATTTTGTAAAAGTGTTAAGTCTGATTAAATAAAAAGTGTGGATGGGGTAGAGGGATTCGAACCCTATATATAAAGTATTATATATCGAATTTTAGGGATTTGTTTGATGTGTTCTTATTAGTTTTTAAGTACTTGTTGTATATAATGTTGTATATTTAATAAAGGTTTAAGATATGACAATAGGAAAGTACACGAGTCTTGGAAATGGTATACAAGTAAGAGCTTCAAAAGATGGTAGCTTTACATATTATCATTCTTACAGGGATGCAAAAGACAAGAAAGTAAAACGAAGAAAGCTGTTTACAACACAGGAAGCCAATAACAAAGCTTATGCAAAAGCTATCTTAATGTCTGAAAATGTATTAGACACGGAAGTAGAGCAGAAAAAGACAGATGAAAAATATACTCTAATGTATTTGAAGAGGTATTACTTTGATAAGAAAGTTGAAAAAAAACACGCTGAACTTAAGAAGCGATACAGTTCATTAAAGACAGAAGAAGAGCTAACAAGCAACACAAATTATAAAAATAAAATCTACAATGTAAAAAAAGAAGAGAAAAGGTTTGATAAGGCTTTCTTAGAAATATATTTAGATAAAGCAAAGACTTTGAAGTTTGTTACTACTGATATAAGAGAACTATCAGAAGAAACAATCGAAACCATCATAAATACACAACTTCATACAATGTCTGAAAAGTCGGTGTATAACTTAATTGCATTAGTTAGAGCCATTGTTAATTACTCAGTGAAGAAATTAAAACTGGACTGTAAGAATCCTTTCGCTAATTTAGACTTAGAGTTTGAGAATATACATAAAAATAGACAGAGGTATTTAGATAAAAGTGAAATCACATCATTACTTATTGAGTGTAAAGAAGATAAGAACAAGTACGGCAAAACTAACCCTAATGTTTTTAACTGTGTTTACTTAGCAGTATTATCGGCTGGGAGGAAGGCAACTATCCTAAATATTAGAACTAAGGATTTCGATTTTGACAAAAAAATACTACGACTTTATAACTTAAAATCAGAAAAGCATTACAGTGTATTTTTAAATGATGAAGCGATAAGCTATTTTAAGAACTTCTTACAGGAGTTTAGGAGTGATGAGTATGTTATTAAGGATTTTAAGTCAAAAGTGAGAAGCCCTCAGCCCTTTAGAGCATTACCTAAGCGAATTTACGAGATTATGGACACTATGTTCAATAAAGGCTTAAACAAACAAGATAACGAGGAGAGAGACAATATCGTAAATTTTCATACTTTAAGGCGGTCTGTGGCTACAAATCTTGCGATGGATAATGTGTCTATATACAAGATAATGAAGTTATTAAATCACACAAATATTAAGCAGACTCAGGATTACCTGAACTTAAGCGACTTAAATATGATGACAGAGATTGAAAGCACACATTCTGATATGTATGACTACAACAGAAGTACAACTAAAACACTTCAATCATCTATGTCTATTGATGAATACATACAGCATTTGAAGGATGATAACTTTTCATCTGATAAAGATATAACTGAGTTTACAGTACAGGTTAATAACTGGAGGTTTAAGCTTGAGAATGAATATGACGATTCTTTCGAGTTAAAAGATTTTACAACAGTAGAAGCTTTGAAGCATTACCTTGAGTATAGGAATGAGTTTTCATCGTATATTGAGTATAAAGAATATCAATAATTTATATAAGACTTACAAATTTCTTTCAATTCCATAAAATGCTTTAAAGAATTTTGGTAAGTGTTCTAAGGTAAGTCCTCTATTCAGTAAATATTCTTGAACATTCAAATAATCTTGCTTTTTAAAGATAGGAATAGATACCACATTATCTCCTTGCTGAACTAATACAAATGTAAAAAATCTAAACCCCATATCACTAACTATATATTTTGTAATTTGTTGCATCATAAAAGTTACAATAAATGCACCCAAGATTAATAATGTACTATCAATAAAAGATTTCATCAAAAGTGATACAAAGAAATAAACAAATACAAAATATAATGGGTCTAAGTCTTGATTTTTATGGTAATAATTTTGGTAAGATAGAAAAAATTTAGATGGCTGAGACAGGTCGATTTCTGATAGTTTTTCTTCTAATGAATCATAACTAATTGAATTTTTTGATAATACTATTTTTCTGTCATCTGATTTGATGTAAAGCATTATTATTGGGTAAAGGATAATCACAGTACTCAAAGTATAGGCTTTAATCTCTGTTCCCATAATTAACGGGTATATGATAAGCACAATAATCATTAATGGTATACCAGTATATTTGATATATAACCATAAAAATGAAGCATTATAATCCTTAATAATTATAGATGAATTATCATTGTTCTTTGTTTCATTCTCTTCAGACTTCATATATATACCTTAGAAATTAATTTATAGCATTATACATAAATTAAATTACTTATATTCTTATAGAGTAATTAGTATTATTTCTTAGCTTAGTAAGCTCTTGCTCTACCATTTCAAGCTCCTTGAAATCAGTATCTAATTTGTTTAACTGCTCAACAGCTTGATGTTCGGTTATTTTATCCTTACCTTTTTCATTAATCCTAATGTTTATCGTTTTAAGTAAGTTCTCAATATCCCGTAACTTATGAACTCTTTTATTATCTACATTGTTAAACTCTTGAGTTTGTTCAAGTATTTTATTGTTTAACTTTTTGAATGTTTCAGTTTGTTTTTGTTGTTCCTGCTCTGTTGCTTTAATTCTTACAGCTAATTGTTTGCCTTGTTCATATGTTAATGACCTCTGAGGCTCTTTTTTTCTATTTAGTAGAGTAGAAGTGCCAAAGCTCGTTAAAATGGCTATAAAGCCTATTAAAATTAATTCCAATTTTTATCCTTTATCTTTTTTGTATAGACTTGAATATAATATTCTTTGTCTGGTATATTTGAGTTGATTATCTCTTTTATTAGTTTTGTATAAAATTCTTTATAAGTCATTTTAGCTCCATTTTTTGTTTAATCTTTTTTAGTTTCTTTAATGCCTTATCGCTATGCCCTTTTTTAATGTCATTCAAAGCGATTAAGATGAACTTATCGAGCTTTGTATTTACTGACTGATATTTTTTAAGCTCTCGCTCTAATGTTTCGAGTTTATGGTTATATAAAGGCTTATCTTTTTTATTCTGTATCCGTTCGCTGATAGTATGTCCTGACAATCTCATAAGTTCCCTGTGGTAGATTTTCTTTGATAAATCAACCGTGACAACCTTATTGTCCTTTTTTGAGTGTATGACTCTGTTTAAGAGCAAGTGAAAATGACCTGAGCCATTTTTTCCGTGGTGTAAGACTGAGGGAGTCTTAGAGATTAAGTCTTTTATATCTTCATCACTTAAATTTAAGTCATTCTCATCACTTACAAACTTATAAAATTCACGGAGTATGGTCTTATACTCCTCTGTTATCTGCTCCAGTTTCTTATTGGGTGCCATCGCTATGATTAAAGACAATGCTCGTGGTCGTTTCCCTCGCTTGTCTTTCTTTTGGTTTTGATACTTTTCTATCAAATCGAGCTGACTATCAACATTTTTCTTATAGTCGTTTATCTCTATAATTTTCTCGCCTTTATGCCGTTCTTCGTTCAATATGTAACGAGAGAAGTCTGCAAGATTTTTAACTGCTTTCATCTTAACTATTGCCATTTTTGACACCTCCATAACTACATTATAAAAGTTCTGAAAATAAAGTGAGTTAAACCGAAAAAGTTAAGGGCAAGATAGGTTATAGAATTTTAAAATTCCTATCTACCTTGCTAAAGGGGAGCAAAAATGCCCCCTTGTAGTATCCCCCTGAGAACTTGAAAAGGTATATATTAAATTATATACTTAAGCGATAATTTTCTCTAAATAGTTCAAGTTCATCACTATCGTTTTCATCTAAAAGAGTTGAATCAAAATTCTTTAAATCTAAGTCCCTGTAAGTGATAAGTTTATAGATGAATTCTTTATCGTTCTTGTTTAGTAACTCATACATATAAGTCCAAATCTCTTCTGCCTTTTCTCGTACTATCGTTTTGTCTGTTCGAGCATTAACAATAAGGTACTGAGGCTTCTTGTCTTCTAAGTCTTTATAAAATGAGTATGATATATTGTTGTACTTGAAAACTATGTCCTGATAATATTCATTACTGAGTATGCTCTTTTTAAACTTGTTAAAATTATAGACAAGCTCTTGCTTGATATGGAACTTATAAATATTTATATCGTTCTCTTTGACTCTCTTATATGTCACCTTTAGCTTTGTCTTTTGGTTGAGTTCAGCGATTGAGTTCTTTACTACTTTTTGGTTAAAGAGTTTTATATCTATATACTTATCTTGTAGGTGTAGATATTTACGAAGCTCTTGCTCCGTGTAGTGTAGTTTTTGATTTTGAAAAGTGCCAAGACTCCTTATAAATAGCTCGTATAGAGTTATCGAGTGAGTAATCTTCAAGCTGTTTATATCGGATATATCAAGTTTGGCATACCTATCACTATATCTTAAAATCGTATCTGTTAAATCTGTATCAAACAATACTCTAAGACTATCTTGCTGATTGTTCTTTGGTCGTGTATATGAGCTTATCATCTTCGCGAATGTTTTACTCGCTTCATCTTCAAAGGCTATATCGGTATTCCGTAACTTGTCGAGGCTCTTGTATAGCTCTGTTCTTGTCGTGACATCTAAAAGCTGTGATATTTTCGTAACTGATAGGTTTATAGCATTAGTTTTAAACTGCTTTAAATTTAGCATTAACAACTCTCTGATGAAGATATTATATATTTTCTTGTCTCTTGCGGTAAGTGACTTATCTAAGGCGATTTTAACGAGTATATGAGGCTTATTAAACTTCTCTAACTCTTGTTTTAGTATCGGTTCATTCTCTTTATTTAGCATTTTTAGACCTTATCATTTTAATCTCTTGTTTTAGAGATTTAATTTCTTGTCTATCTTGTTTAGTATTAAACTGTTTTAATACTGCTATTCTTATAAGTTTTTTATGTATCGTATTCGTAATTATTCCATTTATGTTTTTCATATTAATTTCTCCCTATATTGGATTATAAGAGATAGTTTTAAAAAGTATAAAAAAACTTAAAGAATTATGAAATTTGTATATTTTTGAGTTTTTACAGGGTGGAAAGTTTTTTATACTTTTTGGAGATAGTATGGAAAGTTTTATATACCATTTAAAGTTAAAGGTGTTGAGTATCTTGTGATATTTAGGGGCTTATTAGTTATTTTATATATATACCAATAAGATTATTTTAAAATAGACAGAGTCGCCAACTCTCACGACTGTTCGACCTTAAATGGCTTTGGTTGTCGATATATTAAAAATAGCTTCGCTCTTTCGTTGTTTCTCGCTTGAACTCGCTCGTTTATATATAAATGTTTTAGGGAGTTAATTTAAAGAGTTGTATATTTGTTGTATAAGTATTGTATATTTATTTTTTAGGTTTTTGTGAAGTTCGTATTTTAGGGATTAAAGGGTGGATGGGGTAGAGGGATTCGAACCCCCGAATACCAGTACCAAAAACTAGTGCCTTACCGCTTGGCGATACCCCAATATTGAAAGTTGTTATTATAAATAAATTGGTTGCGGAAGCAAGATTTGAACTTGCGACCTTCGGGTTATGAGCCCGACGAGCTACCGAACTGCTCTATTCCGCGGTGTTTCAAACGCTTTGTCAGTGTTTGTGAGCCGAAATTATAGACAAAAATGTATTTAATGTCAAGGGTATTTTGAATTTCTTTGTTAATTTTGTTTTGACTTCTTTTTAATGAAGATTTCTATATAATATGGCAATAATAAATATTTATATTAAAAGAGAAAAAATGACACCAACTCAGAGAGTTCTAAAAGCAATAGAAGAGATTAAAAAAGGTAATATGGTCATCATGGTCGATGATGAGGATAGAGAGAATGAGGGTGATTTGGTTTATGCTGCTGCATTTTCTACACCTGCGCATGTAAACTTTATGGCGACGCATGCAAGAGGGCTTATCTGTGTTGCACTCTCACGCGGCATTGCGAACAGACTTGAGCTTAATCCTATGGTGAGTTCAAACACCTCTTCGTATGAGACGGCTTTTACTGTTTCTGTGGATGCCAAAGATGCACTCACTGGAATCTCTGCAAAAGAGCGAGACGACACTATCAACATTCTTGCAAATCCAATCTCCAAACCGGATGAACTTGTAAAACCGGGGCATATTTTTCCACTTATAGCAAAAGAGGGTGGGACATTGGTGCGTACCGGTCATACAGAAGGCTCAGTTGATCTATGCCGTTTGGCAGGCTTAAGTGAAGCAGGTGTGATCTGTGAGATTATCAAAGACAATGGTGAAATGGCTCGCCGTGATGATTTAGACATCTTTGCCGGTGAACACAATTTGCACACTGTATTTATCTCAGATATTGTTGAGTATAGACTTGCAAATGAGAGACTTGTTCAGGAAGTTGCAGTTGAAGAGATAGAGTTCTTTGGTGTGAAAGTAACGCGCCATACTTTTGAAGATCATGATGGCATTAAGCACAATGCTATTCTTTTTTACAGTGCCGGAGAGATTGCAAATGTCCGTGTGCATAATGTGATTCCTGATGCTGAACTGTTGCTCAATCAAGACAAATATAACAACTTGATTCAATCCATAGAGTATCTTAAACAAAATAGCGGTTTACTGGTTTTTATAAATAAAACACATCACCAAGACAATTCTGCTCCCAAAGAGTTTGGAATTGGTGCGCAGATTATCAAATCTTTCGGTATTTCAAAAATGAACCTTATTACTTCATTGAAAGCGACTGATTTTGTAGGTTTAAGTGGATTTGGTTTAGAAGTAAATGAGGTCGTTGACCTTTAATGCTTCGGCTTCTTGCCTCGCTTCTTTTTTTAACGCTGTTAAATGCTCACGCAGAGCTTGTAGAGCGTCAAAAAGTGATGATGGGGACCTTTGTCTCCATTGCAGTAGATATGCAGCATAAAGAGCTTATAGCTCCTGCCTTTAATTTACTTCAAACTATAGAATCTTCACTCTCCTCTTTTGACAAAAACTCACCTATTTATAAACTTAACCATGACAAAAGTGCCAAACTTGACAGATACAGCTATGAGGCTTTAAAACTCTCCTTAGACTATTACAAAGAGACAGATGGCTACTTTGACATCGCTGTCGGAAAAATCACGAAAGACCTTTATTGTTTTGGTCTAGATGAAAGAGTTGCGTCTTCAAAATCTTTAAAACAGGCCTCAACAGCAATCAGCGGACTGCTTTTTAACCAAGACGAGGCAATTATTACAGATACGATTAAAATTGATCTTGGTGGAATGGGAAAGGGTTACGGTGTTGATAAATTGCGAGCTTACCTAAAAGCTAATGATGTAAAATATGCCGTCATCGCTTTAAGTGGAGATATCCGTTGCATAGGAGAATGCCCTGTGGCTGTCAATGACCCCCTGCGTGAGGGTGCAATTCTGGCAACTTTCCAAATGAAAAACAGTGGCGTGAGTACGAGTGGAAATTATAATCGTTATGTAAAAGATGTTGCGCATAATCATCTCATAAATCCAAAAAACAAAAGTTCTGAGAAAAATTTTATATCGGTGACACTTATTGCAAAGCTTCCCTCTGCAACACTCGATGCGTATGCGACAGCAGTGAGTGTTATGCCGATAAAGAGAGCGTATGCGTTTTTGGATGCGCATCAGTTAGCCTACATAGTTTTACAGTCAAACAGAGCGCTTAGAGTGAGTAAAAACATACAAGAGTATGTTAAAGATTTAAAACTGAAATGACTCTGTTTTTAAAACTTTTACTTTTGTAAGTTCTGCACTGTTTGGCAAGTGCAACTCTTTTGCCGCTGCTTGAGAGATAAGTCGAAAGCCAATGAACACTGTCAGCGTATCACCTTTTTGCAGCTGTGTGTCATAATTGATGTTTTTCTTCTCATAAATGAGTGTATCTTTTAAAACAGCAGTCGCTGCAAAAGGCATACTTGCTTTTGCATCTTTGCCAAAAGTACGTTTAAATAGAAATGGTTTGAGCTCTATAGTTTTTCCAGCTCTTTGGATGCTGACTTGCAGAATGCCTTCTCTGTAGGCTTGTCCAAAAAGTGCATGATTAGCCTGATTTTTAATTTTTACAACAAAACCTTTGGGAGTTTTTTCTACATTGACATCTATATATTTTCCTAAACTCTCACTCAGGTTATGTATGCCTGCTATGCCGTGATAGGCATGTGTTTTGCTATCACTTAGAGTAGTTTTTGAACCCATAGTCTGTGGCATATGGCAAGAGATACAGGTGTTTTTGTCTTTTTTGTCTATGTAGGCATCGAGCATTATGACATCAAAACCATGTGCATTGTTCACGTGAGAGTGGCATCCCATACAGACATTCCCGTTGTAATAGTTCTCATTGTTATACTCTATTTGATGATAGGGAGAATTTTTTGAGCGCTTTACAAGACCGAAAAAGGAGCTTGTTGTGCCATATTTTACTTTGGACTCATTTTTTTTGTCCGCTTGCGCAGTGTAAAAGTCTCTTTTTTTACCACTAAGAACATTTTTGTTCTCCTGCTTCCCTTCTTTGATATCTTTAATTGTATGACAGTAAATACATGAGATTGGTGCCTGTTGTGCATCTTCTTGCGTTTTTGCACTTGGAGAGTGGCATGCAGCACAGTTTTGTTGTTTTATGCCGTGGCTCTCTTTTTCATAAACGGCTTTATATATGGAATCATTAGCTAGGGATGATTTTCTATGAATGGAGTTGTAGTACTCTTTATAAATGAGCGGATGGCATTTTTGGCATACTTTGTTTTCGTTTGCAGACAGGGATGTAAAACTGAGTATAAATAGTGTGAGTGATAATAATGTTTTCATACCAATGATTGTATCGAATTAATTATAAAGAATACTTTTAAATAATATAAATAGTGTGTATAAAATAGTGCCTTCAAAGAGAAAAAATGAGAAGATTTTGACATAGGCAAAAAACTCAAAGCCCTCTAGAATCATAAAAGGGGAAAAAAGCTCAAAAAATGCAGATAAAAAAGCGAGATAGATCAGAGCTGTAAACTCTTTTGTATTACGTTTTTGGGTAAAAATCACAAAGTGTAAAATCACCATGACAAAAAGCCCAAAGGCGAAGATGTGTGGCAGTATGATTTTTAAAACTCCTTCGTAGGTTTTTGGAGACTCAAATGCAGCCTCATTTCCTAGATAATATGTAAGAATGCTGTGGTATGAAAAACCGATTTTATCTGCAAAAAGCAAAGCACCGCTGGCAAGTAGGAGCAGACTAAAAAGTATAAAGTAATTTATGGCAACTTTGTAGGCACTATTTGGCAATGTTGAGCTCCCAAAGTGAAGCGAGTGTCATATAAAGGGCAAGGGTATGCCATGTGAAAAATGCAAAGAGGTAGATGCCGACAAACTCTGTAGAGTAGAAGTAAGCTGCAACCAATGTGATGGGGGAGAGCAGGGCAAAGAGCATGACAATGTTTAAAACTAAAATGGTGTTTCTCTTTTGATGCAGCAGGCGTACAAAAACGGCAGAGAGAGTCAAGAGTATCATCATCAAAAAGAAGATCTGCATATGGACAAATTCTAAAAATACAGACTTATTCATCGGGTCTAAAAACTCATCTGCATTCCCAAAAAGTGTTGTTGAAACAGTTTTGATTGAAAGTCCCATAGTGTGTGATTTGACAAAAACATCAAAGAGCAGATACAAAAAAATAAAAAGCAAAAGACCATTGAGCAGAGGCTTCATAGCCTTGTCCTGTTTTACATTTTTGATGAGAGTAAAACGCAATTATTTTCCTTTTAAAAGCTCATTGTAGAGTGCAAAAGCGATGCGTGAGCCATCTGTAACAGTTCGCGCACTCAGTGTCGCTCCTGTAATAGTCGGAATGTCACGTGAGAGATGTAGCATCTTTTTTGTGCTTCTGTTTTGAAACTGTGCATTCCATCTTTTACTCGGAATGAACTCCTGCGGTTCATTAAAAGCGATAATCTCTATGCCTAAGAGTTTGTCATGTGAGATAAGATACATAACAACAGCATTTTTTGAACGTACTCTTTTGTTGATGAGTATGCCGTAACCCAGTACTTTTCCTGCTTCCTTAGCTATGTAGATACGGTAAATTTTTGTAGTCAGTTTTGTTTTTGCTGCCTGTTGCACTTTTTTAAAACGTTCGCTTGAAAGCAGAATGTTTTTTTTGCTTATAGAAGCAGTTGGCGAATAGTTCTCTTTCATGGCATCTATCGGCGAGATCAGAACTTTCGCCGATAGGATATTTGGCAGTGCCAGCAGCAGTGCGAGTGACATAAAAAGGTGTTTCATCATAAAACTCTCTTGCGTGAAGATTTTTTCTGCCATTATATCAAAACTCTAAAAAATAAAGCCCATAGAGACACTGAATGTATCTGAGTTTGTTCCGCTATTTGCAAAATCGTTATCTGCCATCGCGTAATCCATTTTTAAAACCACCTGCTCATGAGGGAAGAAGTTTATACCCACCGTTGTTGTATTGACTGCACTGTTCGTTGTTCCGTCAGCTAGCTTTTCAAGCGGATTGACACTCTCATACTGTACAAAGAGAGGCATTTTTTTCTCTATAGAAGTGAGTGAAAGAATGTCAAAACTCGCATTGATATACCCGCCGCTCATCTCTTTTACCTGTGTGCCTGTCGTGCCTGAGCGTTTTGTTTGTGTGAATGTAGCGTAAACTCTCGCTCCGCTGTTCTCATAGTTCAGGTGTGCATCCCACATCGTGATTTTACTGTCATTGTAAAGTGATGCACCGACTAAAAGGCCATTGACTCCTGTGTAGTCAAGACGAGCAACGCCTGCAAAACCAGGATTTTTTACAACAAAAGAGCTGCCGCGTCCAGATCTGAGCCATTTTGCACCTGCTGTATCATCTGGTTGGAGTGCACTCACACCTGCTAGTTTATACTCCAGTCCATCTGTTATTTCACCATAAATCATTGCACCACTTTCATTCCATGTTGTTGGAATCAAATATTTTGCAGTTTGAGGACGTTGAACTGTTGTAAAGAGGGTAGGTTCATGTCTTTGGTTTGTTAAACCTACCGGCATGAGCATATTTCCAAGTCTGAAGTTCAGGTTTTTATTTGCTAAAAAATCCAAGTACATAAATTCGATGACAACTTCATCGCCGCCGCCACTTGCCGTTACTCCACCGCCTTCATACTCTATCTCTGTATTTAAGATGATGTTGTCTGAAAATTTATACCCTAAGTAAGTGATAAGTCTCTTTACCTGTGTTTCAGAGCTGTCCTGTGTATCATCATCAGAGTTCGTAGTAGAGTAGTACATCTCACCATAACCGCCAATGCTCAGAGGTGACTTTGAGTAGTAAACTTTTGAAGCTGCTGCACCTAAACCACTGTGAGACTGCTGTGTGTCCACTGTTGTGTAGTTAAAACCGGTTTTGAGGTCACTTGTCTCATCTATGAGTGTCTGTGTTGTCTCTTTTAACTCAGCTATCTCTTTTTTTAACTGTGCTATATCCTCTTTTTCATCTGCAAAAGATGCGCTACTCAGTGCTAACATACCGGCAAGCGCCAGTGACAATTTTCTATTTTTCATTTCTAAATTCCTTTTATTTTAATTATGATATTTACTATCAAAATCGTTTTATGCCGAAATAGTACATGATTTTTTAATCAATGTCAATAGTTATGATAATTATTATCATATTTATATGTAAAATTAAAAAAAATTATAGAAAACTCTTGTAATAAAATAGAATATTTGTTACAATTAACCAACTAGTTATTTATAGTGGAATTAATAAAGGATATAAAAATGAAAACACCAACTCCAGAGCAGGTAGAAGCAATGATGGTAGAGAAAATGGGAGCACTTCCTCAGTCTCTCAATGCTGCTAAAGCAATCGATCCAAGATTTTTAATAGAGCAGGCGATGAGTTCAAAATTTAGTGTGCAAGATGAAAGCAATCCATTCGATTCAAAAACATCTATGATGTTAATGCTTGCAACTTCCATTACGCTTGGAAGCGATGAGTGCATTATGGAGCAGACAAGAATGCTTAAAAAGATGGGGATTACAAAAGAGGAGATGGCATTTTTGGTAAAAATTGTTAAACATGCACACTCAAGCGCAGTGATGGGCAGTGCAAAAACTGCTTTTGAAACCTTTGAAAGTTAAAAGAAGAATACAGTAATGGCAAAAGCAACAAGAAATGCAGAAGCAACAAAGGCAAAAATCATTCAAAATGCGATGCTGCTCTTTGCAAAAAATGGATATGATGCAGCAACAGCGGATGAAATAGCTAAAGCAAGTGGCGTCAATAAGGCTATGATTTTTTACTACTATAAAAATAAAGCAGGGCTTTACAGTGCTGTGATGAGCGATTTGTTTGATGCTATATATAAAGAGGTAGGTGATTCAAGAAAATGTTGTAATTCTGCAACGGCGGAATTGAGAGCATTTATTGAAACCTATTCCTCGTACGCACAAAAACATTCTTATTTTCCTGCCTTGCTTTTACGCGAACTCAGTGACAGCGGCGCACATGTGCCTGAGATGATGTTTGCGAGTATGCGAAGACTTTTTGCTCTTTTAAATGATATTTTACGCAAAGGAGAAAAAGAGGGTGTTTTTAAACACTCAATTCCTATGGTGCTTCATTTTATGATTATAGGTACATTGAATCTGTTAGTAACTACAGAGCCTTTAAGGCGAAAAGCAGCAGAAGAAGATAGTACAATTGATACTTGCATCGAATGTCCTATGGATGAAATAACTGAGTATATTTTTACAACAATAAAAACCACATTGGAGGTTAAATAAATGAAAAAAATTGTTTTATTATTAGTAGTTCCATTTGTTATGTATGCACATACATTACCGGAACTTTTTGATGCTCTTAAGCATCACTCTCAAACAAAATCTGATGAGATGCTAGTAAAAAAGAGTGCAGTGCAAGAAGATTTGGTCTATTCAAATCTTTACCCAAAAGTGAATTTATTTGGGAGTTATGATAACTACTCTACACCTACAGGTATGGTTCCTGTCCCACCGGATACGTTGGTAAAACTTGTAACAGATGGCCATCTTTATCCAAATAATCCACCAGCACAACCCTTTTCTTATAATATTTATAGAGCAGGTGCAAACTTCAGCATGCCTATTTTTGTGAAGTCTATTTATACAACTGCGGACAAAGCAAAAGCAATGCAAAAAAGTGCAGAAGCGAAAAAAAATATAAATATTTTACAAAATGAGGCTCTTATTGTAGGTGTTAATGCAAACTATATCTATCTTAATGCAATGCTTCAAGCGTTACATATAAAAGAAAAATCCTTGCAAGAGACAAAAAATACAATACAAATAAAAGTAAATAATGGAAGAAGCCCTGCATCTGCTTTATATAAAATAAATGATGCACTCAATCAAGTTGCTATTGCTAAAAATAATATTAAGTTAGAAGAAAAAAAGCTTATAAGTTCAGTGCAAACACTTACAGGTATAGTCTTAGATGCACCAGTTGCAATGCATCTAGTGGCACCTTCTAATAAAGATACTATTAATAAAAGCTCAATGGGTTCACTTAAACCTTTAAGAGAAAAATTACGAGCAGACAGATTAGGTATAAGAGCAGAAAAAGAGAAACTCTATCCATCTCTTTTTGCACATGGAAACTATACATTTTCACAAGCAAAAGCATATAATAATGGTCATGATGTTAATGAAAAGTATGGAAATATTGGTCTTGTCTTAAATATTCCACTCTTAGCTATGGATAATTATGCAGGGATAAAATTAAGTAAAATTCAACTTCGCTCAGGTGAAATAGAGTTGCAAAAACTTACAGATGAACTGAGTTCTCAGGCAAAAAGTCTAGAAGATTCATTGCCGTTGTTAGACAATTCATTAACACTCTATACACATAGTATAGCAGACAAGCAAAAACTTTTAAAAATTGCAAAAGTTAATTATTTTCTTGGTCGTATGACAACAGAAGATTATTTGTTATATGAAAATGAACTTGTAAATGCAAAAGCAAATTTATACAAAGTAAAGGCTCAAAAATTTCAAACATTAATGAAATTAGCAGTTATTTATGCAAACAATATTGAGGAGATGGTTCGATGAAAAAAATAGTTAAAATAGGTGTTGTATTACTCATAATTGCGGCGATTGTTTTTATTGCTGTGAGCAGATTACTGGAAATTAGAAAAAGAAATGCAGAGTTGGCAACTGCAAAGGTTTACCCTATTGTGGTTAAAGAGATGTCGCCAAAAATAACAGATGTAAAATTAACTTTGCCATACTTGGCTGAAGTAGCAAATGATAAAGATGTAAAACTTGCATCTCGTATTTCAGCAAGAATTTTAAAGATTAAACCGAGTGGTTCGAAAGTGTATAAAGGTGAAACAGTTATAAAGCTTGATATTACAAATATTAAGAGTGCGCTAAAGAGTGTAAAAGACGAGATACATGCAACAACAGTAGCATTGAAAAATCTACAAGCTACGCATAAAAGAACACTAGAGCTTTTAGCGGTTAAAGGTGCATCTATTGAAGAGTCTCAAAAAGAATCAACGCTTATAGCAAAAACAAAAGCTGCATTGAATGCTTTAATGCAAAAAGAGGTAGAGCTGAACAATAATCTCTCTTATGCAACTATTACATCTCCTGTGGATGGTGTTATAGCAAAAACCTTTTCAAATAAAGGAGCATTGAGTCTGCCAGGGCACCCTCTTGTCTCAATTGCCTCAAAAAATGGATTTTATTTAATGCTAAGAGTGCCAACAAATTTAAATATACGAGGTGTAAAATTTGAAGGAAAAACTTATGAGGCAACACCACTTGGTAGTACCTTTCACGGTTTAGCTGAGTATAAAGTTTATATGGGAGATACAAAATTAATAAATGGCGATAGAATTGAGGTTAGCGTAATAATACTGAGCCGAAAAGCTGAACTGCTACCATTTGATGCTGTATTAAATAGAAATGGCAAAAGCTATGTTTTAGTTGTAAAAGGAAACAAAGCTGT
>JALUWT010000037.1 GCA_027019325.1 Sulfurimonas sp.
CATTTCCAGGATTGAACACAATCTTTGGCAAGACTATTGCAGAATACACAGCTTTCGGTCGTCTTCGTCCATTGCATACTGACTCAGTTGCATTTGGTTTTACATTAAGTGGTATTTGGGCCACTTGGTATTATGTTGGTCAGAGGGTACTAAAAGTATCTATGGCTGAATCTAAGTTTTTAATGTTTATTGGAAAATTACATTTTTGGCTTTATGTTTTAGGTGTTACGGCAGTAGTTGTTTCGCTATTTATGGGTATTACAACTTCAAAAGAGTATGCTGAATTTGAATGGCCTATTGATATTGCTATTGTTATAGTATGGGTACTTTGGGGTGTCAGTATTTTTGGTCTTATCGGTATTCGCCGTGAAAAATCATTATATATCTCTGTCTGGTATTATATTGCTACTTTCTTAGGTGTGGCTATGCTTTACCTATTTAACAATATGGAAATACCTACAATGCTCGCTACTTCACCAATAGGTGAAACAAATATTGGTGCTTGGTATCATTCAGTTTCTATGTATGCAGGTACTAATGATGCGCTTGTGCAGTGGTGGTATGGACACAATGCGGTTGCATTTGTATTTACAGTGCCTATTATTGCTATGATTTACTACTTCTTGCCAAAAGAATCAGGTCAAGCGATTTATTCTTATAAATTGTCTCTGCTTTCATTCTGGGGTCTGATGTTTGTTTATCTTTGGGCTGGTGGTCACCACCTCCTTTATTCAACTGTTCCTGACTGGGTGCAGACTATGGGTTCTATCTTCTCAGTAATCCTTATCTTGCCATCTTGGGGTTCAGCGATTAATATGCTTCTTACAATGAAGGGTGAATGGCAACAAGTTGCAGCATCTCCATTGATTAAATTCATGGTTTTAGCTTCAACTTTCTATATGTTCTCAACATTAGAAGGTCCTATTCAAGCTATCAAATCTGTAAATGCGATTGCGCACTTTACTAACTGGATTGTTGGTCATGTTCATGATGGTACTCTTGGTTGGGTTGGATTTATGATTATTGCTGCACTTTATCATATGGCTCCTCGTGTATTTAAACGTGAGTTATATTCAAAAGGCCTTATGGCTGCACAATTCTGGATCCAAACTTTAGGTATCGTTCTTTACTTTACTTCTATGTGGATTGCAGGTATCACGCAAGGTATGATGTGGCGTGCACATGATGAGTTTGGTAACTTAGCATATTCATTTATGGATACTGTTAATGTTCTTCACCCATACTATGCACTTCGTGGTGTAGGTGGTATACTTTATCTAGCTGGTTTCTTGATGTTTGCTTATAACATTTACAAAACTATGTCTGCTCGTTCTGTTGAAGAGTCAGAATTACAAAATGCTTCGCCTATGGGCGCTTAAGAAAGGGAGGATTATATTATGTTTCATTGGTTAGAAAAACACCCGTTCTTTTTCGCGGTAGGTGTATTCGTTACAATTGCTTTTGCAGGTTTGGTTGAAATTGTTCCAAACTTCGCACAAGCTGCTCGTCCTACAATTGGGACTAAACCTTATACATTGTTACAATTAGCTGGTCGTGGTGTTTACATCAAAAATAGCTGTAACTCTTGTCACTCACAGTTAATTCGTCCATTTAAAGCAGAAACTGACCGTTATGGTCATTACTCGTTAAGTGGTGAATATGCATATGATAGACCATTCCTATGGGGTTCTGAAAGAACTGGTCCAGACCTTCACCGTGTAGGAAACTACCGTACAACACAATGGCATGAAAATCACATGATGAATCCTGCTAAAATTGTTGAAGGTTCTATTATGCCAGCATATCCATGGTTATTTAAAAATAAAGCTGATATAGATACTGCATATGCTGAACAATTAACAGATGCAGAATTTTTTGCAGTGCCATATAATAAGCCGGTACCTTTGAAAAATGGTAAAACTACTATTATTAAAATGGCTAAAAGTGTTGCAAATGCAAATGCTATGGCTCTCAAAGAGGCACAGGCAGTTGTTAAAAACATGCATAATCAAGATGTTAAAGATGCCGTTGCAAGAGGTGAAGTTCCTGAAATTGTAGCCTTAATTGCATATTTAAATAGTCTAAAATAGTGAAGGGATTGTAGTGGACATTAATACATTTTCGGCATATAGTTACTTCTTTTTAATTATATTTTTGGTAGTTGGTTCTTATGCTTATATTTATCATCTTTATAAAAATAGAAAAGATTCCACTGGTGTTGATTATGAACACTACAGTGATATGGCACTAAAGGATGATATAGGTGATGCTCCGGTAAAACCTATGTCAGATGAAAAGAAAAAATAGGAGAGATATATGAATAAGCTTTATCTTTGGGGAATTATCATAGCCGCTGCGATGCTTGGTGCAACTTATGCGACGCTAGGCTATTTGAAAAATGGTCTCAATGGTGATATTGTCAATATGCTTGCGATTGCAGGTGCTGTAGCACTTGTAATTATTACAGTATTTGTTGTAATTAAGTATGTTCGTCAAATGCAGGTTGATCATGCAAGTGGTGATTTGGCAGATGAGTCCTGGGACAACATAGGTGAATATAAAAATCCAGTTCCTTTTGGCTGGGCTATTATGTTTTTAGGTACGATGATTTGGGGTATGTGGTATTTTACAATTGGTTATCCTGTAAATGCTTTCTCACAAATTGGTCAGTACAATGAAGAAGTGAAAACTAAAGATGTGCAATTTGAGAAAAAATATGCGAATATCAAAGGTGAGCAACTTGTAAATATGGGTGAATCAGTTTACCTTGTTGAGTGTGTTGCTTGTCACGGTTTGAATGCTGATGGTAACAATGAAGTTGATGCTGCAGATTTGAATGAAAGAATTTCAGAAAAAAGTGTTAAGTATGCAATTGAGCATGGTTTGACAGGTAAATTAATTGGTACTGAGGCATCTATGCCAGACCGTAGTGGTCTTATGAATGCTAACAATAATTATGCTCCAATCACTGATAAAGAGATTGATGAAGTAGCAAAATATGTTGCTAGTGGAATGAAAGGCAAAGATAGCGCAGGCGCAAAAGTTTTTGCCGGTACTTGTACAATGTGTCATGGTCCAGATGGAAAAGGTATTGCTGGTATGGCTCCAGATATTGCTACATGGAATGAAAAATTAATCGTTAATGTACTAGATTATGGTAAAGTTGGAGCAATTGGTAAAATGCCTGTAATGGACAGACTCAATGCGAAACAAAAAGAAGCTGTTGCAGCATATGTAATGAGCTTAAGTAAAGGAGAATAACATGAATGAAAATAGAAGTGTTTTTGCTCTTGATGGTGTAGTTGGTATGTTGATTGCAACAGTATTGTTGCTATCAATATTAGCATTCTTAACTGTAAATGCTATGGGTGTACAGAGTGCACAGGCGACTAACTATTATAAAATAAAAGATGAAAAATCTATCAAAATGTTTAGTACTGAAAATGCTAAACATGTTGTTACTGTAAAATAAGGAGTAGAGAGATGGAAAAAATTATTTCATGGGGTCTAGTTATTATGGCTGCATATACTCTTTATGCCGTTATAACACCAAATCATCTTTTTATAGGTTAGTATGTCATTGAAAATTCTAATTAGAGGGCTTTTTGCCCTCATTCTTACCCTTGTATTTCAGACACAATTATCTGCAAAATATTTATATAAAGATGAAATTATTCATAAGCCTAAATTAACTCAAGAAGTAAATTTAATAGGTGCCGATCTCTATAAAAAGACGGGTATTGCCCTAAAACTTATTTTCTTAAAAGAGTTACCAAAAAATATGACTATGTACCAGTATGAAAAGCAGCTTTTGACCTCTTTTAAAGAGCCAACTGTAGTGCTGACATTTTCTGAAATGAATTCCATAGTTGATATTGAAACGAATGAAAAGGCTTTATATAAGTATTTTGATAAAAAACAAGTTTTAAGTCCTGTAACATCGTATGTACAGGGGTTTATGATGGCAGCTTTTTATGCCAAAAGTTGGAAAGAATTTAAATCAATGGTAACAACTACTGGCGGTACAATACTTCCTCTTCTTGGTGGAAAAGCTAAAAAAGGCGAAATAACAGATAAATACTCTGCTGCCTTATTTAATGGTTACCTTGATATTGCACAACAAATTGCACATGCAAAGGGTGTAAAGCTTAGTGATGGATATGATGATGATACAAACCAAGAGACACTCTTTTATGTGAAGCTATTTTTCTATGGTTTTGTTTTGTATGCTATCATCATGTATGTTAGAAGACAAATTTATAAAAGAAGGCATAAAAATGAACATTTTAAAAAGTGGTAAACAATGGCCTATTGGTATCGCTTTAGCCATTACAGCTGTTGCTGGATTATGTGTTTGGACTATACGAGTAACCAGTAGCGCAAGTATTCAAGAGAGTGATGCTTATATGACAAGTTATCAGGATGCTGATGCTAGGGCAAACGACATTATAAAAGCAAGAATAGCTTTTGATAAAAAGTACAGACTTAAATATGTTACCCAAAAGCTCAATGAGAATGGTTGCGATGTGAAGTATTCACTGACAACATTAGATGGAAAACCTGTGGTAGCAGCGACAATGCTTTTAGCAATTAGTCGTCCAGAGACACAAATATATGATAAAAAGATTAAAAATCCATCTTTTGAAAATGGACTTTATATCTTTAAAGATGTGAAGTTTCCAAAAGTGGGAGCATGGAATTTGCTACTGAAAGTGAATGTCGGAAAAAATTACTGTTTTTATGATATAAAAACAGATACGAGAATTACACATGACAGAAGCATCAAAGAGGCATCTGCCTACTAGAGTATGGAAAATCAAACCATAGTCCTCCCCTCAGCTCGTGCTATCAGGCATGAGCAACTTCAAGTAAATTCAGAAACACTTTTTTTGCCAAACTATATAACTATGAGTGATTTTATAGCGAAACTCACACTTGTGAAAGATTATAAGTTTTTGGATGAAGATAGCCGTACACTTTTGCTGCTTGAAGCTTCTGATTTTAAAAACTTTACAAATTTACAGATTGAGCGAAACTTTTTTACCTTTACAAAAAACAGTGCGTATATATTTAAGTTTTTTGAGGAGTTGAGTGCTGAACTCTATGATATAAGTAATCTCAGCAGTGCAGATGTTTATGGAGAGTATGAGGAGCATATAGCAATACTAATAGAGCTCTATGGGCGTTATGAAAAACTGTGTAATGAGAAGAAGCTGCTTGAGAGGATTTTTCTGCCAAAACTCTACACCTTTAATAGAGCCTATCTGAAAAACCATAAAAGCATTGAGATAATTCTTGAAGGGTATCTGACAAATTTTGAGTTGGAACTTTTGCAAAAAGCGACACAACAGTGTGAGATTAAAATTCATTTTGATGCCTCACGTTTTAATAAGAAGATGCAAAACAAGCTGCGTGAGCTTGGTTTTGAGATAGAAGAGGGGTATCACTATCTCTTTGTTTTAAATGATAGCTCTGTGGCGGCAAAAGAAAAACTTGTTAGAGATACCAAAATAAGCTGTGAGAGTTTTAGTGAACAGATTTTACAAATTGCTTTTATCAAGCAAAAAGTGTATGAGTTTGTGGAAAAAGGCTATGCAAGCGAAAAGATAGCTGTCATCCTGCCAAATGAGCACTCAGCCTCAAGCATAAGAAGTTTTGATGAGAAGTCCAATCTCAATTTTGCTATGGGTGTGAGCTTTACTGAGAGTGCTATATATAAAAAACTGCGTGCAACGCTTGATTTTATGGATGATGCGACCTGCGAAAACTCAAACAGAGTAGAGCATTACGGCTATGAATACCACCTTCTATTTCAGGAAATTTATAAAAAAAGCATAGATGAAGTGGATTTTGAAGGGCTTATAAAGCTTATAGGCGAAACAATTGCAAACAAGCGAGAGAAGAAAATCTTTGATGAAGAGCTTTATAAATTTATTAAGATTTTACCTTTTTTAGAGCAGATGAATTTTCGTTCGGCATTCAATCTTTTTATGCAACGACTATCCTCACGCAGTATGGATGATGTGCGTGGTGGAAAGATTACGGTGATGGGAGTTTTAGAGACGAGAAGCATAGAGTTTGACGCTGTCATTATCATTGATTTTGATGATAATAGTGTTCCAAAACGCTCTAATAAAGATATGTTTTTAAATACATCTCTGCGTGAGCTTGCCGGACTGCCAACGATGCAAGAGCGAGAAAACCTTCAAAAACATTACTATGAGATGCTTATATCACACTCCAAAGAGGTAGCAATCTCCTATGTGGCTTCGGAACAAAACCGCCCCTCTCGCTTTTTAAAAGAATTAGGTATAAAACCGCAGAGAATTTATGATGAGCATGATTATGCAGGTATCTTATTTCAAAGAAGCAAACCACGAGCACAGCAGCAAAAAGAGATAATAGAAGCCTACAGTTTTAAAAACATAGCACTCTCAAATTCTCGTCTGAAAAGCTATCTGACATGTAAACGAAAATATTATTACACTTATGTGAAGCATATAAAAGAGCATGAAATCCCTCGTGATATGCCCCAAGAGCATGCAATTGGTACAGACATCCATAAAGCACTTGAGCGACTCTACAGAAAAAGAGATTTTTATGAAGATGTGAGAGAGCTGCAGAGGGATTTAGAGAGAGAGCTTGACAAGGTGACAGGAGCGAGTGAGTTGGAGCGTTATCTCATCGCTATACAGAAAAAGCGTCTTAGAAGTTTTTGTGCTAATGAGATGGAACGCTTTGAAGCAGGTTGGCGGGTGAAGTATGTTGAGAAGAGTTTTGAAGCGCCATATGCGGGGATGACACTGCAGGGGCAGATTGACAGGATTGACACAAATGAGAACCTTGTAGATGTTCTGGATTATAAAACAGGTTCTTATACGCTTAACAATAAAAATAATTTTACAGAGGCAAAAGATTTTCAGCTTGAGTTTTACTCTATCTTAGCAGGTGGCATTGGGAATGTAAACAGTTGTAGCTTTTATGACCTTAAAGAGGGAAAAACTGTGCAGGAGCTCTTTTTGGAAGAAAAACTTGCAATTCTCAAAGCACATATACAAGATCTTTTGGCAGTAGAAGAGTTGAATTTTGAGCTTACTGAAGACACCAAAGCATGCGAGTACTGTGAATATAAAATAATTTGTAATAGAGCCTGAAATTTGGATAGAATAAAACTATGAAATTACTTCTTATATTTTTGATGAGTATCAATATTTTGCAAGCTTTTGAGTTACTAAGAAAGTATGATGCCTCAGTGGGATTGTATGGAAAAATTGGTCATGGTGAGGTGCGAGAAAAACATGAAAAAAATAGATACACGATTAATTTTACTGCGAAACCAACCTCTTTTATAGCAGATTTGTCAGGAATCATTTGTATTGAGTACAAAAGTATAGGAAAAATCAACAAAAAAGGCGTTTTTATGCCTGACAGATTTATAACAGTTATAACTGAACCTGACAGAAAAAAGAAGACTGTTTATATTTATGACCATCTGAAAAAATCAATAGTAAAAAAAACGCATATAGAAAAAAAAGTTGAAGATGCAACAATTGATTCACTGCTCTTTGATGCAGCGAAAAAGCCAAAGACTAAGGATATAGAGAAAATAACAACAATACAATATGTGCCAAATGATTACCTTACATTGATAAAAAATGCAAGATTTTTAAAGAAGGGGAATGTTCAATATCTCGATCAAAACCGTACAGATTCTTTAAATATTTTAGGCATAAGTGGAGAAAATTACAAAGTAAAAATCAAAACCAAAGAAAAACAATATTTTTTAGAACTGCAGAATGATCTGTATGGTTTGAAAAAAGCAAAAACTTTGAAATCTTTAGAGTTTGGAGATGCTGATTTAAAAGCAATTCAAATGAATATTGAATTTGAGTAAAGTAAGATAAATGTTTGTACGAAATTTAGCCTATGAAGCGAGTGCCGGAAGCGGGAAGACCTTTATGCTTGTTGTACGTTATCTCTCTCTGCTCTTTAAAGGAGCTGATGCTTCAAAAATCTTGGCACTGACCTTTACAAACAAAGCGGCTTCTGAGATGAATGAACGCATAGTAGAGACTTTGGAACATCTTGAATCCAGAGGGGAATTGGATGAGATAATTAAAGAGTGTGGGCTTGCAAGAGAGGAGATTCTTGCACGAAGAGGCAAAATCTTGGCAGAGTTTTTATCTGCCAATGCAAAGATTATGACAATAGACAGTTTTTTTACGCAGATACTTCGCAAGTTTTCACTCTATGCCTCTTTAATGCCGGATTTTACTACATTTGCTTCACAGCATGAAATGAAACTGCTCTCACGATTTTTAAAAGAGGTGAGTGTTGCAGGGAAAAAAGAGCTGTTGGTTACGCTTGCTTTGGAGTCAAAAAAGCGTGTCGGTGATATCTTTGCCCTTTTAGATGCATTTTATGAAAAAGAAGAGGAGCTGCGCAACATCCATTTTACAAAATCTTCTCTCACGCAGTATGAATCACAAGCCCTTGAAGCACTCACGCAGCTGAAAAATATTGTCTCAAACTGTAAGGGTGCTTCGGCATCGTTGCAAAAAGCTGTAGTGGCAGAGAGTTTTGAAGAGCTCAGATCCAAAAGCTGGGTAGGCAAAGAGAGTCTGGAGTACTGGGTATTTAAAAAGTGTTACACAGCGGAGATGGACTCTGCACTTTTTCAGATTCAAGAGGCAGTGCGTGCGTATAACCGTGCAAAAGAGCAGAACTTTTTTTATGGGCTGCGTGAGCTTGTAGATATTTATAAAAAAGCAAAAAAAGCACTCTATAAAGAGGAGAGTGAACTCGGATTTTCTGATGTCACGCAGCTAGTCCATACAATTTTACATCGTCTTGATGACAGTGAGTTTCTCTACTTTCGACTTGATGCGACGATTGAGCATATGTTGCTTGATGAGTTTCAAGACACAAGCATCATCCAGTATAAAATTTTACAACCCTTGATACGTGAGATAGTCTCAGGAGAGGGTGTCTTTGAAGAGGGAAGCTTTTTTTTTGTAGGCGATGTCAAGCAATCCATCTACCGTTTTCGCGGAGGTGTCTCAGCGCTTTTTAGTGAAGTGGCACGCCAGAACCATACAGAGGTCAAGAAGCTGCTGACAAACTACCGTTCACAAAAAGAGATCATAGAGTTTGTAAATCGTGTTTTCGCAGAAAAAATCACAAACTACTCTGCACAGCTGACCCGCAAAGAGGCTGATGGCGGTTATGTGGAAGTGCAGGAGAATGATGAGCTTTTAGAAGCAACACTCACGCAGGTTGAACGTCTTATATCTTTGGGTGCAGAGCTTAATGACATAGCAGTTTTATGTGCCACAAACGGGGACGGGGAGGCAATTAAAAACCTTCTGCAGAGCCAAAAGATAGAAGTGGTCACAGAGACAACGACAAAGCTTATAAATCAGCGCAGTGTGCAGGCAGTTTTGGAGTATTTGAAATATCTTTATTTTAAAGAGGATATCTACAGAGAAAACTTTTTTGCCCTCATTGGTCGAGAGAATCAGGTAATACCACAGATAGATATGAAACAAGTGCGGCTTTTTGATATTATTAAGCGCTGTATCAGCAGATATGCGCTTTTTAGTGATGATTTTCACCTTATTCGTTTTTTAGATGCTGTGAAAAATTATGCAGACATAGATGCACTCATTTTTGAGTATGAACGGCTTGATGTGAGCGCGGCTGCCTCTGATTTGAGTGGTGTACGCGTTCTTACGGTGCATAAATCAAAAGGTTTGGAGTATAAGCATGTCATAGTGATGGACAGACTTAAAAAAGCTCCTGCGGCACGAGACAGCATCATTTATGAGTATGCAGGCATAGAGTTACAAAATATCTACTTACGGACAGCAGGGCGCGATGCGATAGACCCTGCGTATGCAAATGCTTTAGAGAAGGAAAAAGTTCTGGTGCGTGAGGACAGTCTCAATGCGCTTTACGTTGCTTTTACACGTGCCAAAGAGAATCTGTTTGTCATCAAAAAAAGTGAAAAATCGAGTTTTGATTTGTTGGAGTTGGAGCTAGGGAATTTTGGAGTCCTGAGAGTAAGCCAAAAAGAGCACAAAGAGGTGCAAAAAACTGCGAAACTGGAGTATAAAGATCTCTACTATGGAACACAAAGTGATCTTTTGGCTTTAGAGAGTGAAGGCGAAGAAGATTTAAGTGCTATTAATTTCGGTTTGGCTCTGCACTATATGCTAGAGATGATGCATGATGTCACTCCTGAAGCCATAGCAGATGCTAAAGATATGCTGCTGAACAAATACGGATTTTTACTTGAGCCTCACGAAGTAGAAGATATTTGCAAACGGGTAGAAAAACTTTTGGCAGATAGAAAGTTTTTAGATCTAATCGCAGCAGGAACACTCTATAAAGAAAAAGCACTGCGGTATAAAAACAATCTTCGCTATCTTGATCTGCTTGTTGAGGTTGATGAGGGAAAATGGCATGTGATTGATTATAAAAGTTCGTTGAACTACTCGGAGCATCACTTAAAACAGGTCAGATACTATGTAAAAGCCGTTCAAGAGATAACAGGTGGGGAAGTTGAGGGTTATATCTGCTATATTTTACAAGACGAGGTTAAGATAGTTCAGGTTTAGGCTCTGCTATTTCATACCCTTGCACAAAATCAACTCCCATCTCTTTGACATAATCATACACCTCTTTTGAGCAGACAAACTCAGCAACGACAGGAATCTCTTTTTGATGTGCATAGTCGAGAATTGTTTTTGCAGTGATTTGTGAGTTTCTGTCTTTTGCAATATTTTTGATAAACTGCCCGTCTATTTTTATAAAATTTATAGGCAGGTTGTTCAGCTGTGCAAAGTTGGAACAGTCTGCTCCAAAATCATCAATGGCGAGTTTGAAGCCATCTTCATGCAAAACATTGAGAACATCCTGTATGTTTCTATTCCTCGCAATACTGTTGTTTTCCAAAATTTCAAATACTATTCGATTTGGCGCAACCTTATATTGTTTCATAATTTTATGAATAGATTGAACAAATTTAGGATGTTTCAGGTCGTATTCACTTATATTAACACTAAAAATGTAAGAAGTGTCTTGTGCTTTTTTACAGGCTTCACTCAACATTATTTTAAATATTTCAAACATTTGTCCACTGTACAGGGCGGCATCTAAAAAATGAAAAGGAGAGTAGATTTTCTCATCATATTCTAAACGTACAAGTGTTTCATACTTTTCTATTTTTCCGGTTTTAAGATTTTGTATTGGCTGAAAGTATGCAACTATTTTGTTGTGTGTAATAGCCTCCCGAATTCGACCTGTCCATATAGAATTTGAGTGAACCGTTCGAACTATTTGTAAATCATCACTATATTGCCTAGCATTGTTTTTACCATAAAGTCTTGCCTCTTTAAGTGCAAATTCTGCTTTTTGGATGATGTTACCCCGTTCGTCCAAAACAGCTCCAAGTGTCGCACTCAAGTGAAGCTTTATTCCTTTGACATCAAAATCATGTTTGTATATATCTTCTTTAATTATCGATATACTCTGTTCTTGCGTATTATTTGTATCTGATTGCAGGCAAAATAGAGCAAATTTATCTGCTTCAAGATGAAATATCTCTGCATATTTGGAATATTTTTCAACGAGGAATTTGGCAAAAGATTTTAAAACTTCATCACCAAATTCAAAACCGTTATGGTTGTTTATAAGACTGAAATCATCAATATTGATAAGTATAAGTGATTTCCCTCCAATTGTGTCAAGATTGTCGTTGAGTTTCATTCTGTTTGGCAAAGAGGTGATTTCATTCGTTGTCATTTTTTTATAGATTTCATTTCTTTTGTCTTGCAGATCTTTAAATTGCTGATACTGTTTAATAGCTGTGCGAATAGTTATAAAAAGTCTTTGGGATTCTAAGCATCTTCTGTCTTTATAGTCATTAATGTCATAATGGTCTAGAATGTCAATCGCTGGAATCGGTGAGTTGTCACTGTTGATAATGACAATTCTCATAGAAGTGTTGTAGAGTGTACCTCGTATATAATTTACTAACTCTAACCCTGCATCAGGTGTTTGCATGGCAATATCAATAAAGGCAATGGCAATATCTGAATTCTCTTCTATAAGTTTTTTTGCTTCTTGTGCATTGTAAGCATGAAGCATCTTTACTTTTTTGTTATTGATGAAAATTTCATCAAAACTTTTCTCTACGATGTCATGAAGATGAGCGTTGTCATCAACAAGTAATATTTCCCAGAATTTAGGCGACAATTTTTTTCCTTAATATTAAAAACTATTATATACTAAAATCATAGCACTTAAAATATTAAAGAATAATAAAACACACAAGGGGGGGGATTATGTTAAAATTGGGTTAAAGGCTTTAGTGCTGACATGCACGATATTACCGATTTTAAGATTTTTTGCTTCCTCAGAACCTACAACTACTTCAACGAGTTGCTGTCCGATGGCGACAATGGCGATGAAGATGACATCAACCTTTTTTATCTCCAAAAGTTCCCCTTCAAAAGAAAATTTTTGACTTCCCTGTTTTTTGAGCAGTACATCGGTAGGTTTGCCGTCATTCACAACTGCACCATTTTCCAGTACGATGACACGTGAAGCTAAGCGGTAGATTTCACTCGGGTCATGGGAGACCATAATTGTCGTTGTTTGAAACTCTTTATGGAGTGTGAGCAGTTCATTTTGAAGTTTGGTGCGAATAGCGCTGTCAAGTGCAGAGAGTGGTTCGTCAAGCAGGAGTATTTTGGGGCGTTTCATCAGTGCCCTACAGATGCTGACACGCTGTTTCTGCCCGCCACTGAGGGCATGAGGATATCTGTTCTTGAGCTCTGTGAGTTCCGTGAGTTCTAAAAGATGTGCAGCAAGTTCTTTGTCATTGGCTGCATAGAGAAGATTTTGTTCGATGGTCATATTCTCAAAGAGGGCATAATCTTGAAAAACGAAACCTATTTCTCTTTTTTGTACAGCAAGAGATGTTTTTTTGTTGAGCCACTCTTTTGTTGCAACTGTTATGCGACCTTCAGCCGCTTCAAGACCGGCTAAAATACGCAGCAGAGTTGTTTTACCGCTTCCACTTTTACCGCTGAGAGCGACGAACTCTCCTTTTTTTATATTGAGATTGACTGCAAGCTGCATATCTCCGGTAGCACCGTGGAGTTCTTTTTGGATGGCAATGTTAATCATAATCCGAACCTTCTCGTCTGGTGGGCATTAAAGAGGTAAACACTCAGCAGCACAGAAAAGGAGATAACAAGTAAAATAGCAGAGTAGATATGTGCACTTTCATAGTCCATAACTTCAACCATCTCATAGATTGCCACTGAAGCCACTTTTGTCTCTCCTGGAATGCTGCCTCCTACCATCAGTACAACACCAAATTCGCCGACTGTGTGGGCAAAAGTGATGATGACAGCGGTAATGAGGGCTGGTTTCATATTTGGCAGGGCTACTT
The DNA here is from genome assembly GCA_027019325.1 of Sulfurimonas sp. Classification (GTDB taxonomy): domain Bacteria; phylum Campylobacterota; class Campylobacteria; order Campylobacterales; family Sulfurimonadaceae; genus Sulfurimonas. The sequence goes on from JALUWT010000037.1 coordinate 13,463, forward strand.
TAAAGAGGGTTGTCAGCTGGCTTTTTCCTGCGATGTAGCTCGCTTCGAGCATGCTTTTATTGAGACTTTCAAAGCCATTTTGCAGAGGTTGGACCATAAAAGGCAGGGAGTAAAAACAGCTTGCAACGACTAAACCTGTAAAGGAAAAGACGAGCTTTACCCCAAAAGTATCTTCAAAGAAAGCACCTACGGGTGAGTTGTACGAGAGTGCCCAGAGCAGATAAAAACCCAAAACAGAAGGTGGCAGAACGATAGGCAGAGCAGTAAGTGCTTCTAAAAAAGGCTTTGCACGTGACTTTGTCTGAGAAAGATACCATGCAAGCGGCAGAGCAATACAAAAGAGTATAAGTGCCGTGAGCGATGCAAGCTTAAAAGAGAGGACAAAAGGCTCAAAATTCATGAAAGTACCTCGGTGATGGAGAGGTCACTTGACTTAATGAGCGCTGTGACAGACTCTCCCTCTTGCAAGTTCATTCTTTTTGCAGAATCAGCTGTGATGATGGACTCTAAAGTATTCTCTTCAAAAACAAGGGTGAGGGAGCAGAGGAGCTCCCCTTTTTCTATGTCTTTTATAGTAACATGCAGTTGGTTACTGAAACTGAGCATAGTGTCACTGTTTTTGGCAATGGCAATGTTTGTAGCTTTACATGTGAGCATGACACTGCTGCCATTTTGCACTTTCTCAGGCAGCTCAAGAGCCATCATTTTTAAGCTCTGCGCAGCTGTACTAAAAGAGACCAGCGTGAGGTTTTGTACACTTTGTATCTCTAAAACAGTTGCAGGTATTTTATTCATGAGACATTGTATCCATATTTTTTAAATATCGCTTTTGCCTCTTTGCTTAAGATGAAATCATAAAAATGTTTGGCATCGGTACTCTCTTTGGCATGTTTTAAAATGACAATTCCCTGAGCAATGGGGGTGTAGAGCTTTGCATTGACTTCTGTCCAGTTTCTTCCCTTTTTAAAACGTGTCATTTTTGAAGAGTACAGAGCAGATTTTGCAATGAAACCGATGTCCGCCGCTGTCACTGCATAGGTAACAGTCTGTGCAATAGACTCACCGTAGATAAATTTACTTTTTACTTTTTTGTAAAGCTTTGCATTTTTGAGGGCTCCTATACTTGCTTTACCGTAAGGGGCAATTTTTGGGTTGGCAATGGCAATACGACGGATATTTTTGTCTAAAACAAGCGCTATTCCTTTTGTAAAATCCCTAGGTCGCAAAGAGAGTATAGCAAGAGAGCCTTTTGCATAAATTTTTGGCTGCGTGAGGGCGAGTTTTTGTTTGTAAAGTGCATTAGGATAGAGCATATTGGCAGACATGAAAATGTCATAAGGTGCACCATGGTTTATTTGTGCTGTCAGTTTTCCACTGCCGCCAAGGGTAATCTCTACTCTTGTGTCAGGGTACTTTTTATGAAAGGCAGCTTTAAGATCACCGATGGCATAGCTTACATTGGCTGCAAGTGCGACATTTATACTTTTTGCATAAAGAGAAAAACTAAGAAGTAAGAGGAGTGCTATAATTTTTTTCATATTTTTTTCCTAAAAGATGTAATTAAATTCTAAACGGCTGTCAAGTCCGTCACTATTAACTTTTTTTGTATCTTGATATCCTAGACGAAGTCTCCATTGAAGATTTTGCAGTGGGTTTTGTACAAAGCCTATGTAGTAATAATTTTCATCAAAATATCCTTTGTTCTCATCGGCATCTGTATGTAAAATAGAAGCCTGAATAAAAGTGTTTTTGTAAATCCCTGTTTTGTTTGCATTTCTTACAAGCTCAATGCGGTAACTTTTTGTATTTGCCTGCCAATTGTATCTTGCCATAGAACGAGTGTAACCAGCCGTTGGAAACCCTCGCCACGGAGTGATAAGGTCAGCTTCATCAAATACTTTTGAATAGGCAAGATTTAATTTGTAATTGTTCATTTTAAAAACTAATCTCGCTGCAATCATTTGTGAGTCAAGAGAATTTGGATTTTTGTAACCTGCAAGAGAAGCTGCACTTGCATTATACGCTGCTCCGCCTATTTCTCCGGCTTTGTCATCTATTTGTTTTATGTAGCGTAGTCCTGGCGTAAGTGTAAAGCTCTTAAATATTATTTTATAGTTTAATTCGCTCATAACTTCACTTAGAAGCTTAGGCACATAGTAAAAAGAAAGATCTGTTTTGAGATTTTTAACAGAAGTGTTATGCAAATCTCCTGTTATAAGCGGAGCATCTGTGGAAACACCGGCTGCTTTTAAAGCTGTATATGTCAAACCTTTATGCATAGCCGAGTCATCATTTTCGCTCCACTCGGGACGCAGTGAAGAGGTGGAATTTGCATCGCCGTACATAAGAACAGAGTGTGCTGCCGTATGGTCACGCAGTTTTTGTTTTGCCAGATATGCCAGTTTTATTTTTGTAGATGGCAGTGAAGCATTGTTTAAAACAACACCGTCAAAGGTGTTTGGTATCATCTTTGTATCATTGCTTTTTGTATAAAAGGTCTCAACAAGCTGACGACCTAGAGTGATTTTTGTATGCTTTATGCCGGTATAATCTATGTAAGCCTGTCCAAGCACAGCCATATCTTTACTACCGGTATTTACAAAATCAAATCTGCTGAGGAGATCTTTTCCTTTGCCTAAAGCAGTAACCGGATACTTTGAGTCATTAAAAAAAGCATGGGAGTAGTAGAGTCCAGCCCCAAAAGAAACATCATTAAATCTTGCACTTTTGTAAATAAGTGAACCTCCCAGCCCACTGATAAGATAATCCTTATGTGTTGCACTCTCTTTTTCCCAGCTATATGAAAAAGTATTTGAGCGAATACGACCAAAAAACTGACCATTTGAAAACATTTGTGAAAACTTATCAACACTTTTTTGTTTTTCATACACAAGTTGATTATTTGTTTTTATTGTCATTTTAGGAGTATTAGCCATCAGAAGAGGGGTAAGTAAGCTAAGAGCAATAGATACTAAAGAATATTTGCGATACATTATTTTTTCTCCGTAGAAGTTTGTTATACCGTAGTATAATAAAATATATAACGAAATATTCAAAAGTATCGTTATATTTTAAAATATATAACGATACGTTACAATTTGTAAACTTAAAGAGCCAATATTGCATTTGATGGTTTAAAAGAGATCCAGGCAGTGTCACCTTCTTGTAACGACAGGTCTTCAAAGGATTTTAAACTTAAAGAGGCTATTAAAGTATTTCCACCGGACGTAAGCAGATCAATTTCTGCATTGTGTGTATCTGTTGTGATATTTGTAAGTGTGCAAGGTATATTGTTATTGCAATTTTCTTTAGATTTGTTTGATACTTCAATCCATGATGATTTTAATAAAACAAAAAGCGTTGTTGTATTTGTAATCTGCATCTCATCCAAACTATGGCGGGTTATAAAAACTTCTACTTCTTCTCCTCCTGATAGGCTTAGCATAATATTTGCGCCTAGTTGTGTCATAGTTATTTTTTTTACACTTCCCAAAAGCTGATTTCTTGCACTTGTTCGAAAGGTCATTCTTTTTGAAATTTTTTCTAGAGAATCTATATCATCACCGATACTCTCGATAAAACTCAAAAAATGTTTCTGCATCTTCTCAAGTTTTTTATATAATGCAATAGTAGTATGTCCCTGCTCGGTAAGAACTGTGCCACCACCTCCTTTTCCACCACTTTCCCGTTTTACTATTGGAGTTTCAGATAAATTATTCATTTCGTTTATAGCATCCCAAGCTGCCTTATAGCTCATTTTCATAGCTTTTGCGGCTGCACTAATAGAACCATGCTCGTCTATTTTTTCTAGGAGTTCAATGCGACCTTTACCAAAAAAACCATGCTTGTCATTTTCAAACCATATATTACTTTTTATATTCATGTTATACTTTTAACCTCTATTAGGATGCATGCCTCATATTCTAACATAAAGTCGTATATAAAGGGTGATAAAACCTTATAAGTGACTTAAATTCAGCTATTTATAAGTTTATGCAGATATACTTTCGCCACTTAAACAGATTTCTGTTAAATAAAAATTCCTAAAGAAAGGTTCAAGAATGAAATTTACTAAAATTGCAACTCCTGAACAAATTGATCAAAAATGGGTTTTGATTGATGCTGAAGGTAAAACTTTTGGTCGTATGATCACGGAAGTAGCTACTATACTTCGTGGTAAGAACAAAGCATGTTTTACTCCTAACATTGACTGTGGTGACTATGTAGTTATCATTAATGCTGCTAAAGCAAAATTTAACGGTCTTGGAAAAATAGCTAACAAAGAGTATTTTTCACACTCTGGTTACTTCGGTAGCACAAAAAGCGTTAAAATGACTGAGCTTTTAGAGAAAAATCCTGAGAAACTATACAAATTAGCGACTCGCGGTATGCTTCCTAAAACTAAGCTTGGTGCAAAAATGCTTAAAAAATTAAAAATTTATGCAGGTGCTGAACATCCTCACACTGCACAAATTGCTAAGTAAGGATTAACATGGCAAATAAAATTTATGCAACAGGTCGTCGTAA
>JALUWT010000038.1 GCA_027019325.1 Sulfurimonas sp.
ATTATAGTTGATATTTTGTTTTTTGAGTTCTTTTTCAAAAAGTGAAAAGTAGTGCTCTAGCTCCTCTTTGTTTTTACCACTGAGTGAAAGTTCTACTTTTGCTTTTCCTTCAACAAACATCGGCAGTGATGAGAGCTCTATGTCTGATGGCAGCTGCTGCATCAGTGATATCAAAGACTCTTCACTTGTGTCGGCAAGCAGAGTCAGTCGGTATTTTGTCACTGCGTGAGCAAAATATTTTTGTATGGCATCTGCTATCATGGGGTGAGACATAGAAGGAAATCCCGGTACAAAAAAATACTTCTTGTCGAGTGAAAAGCCTGACATGTTATTTACCGGATTAAAAAGAAGCTCTGCATTTGGCGGCAGGTCAGCCATATGAATTCTATGCGGATAAGCTGCCTCTTGAAACCTTTGAATGATATCCTGTCTGAATTTTTCATTGGTTCGAAGCGGAGCATCTCTAAAAACTTTTGCAGCTATCTCCCGTGTGAGGTCGTCAGGCGTGGAGCCTATACCACCAAAAGAGAACATCACCGCATCTTCATCTGCTTGTATCATCTCATATGTCCGTGCAATCAGCATTTTGTCATCTTTTATGGTGAAAGAGGCAAAAAGTTCATGTCCATACTTTGCAAGTTCCTCACGCACAAAACTAAAGTGCTTGTCTTGTCGTCTACCGTTTAATATCTCTGTTCCTATTATTACTAAATAAAATTTCATGTAGCTACCTCTAAAAAAATTATAGTATCATTACACATATAAAACAATAAATAAAGGACAAGCAATGTCATATATGAAAAAATTAGAAGATTTGATAGCAGATGGCGTTATTCCAGATATAAATGATCGTTTAGATGAAATTTTTGAAGAGATAGCGGGCAATAAAGAGGCAAGTGAAGAGGCAAAAGAGGAGATCGAAGAGCTGCGTGAGTTTAAAGCAGACCTTGAAGATGTTTTAGCTGACATCAAAGAGGGTGCGATGGAAGAAGATGAAGCAAAAGAGCTCATCGAAGACATTGAAATGGCACAACGCGACAGTGACGATGAAGATTATGGATTTGTTGAAGAAGAGTAGGGTACTTTAAACTCACTTTTTATATAATTTCAAAAAATAAATGTAGGACTAAACAGATGAGAATAATTCTTTTAGGCGCTCCAGGTGCAGGAAAAGGTACACAGGCGCAATTTTTGACAAAAAAATACAACATCCCTCAAATCTCAACGGGCGATATGCTCCGTGCTGCGATTAAAGCAGGTACAGAGATGGGAAAAATGGCAAAAGCAGCTATGGATGCAGGGCAACTTGTAACAGATGACATCATCATTGGCCTTGTAAAAGATCGTATAGCTGAAGATGACTGTAAGAACGGCTTTTTACTCGATGGTTTTCCTCGTACACTGGCGCAGGCTGATGCTGTGACAAATGCAGGTATTGCAATTGATGCCGTGATAGAGATAGATGTACCGGATGAAGAGATAGTAAAACGTATGAGCGGACGCCGCGCACACCTGGCAAGTGGAAGAACATACCACATCATCTACAACCCGCCAAAAGTAGAAGGCAAAGATGACATCACAGGTGAAGATTTAGTACAGCGTGATGATGACAAAGAAGAAGTGGTTCTTGACAGACTTAAAGTCTACCATGAGCAGACTGAGCCATTAATCGGCTACTACAAAGCGCAGGCTGCTAAAAATTCTAAACTGAAATACATTACAGTAGATGGAACAGCAGACATCAAAGATGTCGAAGATGCGATAGTTTCTCAGCTAGGCGAATAAAAGCTAAGAGAGCAGTGCTTTACTGCTCTTCTTTTGGGCGATAGACTCGGATATTTTCATAGCCTTTTGCATCACGCAAATACTGTGCATGCAGCTGACTCATAATTCCCTTGTCACAATAAAGTAGATACTCTCTGTCTTTTGGAAGTTTTTCAAACTCTTTTTTCAGTTTATGGAATGGAATTTTTAGTGTTTCACATTCAGTTTTGATGCACTCCTCTTCAGGACGAATGTCAATAACTGTAAAATCACCATCCGCTAAATCATTCACAACTTCAATAGGTGCAAGGGCAGTGATGTCATCAACGATTTCATTGATGCTGAGATGCTGTGCATCTTCCACCGCTTTGTCAAGAACTTCATAGTCAAAATGCTTTGCTACTTTTTCCATGCGTTTAAAAGAGCCGTGTGTAATGGGGTTTTGAGAAATAACACCACAATACTCCGGCATACTCTCTGCAAAATGGCGTGTGCCAATATCGTTTGCGATGGAGATGATTTCGGGCTTGTTCATAGTAGAGAGAGGGCGGAGAATAAGCTTGTTTGAGACCTGATCAATGAGTGCAAGGTTTCTTAGAGTTTGACTTGAGACCTGCGCGACACTTTCACCTGTCAAAAGTGCGTCTATTTCCATCTCATCAGCTACTTTTTCTGCCGCTCTGAGCATTAAGCGTTTGAGCATTACTCCCATATATGTAGGCGGAGTAGCACGAAATATCTCTTCGATGACAGAGTCAAAAGGAACGGAGATAAATTTGACTTTATGAGAAGAGCCAAATTTTGACCAGAGATAGAGAGCAACCTGTTTTACACCGATTTCGTGTGCCATACCACCGAGATTAAAGAAAATGAAATGCGTTTTTATTCCGCGTTTCATCGTAAGGTACGAAGCCACTGTAGAGTCAAAACCTCCAGACATTAAAGAGAGAATATCTCCCTGCGTTCCGATAGGAAAACCGCTGAGACCTTTGTATTTGGCCGTGATGACATTGAGTTGATTCTCTATGAGCTCCATCTGTACAAGAACGTCCGGATTTTTAAGCTTTACACCTTTGGCTTTGGAGTTCGCAAGCAGATGTCCTCCGACAGTTTTTTCAATCTCTATGGAGCTAAAAGGGTGTTTGCCTGAGCGTTTGACACGCACAACAAAAGTTTTATCTTCCAGGGAGTCTGCCACTAGCTCACGCACTTTGACTTTTATTTTTTCTATGGTGTTCATATCATCAAATTGCAACACTTCAAGAATCTGCTCTATTCCGGGGGTATTGAGGAGTTTTTCTCTCACTTCGGGTAGAAACTCTTTGGGCGTATAGACTTCGAGTTTGTCAGAATATTTTGCTACTTTGATGGATTCATCAATGCGCTGTAGGATAGCAAGAAGATTGTTGTAGAGCTGTCCTGTCATTTGACGTTTGGCAGACGGCCCTTTTATCATGATTTCGGGAAAAAGTTTAAGTATAAATTTTTGCACTTATAAAATGCTCCATTTTGTTGACAATGTTTTCAATCGAGTCTTCTCCTGAGATAACAGTAAGAAGATTTTTGTTTGTGTAG
>JALUWT010000039.1 GCA_027019325.1 Sulfurimonas sp.
TCACCTGTCATAATTGAAAAAGTTGCACCCGTTAGGTGAAGTCTTTGAGTGCGACTTTTTCGTTTGTAAGTACCTAATTATAGAGCAATTTGGCTTGTTGTCTAATTTGGTATGGAATTATTTGGGAGATAAGTGAAAAAATAGCTACAATTTCATAACCAATAAGCCAGATAACTAAAAAAGCGTTTGTGTTGAGCAGCTTGAAGTTCTCATAACTACCGCCTGCCACAAAGAAAAAGAGAAAAATTGCACCGGCAATGTATGGAACACCTACACCATAGAAGACATAGAATGCAGCTGCCCACTCCTCTGGAATAAATAGGAAATCTCTAAAACTGACCTCTTGAGAGCCAAAGCTTTGTCCTCTTTTTTTGGCACGCCTATGCCCTTTAGAACCTTTTGCTTTTCTCTCATTCATAACAAGTTGATTATAATAAAGCATATTACGCTTTTTGGTTAACTCATCTTCTATCGTTTCATTCATTATCTATCCTATGGTCTAATTCTACAATCAAATAAATTAACTATGCCTTAATATGTTATTTATTATTATTAGATATAAGATTAAAAACAAGTAATTAATATTATCATTTTTTATATGTTGATTTAGATATTTCTTATATATAGCTCTAATTAGGGGGTTTACGGAGGGGTTCTAAGATATTAAAGTTATAAAAACTTCAATATCTCATTTTCAATTTCTTCTTTTTCAATAACAGTTTTTTGTGCTATTTCTTTTGAGAAAAGACCTTTAATCATTGCAGGAATTTCAAGTTTTGCAACTTTTGCGATGGATTCAAGTGCATCGATGTCTTTTGTATCAACTTCACCGGTCAGTGCATTGGCAATTACAGGTGAAAATTTTGTCCACTCTGCAGTTGAGTAGATGATACTTTTTATCTCAGGATTTGAGCATGTTTTGTATGATTTTATACATGTAGCAGTATGTGGATCCATCAAATAGTTATCATTTTCAAAAGTCTCTTTTATATACTTTTTACCCTCTTCTGAGGTACAATAGTCAGCATCAAAAAACTCACGTAATTTCGTAAGCTCATCCTCACGCAGTGCATAAAAGTTTTTCTCTTCTAAATCAAACATTAGCTCTTTTGTTCGCTCTTGAGCAAAGAGGTCAAACAGGACTCTCTCCACATTTGAAGATTTTAAAATATCCATCGCCGGTGATGTCGTACTCATCACTTCACATTCACGCAGGTCATATTTACCCTCACGAATAAGACGAGTCAATACATTGTTTTCATTTGATGAGATGATAATTTTCTCAACCGGCAGTCCCATTTTCCAAGCATAGTATCCACCAAGTGCATTTCCAAAGTTCCCCGATGGGACATTGAGATAAACTTTTTCACCCATACTGATGGCATCTTGACGAACAAGTTCTAAATATGAGTGAATATGGTAGATAATTTGAAAAATAATACGACCGAAGTTTACAGAGTTCGCAGCTGAAAGTTTTGTCTCTTTTTCCTGCAGCGCATCTTTAAATGTATCACTCGCCAAAAGACGCTTGAGTGCATTTTGTGCATCATCAAAAACACCATTTATACCAATGACCTTTAAATTTTTCGCATCTTCTGTAACCATCTGCAGACGCTGTACATCACTTGTTCCACCATCAGGGTAGAGACAAGCTACTTTAACATTTGCGCGATTTTTAAAGGTCTCTAAAGCAGCAGGACCCGTGTCACCACTTGTTGCAGCAAGAATGAGATAGTTTTCATTGAGTCTCTGTGCAATTGAAGAGAGTACAATTCCAAAAGGCTGTAGTGCCATATCTTTAAATGCACGTGTAGGCCCATGGTAAAGCTCACTCACATAGAGATTTTCTTTTACTTTGATGACAGGAACAGGATTCTTTGCATCATCAAACTTATCATACAGAGCAAGGGCTTCATCAATCACCTCTGCATCAATATCAATTGCGAAAGTCTCAAGCATATCTTTTGCAAGAGTTTTATACGAAGAGTTACGGTGCTTGTTTAAAAATGCTTCCCCTAAATTTGGGAAAGTTTCAGGTACATAAAGACCGCCAAATGAAGCAATTGGGCTAAGAATCGCCTCTGAAAATGTTACTGTTTTTGGTTTGGAGTTATCAACACCACGAGTTTGAATAAAGTTCATACTATTTCTCTTTATTTAAAAAATTTCCGCGATTATATCTAAAACTATCTAAATAATCGTATAGGATTGATATGTGCACTTTTTTGTGTCACTTCAAAAACAAGCTCATTCTTCACACGTCCAATGACTGCACCACGCTTAATTTTTTTCCCTTTTCGTATATTTGGAGCAATTTGCGAAAGATTGGCATAGATAGTATGCAGACCGTTTTTATGTTCCACTATGACAATGTTATTTAAAACCGCAGTTTTGTCTGCATAGATGACTTTTCCGTTAAAGACTGTCTCCACTTTGGCATTTGAGTGTTTTGGTTTGAGTGATATGGACTCATTAAATATCTTAATACCATAGATTGGATCGGTATATGTTCCGTATTTTTTTGTAATTGTATAACTATGCAGTGGTGCAATGGTCTTGGGACCTCTGTAGCGTATAGTCTTTACACTCTGGTAAGAACTTCCGTGTCTTTTTACTTTTGGCAGATTTTCATTGAGCACAATTTTTTGTCTTTTAAAGGCCGCTTTTCGCGCTTTTTCCTCTTTAGCTTTTTTGATTTCATCCACTTTAATCAAGTTAAGTTGCGAGAGTGTCTTTTTCAGCACATTTTGTCTTTTGAGAAGTTTTTTGAGCTCTTTTTTATAAGAAGCTTTTGCGCGTTCTAATCTTTTGAGAGCCTTTTTATTTGCAGCCTGTGTTTTGAGAAGTTCTTTTCTTTTCCCATCAATAGAAGCAATTGACTTTTCTAAAGAGTCTGTTTTTTTGTTTAAAGCATCAATAACTTTCGAATTTTCAAAAAAAAGCGTACTTAAACTTTTTGCTTTTATTTTGGACTTTTTAAGCATTGATTTGAGAACTTCAAACTCTAGGAGACCTTCTTGCGTTGCCGGGTACTCTTCATTTAAAACAACAGAGAGTGAAACACTCTTTGCAATGACAAATACCAGCTCTTCTTCGAGCCTATTTTGTCTTTTTTTCAATTTTTGCTGCGTAGTTTTTAGAAACTGAAGCTCTTTAGTGTTGAGCTCATAACTGCTCTCTTTTGTAAGCAAATCTTCTTTTAACTTTTTAAGGTAAGCGTCCTGCTTAATGACCTCTCTTTTTTGTCGCAGTATCGCTTTGGCTGTTTTAGACATTTTTCTATTGAGGTTTGAGTAGTTTTTGCTGTAAGAGTTCAGTCTAGAACTTGTCTTTTTTATCTTTTTATCTATCTCGCCTCGTGCATGTGCCGAGACAAAGAGAAGAACAAAAAGCAGGAGTAAACGATGCATCATACCTCTTCTTTATGTCCCAACACAATAAAAGTCGCCAATAGCATCGAAACAACTATAGAAACACCCAACATAATTAAAAAGTCATACACTTTATCAAAAACAACGACATGAATACCAATATTGTGAAACTGTTCGGTAACCCACGGTATTGCAGAGAGATAGGAAAAAACAACAAACGAGAGTGCTGAAGCGATGAGTGCGTCTACAATAGCTAGTCGAAAAAGTACCGCTGAGCGGAGCCAAACAGGAGCACCAAACAAACCCATAATACTCATACGCTCATTATGTTTGAACTGCCAGATGCGTAACTCTTTAAAAATGAGCAGTATCGTAACAATGAGCACTGTAAATGCAAAAACACTAATAACTGTTTTAAAAAGTAAAAGCAGTTTGTAGGTCGTGTCATGTGTTTTACTGAATGTTTCTACTTTTTGTATAGACGCTGTTCGTAGCAGTGATTTTGTAAGCGTGTCAAGTTCACGCGGTGAAGGATAATACTTGAGTTTGAGTTTATAAAATTTCGGCAAAGTCAACTTTAGAAGCGCAATGTTTTGTTTGCTGATACCGCTGTTAAGCTTTTTAATGACATCATCAGGAGAGAGTTCACTCATACTCTCAATCAGTCTGTTTCCACTTATAATATGGCTCGCATCAAGACGCTTTTGTGCAACAACGACCAAAGAGTAGTTTTGTGCCAAATTCTCTTTATACGCATCTATAGCTCTGTCAACTATTGTAAAAACCTGCAGTGAGAAAAGAATACTTAAAAGTGCAATAACTAAAGAGAGATGATTTTTAAAGGACTTCACGTATGTCTCCAAACTCTATATGGTAATGTTTATAATCCGTTTTCATGGTTTCCGGAATATGGTGGGTAACAACGATTACAGTCGTTTTGAGCTGTTCATTTGCACCCTCAAGCAGATTCCAAATAAGCTGTGATGAGTAGTCATCCAAGTTACCTGTAGGTTCATCGGCTAAGATTAAAATCGGATTATGTGCCAAAGCTCTTGCCATTGCCACACGCTGCTGCTCTCCACCACTGAGTTCCTGTGGATATTTTCCTGCCTGATGGCGTAGTTTTACATGTTTTAAAAGTGAATCTACCTGATTTTGTGTAACCGTTTTTTCATACCCGTTTATGATGAGCGGAAGCATGATGTTTTTTTCTATCGTCCACTCTTTTACAAGTTTATAATCTTGAAAGACAATGCCGAGGTGTTTGCGTAAAAAGTTAAGTTTTTTACTTGACACACCACGTAATTCAACACCACCAACAACCAGACTCCCTTCTATTGGCTTTAAAGCACCATACAAGGATTTTAAAAGTGTCGATTTCCCGCTACCACTCGCACCAGTAATAAAAACAAAACTACCAGAATCTATGGATAAATTAGCTTTATTAATAATAGTTTCATCATTAGAGTATGCAAGGGAAAGATTCTCAGCAATGATTACTTTATCCATTTATAGCCTTTATCAACTGTTTATGTGCCTCAAGATTGACAGGTGAACGTAGAGGCAACTCTGGATAGTATGCTAGTCTATTCTCTGTTATGAGAAGATAAAGATGTTCAGGTCTGTCGAAACTTCCCATTGATATACGTAACATTACACCATCTTCTAGCTTATAGACTCTCTCAAAATGTATAAATCCACCCTCAAAACGTATTGTTTTGTTATGGAGTTTTAAAAGTTCTTCATATGGCAGATGATTTTTCTCTTCAAACGAGAAATCACCCTCAATTTTAAGTTCAGGGGATGCTTCATCATTTTCCATGATAACATCATAAATGTTCTTCTCCATCTTTTTCCATCTATCTTCATACTTAGAGCTGATGGCTATCTCTTTGTTCTTGTTTATCTTCAGTGTAATCTTTGGAAAAGCTATGAATGTCTCATAAGAGTACGCATAATAATTTTCACTGTCTGTACGTAACTCAAGCGTTCCGCCTACTTTTAAAACACGGCGGGCTTCTTCTATAAAACTCGTAGAGATGACACGTCTGTGCGGTTTTTTATCCCAAGGAACTGGAAAATGCACATAAATCGCGCCCACAAGGTTTGAAGGTATAAGCTCCATAAAAAGTCGTGCATCATAATCAAGGAGTAAAACATTATCAAGCTTTTGAATCACTATCTGTTTTAAAACCTGTTCAATAGAGGGACGATGAATCTCAATACCTATAAAAAGCACATCAGGATTCGCAGCTGCCTGATGCAGAAGATGACGACCTGAACCAAAACCGACTTCAATCCGCACCTCTTTCTCACGTGGGAAATCTTTGGCAAAATAGTCTATCTTTTTGAGTGCCGTTGCTTCTTGCAGATGCACATTTTTTTTACCCTCTACAACATTAGAGGCGATGATCTGCAAATCTGCTGCTTTTGCATAAGCAAGCAGAGCCTTGTGAACATTATAAATGGAAGCAGGACGGGTCAGCTTATCTGTTTTTAAAAGGCTTCTCCCCTCCTCTTGCTTTACGAGCAAAAAGAAATCTTCTCCCTCATAATTTGTTGCAATCAACTTCTCATCTGCGTGAGTAGCATTGTCGGCTATAAACTTGAAATGCACCTCATCTTGCGTGAGAGGCAGATCAATAGTTTTAAACTTTTTTATATGCAGGTGTGGCATTAAAGTCCATTCAAATCTAAATCTTTATCAGGCGCAACAGTTGTCTTCGTACTACTTGATTTAACAGGTTTTGCCACCTCTTTTTCAGTTGCTTTAGCTTTTGGTGCTTCTATAATCTCTTTTGATTCCGGAGTTTTTATCTGCACTTCGCTGCTTGGCTCTGAAACAATAGCGTTTTCATCTACACTAAATACTGTATATGTATAGAGTGTATCTGGTTTTATGTTCGCATCAATAAAAGAATTTTTCTTAATTCCTTTGTACTCTTTTTGCACCTCGTCAAACCAACCTTTTTTCGTTTTTTTCATTACGATATAGGATGTTGTTCTCGGGTCACTTTTATCCCATCTTAGTTCTATCTTTGAACCGACAAGTTTTGCTTCCACAATTGCTGGTGCATTTGGCTTTGCAAGCGTCATTCCCATAACTGTATTATTTTCATGCTCACTCTCTAATCCGTCTTTATCAACAACACTCACTCTGTAAAAGTAGGCTTTCCCATCTTCATCTATCTTATCTGTAAATTTAGGATTGTACAATTTTGCTATAAGCTCATAAGAGCCGTCAATATTATCTGCTCTGTAAAGATAGTAACGGGCAAAATCTTTTTGTGTTGAAGCACTCCATGTAACTCTTATCTCTTTTGGAAGATTTCTTGTCGCTTTAATATTCGTGACACTTATTGGCAGTGGTTTTGTTACTGATTTTACAATTTGTGAAGGTGTTGAGATAATTCCGTCATAAGTTTTGACTCTGATTCTATACATATAAACATGATTGTCTTCAAGCCCTGTATCAATATATTCAGCATTGAGTCTTCCATTTAACTCAGCAATCTGATGCCACTCTTTGTTTTCAAAAGTCTTTCTCTCTATGATGTACGAAGAGACTCTTTCACTCACATACGGTCTCCAAATAATTTTGGCAACTCTCGGGAGTCCTCCGATTGAATGAATCCAGGAAACAGACTGCAGTACCGGCAATGTATTTACAACAAATACTTTAGAATTCACACCTTGAGACTTTTTGGTAAAGACTCTAAAAGCATAACTGTATTTTGTATCTGGCTCTACGGCACGATCTATATAATGCGTAGCATATCGTGTATCTATTGTATCATAGTATTTCAACTCTTTCGAGCCTTTATTTGCTGGAGATTTTTTATATACATAGATCCCCTCTACTCTTGGATCGTTAATACTTTTCCACTCAAAAGCCACTGTTTTCATATCTGTAATAATGCCGTTTTTAGTTAAAGTCACGGTAGGAAGCGTAGAATCAACTACAACTTTCTCTTTTGGTGTCGGTGTCAGCTCAGCACAGCCGCTAAATAGCAGCAGTGAAGCTGCGAATAATGTAGTCAGTATCGATAACTTCATTTAAAATCTCCCTATCAAATTTTTTATCTATTGTCTCTTTCATCACAGCATCAAAGTCTGCTTTAAAATAGAGCTTTTCTTTCGTTGTCGGATGAATAAAATATATTAAATAAGCATGAAGCAAAACACGTTCCGCCTTCTCTACTTTAGGGCTTAAACCATAAATATGGTCACCCAGTATATGACGGTTAATACTCTCCAAATGAACACGAATCTGATGTGTTCTTCCTGTAAAAAGTTTACATGCGATTAATTGTACTTTTTCATCTTTATCCAATGCCAAATGTTTAAACATGGTTTTTGCATACTTTCCATGTTCAAGTCCAGATGCCATTTTCAGACGATTATGAGAACTCCGTCCTATGTTTGACTCTATTATTGTAACATCATCTTTTAACGGAGGGGTAACAAGAGCAATATAATATCTTCCCATACTCTTATCTTGCAGCTGTTTTGAGAGAAATTCATGCGCTTCATTGTTTTTTGCAACAACCATTGTCCCGCTTGTTCCCTTGTCTAAACGGTGTACAATGCCATGACGCTCTTCACCGCTGATGGTAGAGAGTCGAATACCTTTGTGTTTCAACCAGTCAACTAAAGTCGGCTCTTTTACACTAGGTGCGGGATGCACTGTCACGCCACTTGGCTTGTTGATGACTAAAACATCTTCGTCTTCATAAAGCACTTCGACATCAAAGTCAACTTTCTGCGCCTTAGACTGCTTGACTTCAGGAAATTCTACACGAATTTTCTGTCCTTCTTTTAACTTCACACCCGGTCGTGAAACTTTTTTATCATCAACAAAAACAGAATCATTTTTAATGAGTGCTGCTACTTGTGAACGGGTCTGTCCTATCTTGCTCGTAAGAAAAGTGTCTAAGCGTTCAGATTTTTCACAGATATATTTTTCTGTATTTAACATATTGTTTACCCTTTATGATACAATCATACAATTTTATTTGTGGAGTTGCAAACTTGTGGAGATTTGATAAGAGTATTTTATCACAATTTGACTTTCTTTCTATCATTCTTATCATTCCTCTCGTCATAATGTCTAACTGGCTGATTGGAGAAGCAGTTCCTGCCTTGGCTGAAAAACAGATAGCCTATGTCGGTGTAGCTTTTATAGCCTTTATAGCAATATTTTTTCTTCCTATCCGAAGAATGAGCTGGCTGATACCTTTTATATATTGGGGAAATATTTTACTTCTTTTAGCGGTTGAATTTTTTGGTCATTCTCGTCTTGGAGCACAAAGATGGATAGATATTCCCTTTATTAACGCAACTATTCAGCCCTCAGAGTTTGTAAAACCGGCACTCATTTTAATGCTTGCCTATCTCATCAAGAGAAACCCTCCTCCGATTGGCGGTTATAAACTCAAAGATTTTTTGAAACTCTCCCTCTATATTCTTCTGCCTTTTGTTCTTATAGCCAAAGAACCTGACCTGGGAACAGCTCTTGTACTTCTTCTCATTGGTTATGGAGTTTTGTTTTTTGTTGGAATTTACTGGAAAATAGTAGCAACAATCGCTGTCAGCATTTTACTTATCTCTCCGCTTGCTTATAAATATGGTCTGCATGATTATCAAAAAACTCGTATTACAGATTTTTTAGGGGCTAAACCCTCCTACCATGTGCAGCAATCCATCATTGCCATAGGTTCCGGCGGTTGGAGTGGAAAAGACAAAGAGAACGCAACACAGACACAGATGAAATTTCTCCCCATCGCAACAAGTGATTTTATCTTTGCCTTTGTCGTTGAGAGGACAGGTTTTTTAGGAGCACTTGGACTTATTCTCATCTATGTAATGCTCATTTTACATCTTTTGAGTCTCGCAATTTTCAACAAAGACTACTTCATAAAGGTTGTAACGGTCTCTATATCTTTTATGATTTTCATATATATGGGAGTGAATATCTCTATGACCATAGGCTATGCCCCTGTTGTAGGTGTTCCACTTCCGATGTTTTCCTACGGAGGCAGCAGCTTTTTAAACTTCATCATACTCTTTGCAATCATGCAAAACCTCATCACATTTCGATATAAAGATTTGTATGATAAAAGTGGAACAAAGAGTTTTGTGTAATTAAATTTTAGAATTAATGAAATAAATTAAATGTTTTGAAGTTTTAAAAAGAGAGTGGCGCGGTGGATGGGGCTCGAACCCACGACCCCCTGCGTGACAGGCAGGTATTCTAACCAACTGAACTACCACCGCGCATATAAAAATTGTCACTTTTTTTTTGATTTAGTTGTGCTAAAGATTTTGGCGAAGCGTAGTAAAACTACGTGAGCTAAAATTTTTCGTGCAAATAAACAAAAAATGGTGGGCACTACTGGACTCGAACCAGTGACATCTACCTTGTAAGGGTAGCGCTCTACCAACTGAGCTAAGCGCCCATTAAATGGGAATAAAACACCAAAAGTGGCGACCCCTAAAGGATTTGAACCTCTGTTACTACCATGAAGTGATAGTGTCCTTGGCCACTAGACGAAAGGGTCATTATCTTTCATTAAAACAAAAGGTTGTTAAAAAATAATTTTGATTTAGTTGTGCCTAAGGTTTTAGTGAAGCATAGTAAAACTATGTGAACTGAAAGCTTTGGTGCAAATAAACAAAATGGTGGGCACTACTGGACTCGAACCAGTGACATCTACCTTGTAAGGGTAGCGCTCTACCAACTGAGCTAAGCGCCCATATTAAACTAAAAAGTGGCGCGGTGGATGGGGCTCGAACCCACGACCCCCTGCGTGACAGGCAGGTATTCTAACCAACTGAACTACCACCGCAAATTTGTTCCTTACTCTACGTCAAAAAAATGTTCACATACTCATAGTATGCTTCACAATTTTTTTCCTTAATTAAGAAAAAATTAGATATTTACTATCTTAGTTTAAAAATGGTGTCCTGTGATGGATTCGAACCATCGGCCACATCATTAAAAGTGACGTGCTCTACCAGCTGAGCTAACAAGACAAATTCTCTTTATGTTAAGAGGTCGAAATTATAGACAAATCAATATTATATGTCAAGATATTTTGGGATAAATTTAAAAAAATGTCTCTTTATCTATTAAAAGCAGCATTTTTATCGCCATCATTGCACTTTGGTGCTGTACATAATTTCTATCACCGTTAAAGTGCAAATGCTTTTCAATATGCGCTGTTTTACTTCTTGCCCCTATGTAAACTGTCCCTACAGGCTTCAACTCCGTTCCCCCTGTGTCTCCGGCAATACCACTGACAGAGAGTGCATAATCTGCATCACTAACATTGAGTGCCCCCTCGCTCATCTCTTGCACTACTTCAGCAGAGACTGCACCGACACGCTCAAGTGTTTCATGCTCAACTGCAAGCCAATTCTCTTTTAAAGAGTTTGAGTAGGTTACCAAAGAGCCTTCGAGTATCTTTGAAGCCCCGTTATGCTTTGTAAAATAGTAGCTGAGTAGTCCTCCGGTGCAACTCTCTGCAAAACTTATCTTTTTTCCTTTGCTTGAGAGCTTTTCTATAATATACTCGACTATATCAGCAGATGCAATGAGTTTCTTTGGCAGAAGATTTTTAGCAGCATGGATAAATTTGGAGATATCGCCATATCTGTTACTGTTTATGTCAATACGCAGCCAACCCTCTACATAGCTGCTCACGCCAAAGTTCACCTCATAGGTTTGCGCTATCGGGCTCAAAATACTGATGAGATCCTCTTTTTGTTCTTCAAAGACATGAATCGTTGCTTTTGTATCTATGGTCTGTATGAGGACTTGCGGGATGTTCTCCCCTTCATCCATATACATAACATTGACTATGGCACCCTTGTGCTCAAGCAGATATGTTCTCTCTTCATACAGAGTGGCCTTTTGGGGTATGAGCATGCCCTCTTTAAGCACCTGGTTATCACCGATTACGGTACAAATCACTTTTCCGACAGTAGAAAAGTTCTGTTTATTTGTAACAATCACTATTTTATCATTTGCATTGAGTTCCTGCTCCAAATACAAAAACAGTGAGTTATCACTCTCTTTAAAGTATGTCACAGAATCAATAAATTTCACATCTTTTTGAATATTTCTAAAGATATACTCTTTCAACGGCTCATTATATATAAACTTATTACCAATAAATATAAGATGTAGTTTCATGCTTTTTCACCCTTGTATTGAGGATTTTAATAGAAGTATTATAACACTTTTATCAGCTTTTAAACACATAAAAGATATAATGCAAAACTTTTAAATTATTTGAGGTATCTATGGATTACAAAGAGACACTACTTTTACCAACAACTTCGTTTGCTATGCGTGGCAATCTAATAAACAACGAACCGAAGCGCTACAGCGCCTGGGATGAGAAAAAAGTTTATGAGAAAATGAAAACTAAACGCAAAGATGCAGAGAGTTTTACACTTCATGACGGACCACCTTATGCAAATGGTCATATTCACATCGGTCATGCACTCAACAAAGTTCTCAAAGATATCATCATAAAACACAACTATTTTAACGGCAAATCTGTCCGCTTTACTCCAGGTTGGGATTGTCACGGACTACCAATTGAGCAACAGGTAGAGAAAAAACTTGGCGGCAAGAAGAAAAAAGAGCAGCTTGAGACTGCTGAAATTCGCAAACTTTGTCGTGAGCACGCTGCAAAATTCGTAGATATCCAAAGAAGCGAATTTAAAACACTTGGAATCATTGCTGATTGGGAAAAACCTTATGTCACTATGGACTTTAAATTTGAAGCGAACATCTTCCGTACACTCTGCGAAGTTGCAAAAAAAGGACTTCTTATTGAGCGTAGCAAACCTGTATTTTGGTCATGGGCAGAACGCACTGCACTCGCTGAAGCAGAAGTGGAGTATGAGGATAAAGAGGATTACTCAATCTTTATTGCCTTTGAGCTCAGTGATGCAGCGAAAAAGAAGCTGGGACTAGACAAAACTGCAAAAGCAGCGCCGGTTATCTGGACAACAACACCTTGGACGATTCCGGCAAATACTGGAATCTCACTCAATCCAGAAGAAGAGTATGTACTGACAACTGATGGATACATCGTTGCAAAAAAACTTTTTAACTCTTTGGTAGAGAGTGAAGTCATTAACGGAACTGTTGCAAAAACTTTTCACGCAACTGAACTTGAAAATCTCGATGCAATCAATCCTTTAAACGGAAGAAAATCTCATCTGGTTTTAGGGGAACATGTACTGATGGAAAATGGTACAGGATGTGTTCACACAGCACCGGGACATGGTGAAGATGACTACCGAGTCGGACTCAAATATAATCTCGAAGTTGTTATGCCTGTTGATGAAACTGGATGTTTTGATGCAACAGTCGTACGTGAGCAACTCATTCCAAATGCAGAGGATTTTCTAGGACGTCATATCTTTAAATCAAACGAAGATTTGATTGAACTGATGGGTGATGCAGTACTCAAAGTAGATAAATTCATGCACTCCTATCCACACTGTTGGAGAAGTCACACACCGCTTATCTATCGCGCAACAAAACAGTGGTTTATCTCTGTTGACGACAAACCTGAAGGCGAGAGTAAAACACTACGTGAGATAGCTTTAGCTGAAATAGAAAAAACAGAGTTCATCCCCCAAGCAGGTCGTAACCGCCTGAATTCTATGGTAGAAAACCGTCCAGACTGGTGTATCTCACGCCAACGTGACTGGGGTGTTCCTATCGCATTTTTTAGAGTAAAAGAGAGTGGTGAAGTACTTCTAGATGAAAAAGTCCTCAACTTTACAGCGATGATATTTGAGATGCAGGGAAGTGATGCGTGGTACTCTATGGACATCGCGCAGTTGCTCTACCCAGGCAGCGGTTACAAAGCCGAAGAACTTGAAAAAGTAACAGACATCTTAGATGTATGGTTTGACTCCGGTTCAACATGGAACTCTGTACTCAAATCACGTAACTACGATGCAGGCACGTACCCGGCTGATTTATATGTTGAGGGAAGCGACCAGCATCGCGGCTGGTTCCAATCTTCACTCTTTTTGTCATCTGCAGTGCAGCATCAAGCGCCATATAAAGGCGTGCTCACACACGGTTTTACAGTCGATGAAAAAGGCGAAAAGATGTCTAAGTCAAAAGGCAATGTCATCGCACCGGAAAAAGTTCTCAAAGAGTACGGTAGTGAAATTCTTCGTCTCTGGGTTGCTTCATCAGATTATCAGGGAGATCTGAAAATTTCTCAGGGTATCTTGAAACAGACAAGTGAAAACTATAGAAAACTGAGAAATACTTTTAGAATTATGCTTGCAAACATCAATGACCTCGAAGCATTAACACCGTATGAAGCAATGGGAGATTTAGATAAATGGATACTCGGCGTTGCCGATGATGTCCTTTCTGAAGTACACAAACAGTTCTCGGAGTACAACTTTGTCAATGGTATGAGTACTCTTAACAACTTCATCGTCAATGAGCTCAGCGGTATGTACATTGACATGACAAAAGATAATCTCTACTGTAATGCACAAGATTCTGCTCGTCGTCGTGCAAGTCAGAGTGCAATGGCGATGATTACAAAAACACTGCTCACGCTTATGGCACCAATTCTCACATATACTGCTGATGAGATTGTTGAGAATGCACCTGCCATCATCAAAGGGGATGCCGAAGATATTTTCGATATGACATACGCAGCAATTGAAGCAGGCGAAGCACCTTTTGATGCAGATTATATGGTCAAAGCACGAGAAGGTTTTGGAGCAGTGGTTGATGGGCTTAAAAAAGAGAAACTCATCAAAAGTACACTGGAACTTGTCATCTACACAGAGTCAAAAACAGTTCTTGATATGAGCAGAATCGATGCAGAAGACTGGTTTGTAGTATCTGGAATTCTTGAAGACAAACCCCAGGAGAGCATTCTTGGAAGCTTTACACTCAATGATGATACATTCAGCATTTCAAAAGCAACTGCCCATAAATGTCCAAGATGTTGGAAATTTCAGGCAGAAGAAGCAGATTGTCTCTGTGCACGTTGTAAAAGTGTTGTAAATGCCTAATTTCAGCGAGCCTGTAACATTTTCATTTATTGCTGCAACAGTAGTAGCCATATTTGTTGTTATCGGCATTGGAATTTTGCTAGTAAAAAAGTTTAAATAGAGAAGGAAGCCGGGTGATTACATTAAAAGAAGCTCTCAAACTGAGCAAAGATGAACTCAACATTTTTAAAGAAGAACTCAAAACAAAGATTGAAGCCAACAGAGATTTGAATGCATATATTGATGTGAGCAGTGTAGAAGAAGGCATCCCTATTGCCATCAAAGACAATATTCAAGTCAAAGATTGGTCTGTGACTTCAGGCAGTAAAATTTTACAAGGCTACATCGCTCCTTATAATGCAACAGTTATAGAGAAACTAGAGAATGCAGGACTCTGCCCCTTTGGTCGAACAAATATGGATGAGTTTGCCATGGGTTCAACAACAGAATCAAGCTTTTACGGTAAAACACAAAATCCTCACGCAAGCGACAGAGTTCCCGGCGGAAGTTCCGGAGGATCTGCTGCTGCTGTTGGTGCCGGTCTTGCCATCGCTGCCCTTGGGTCTGACACGGGCGGATCTATCCGTCAGCCTGCGGCATACTGTGGAATTGTAGGAATGAAACCGACTTACGGCAGAGTCAGCCGTTACGGTTTGGGTGCATACGCTTCGAGTTTAGACCAGATTGGGCCTATGACACAAAATGTTGAAGATGCGGCAATCTTATATGACATTATCAGTGGAAGCGATGCAAAAGACTCAACAAATGCCATGAAAGATGACAAAGTCGTTCCGCATTTGAATGCCCAGAGAAAATTGACCATTGCTACTCTGCCAAAATATGTCCAAAATGCAAGCCAAGAGATCAAAGATGCCTATGCAAAAGCCATTGAAGCACTCAAAGCAGCGGGACATACAATAGTAGAACGTGAGATGATAGATGCAAAATATGACATCTCAGCCTACTACATCACAGCAACTGCGGAAGCGACAACAAACCTTGCCCGTTATGACGGTATCCGTTACGGAAATCGTGTCGAAGGGAAGAACCTTGAAGAGACATACTACAAAACAAGAAGTGAAGGTTTTGGCGATGAAGTAAAACGCCGTGTACTTCTTGGAAACTTTGTACTCTCTAGCGGTTACTATGAAGCCTACTATGTCAAAGCACAAAAAACACGTCATATCATCAAAGATGAATATGCAAAAATCTTTAAAGATGTTGATTTGATTTTATCTCCAGTTGCACCGAGTGTTGCACCAAAATTTGGCGCACTTGCCAATCCGATGGATATGTACCTCAGTGACATCTATACAATCAGTGTCAACCTTGCAGGTCTCCCAGCCCTTTCACTGCCAATAAGCAAAAACAGTGAAGGTCTGCCGGTGGGATTACAGCTTATCGCAGCAGCGTATGATGAGCAGACACTCTTTGACGGCGCATTGAGTCTGGAAAAAGAAGTAGCATATAAGTAATGTAATAGTAATGAAATAATTTTTTGTTACAATTTTAAAAAAGGAGAAATGATGGCATATTTTGACAAAGCAAAAGAGAAAAACAAAGTCTACGGACTTGTATTTGGTGCGGGGAAAATCACTCAGGTTTTTGAAGATTCTCACTACAAAATAATGGTAAAGTTTAAAAATGGATATGAAGTTCCTTACACAGAAGATGGTGTTCCGGGTTGGGGAAATTTCAAAAAACAGACACTCTACTATAAAAAAGATATTGATTTGACAGATGTTGATTTTGCACCTGTCACAAAAGTTCTCTCACCGAAAAAAATCATTAAGCTGCGTGAGAAGAAAAAACTTGAAGTACGCTTGCCTTCTGGAATATGGACAAACTGTTCAAAATGTGTTGCAGGATATGTTGAAGATATGTTAGAAGCTGAAAACTACCATCTCTTTAGAAAAGCACCAAAAAAGGATAAATAATTTTATATACACTCATTCACACAATTCATATCTACTCTGTCTTTATTTATGGCGGTTTTTTGTTTGTAGACATACTCTTTCTCTCTAAGATGCAACAATCTTTAAATGCCGATGAGTATACAAAAGCACGTGAAGCTATCATGATGCATGTACGAAAAGTTGTTCCCTATGCACTTATGGTAGCTGTTGCAAGTGGACTCTACCTCTTTTCGCAGGTCTTTGGAAAGATAGAAGCAGATGGCTTATCTACATTTCAAATTGCACTGAGCATTAAAGCTTTCCTGGGTTTATGGCTTGGATTTCGCGGTATCAACCAAAAACTTTTCGGTATCAATCCATGGGTATTTAAAAGTCACTTCTTTCCATTTACACTCGTCGTCATTATAATCTTTCTTTCTCAAGTTATGTTTTTGGATTTTACCTCTTTTTTAGCACAATAAGAGTATAATCCAAAAATTTTAAAAGGATGACCATGAGAATTCGTAAACGCGCCCTAACATTTGAAGATGTACTTTTAGTACCTCAATATTCCGAAGTTCTTCCAAAAGAAGTATCATTAGAAACAAAACTGACAAAAAATATAAGCCTTAAAATTCCTATGGTCTCAGCTGCAATGGACACAGTTACAGAGTACCGTGCTGCTATTGCCATGGCAAGACTTGGTGGAATCGGGATTATTCATAAAAATATGGATATCGAAACACAATGCAAGCAGGTAAAAAAAGTTAAAAAATCTGAAAGCGGCATCATTATTGATCCAATCTATGTCCATCCAGATGCAACTTTAGCAGATGCTGAAGCGTTAATGAAAGAGTTCAGAATCTCTGGTGTACCTGTTGTTGATGGTCATAACAAACTTTTGGGAATTCTTACAAATCGCGATATGAGATTTGAAAAAGATATGCGTAAACGTGCTGATGAAGTCATGAGTAAAATGCCGTTAATCACTGCAGAGAGAGGCATCAGCCTTGATGATGCAGCTGACATTATGCACAAAAATAAAATCGAAAAACTTCCTATCATTGATGAAGAAGGATTTTTAAAAGGTCTCGTAACTATTAAAGATATCAAAAAACGCATCGAGTATCCTAACTCGAACAAAGATGCTTTTGGTCGTCTTATAGTGGGTGCGGCTATCGGCGTGGGGCAGATGGACAGAGCAAAAGCACTTGTTGATGCAGGTGCTGATGTACTTGTTCTTGATTCTGCTCACGGTCATTCAAAAGGGATTTTAGATACTGTCAAAGCTATCAAAGAGTCTTTAGAAGTTGATGTCATTGCCGGAAATATTGCAACAAAAGAGGCGGTTCTAGCGCTTATTGATGCTGGTGCAGATGGTGTAAAAGTTGGAATCGGACCTGGTTCTATCTGTACTACACGTATTGTCGCCGGTGTTGGTGTACCGCAGATCTCTGCTATTGATGAGTGTGCCGGTGCTGCACGTCCTCATGGTGTAC
>JALUWT010000040.1 GCA_027019325.1 Sulfurimonas sp.
TGAAACGCTCTGGGTCACCCCAAATATTACGAATCATAGATGGCCAAGGTCTAGTGATACACATAAATCCTTTTTCACCTACTGGTGTTGGTGTACCATCTTCTTCGATAATCTCTGCGATAATACCGGGCAATGCAAAGGTCGCACATGCAGGTTTGATAGGTGTTGCACCTGGCAGTGGAGATATCATATGTCCACCTGTCTCTGTTTGCCAGTATGTATCGACGATGGCGCACTTGGAGTTACCTACTACCTCGTAATACCATTTCCATGCAGGTGGATCGATGGGCTCACCAACCGTTCCTAACACTCTAAGTTTAGAGAGGTCATATTTCTTAGGCTCATCTTCACCTGTTTTATGAAGTAGACGTATGGCCGTTGGTGCAGTATAGAACTGCGTAATGTTATGGTCTTGTACCATTTTCCATGCACGTCCTGCATCAGGGTATGTTGGTACACCTTCGAACATCACTGTTGTTGTCCCAGCTGCGAGTGGTCCATAGATGATATAGGTATGCCCTGTAATCCAGCCAATATCTGCTGTACACCAGAATACATCATCTTTTCTAAGGTCAAATACCCACTCCATCGTCATCTGCGCCCAGAGGATATACCCTGCAGTAGAGTGCTGTACCCCTTTTGGTTTACCCGTTGAACCAGAAGTATAAAGTAAGAAGAGTGGATCTTCAGAATCCATAGGCTCAAAAGGACAAACATCAGACTGTGCGTCTATCATGTCGTTATAAGAGTGATCACGCCCCTCTACCCAGGTAATCTCTTCATGGTTTCTTTTTACAACAAGTACTGCTTCGATAGATTTACCACCTTGGCTCAATGCATCATCTACCACATGTTTAAGCATATATGGTTTACCTTTTCTAAAGGCACCATCAGCAGTGATGACTACTTTCGCCTCTGCATCTTCTATACGGTCTTTGAGTGCTTCTGAAGAGAACCCACCAAAGACGATAGAGTGAATAGCACCCAAGCGTGTACAAGCTAACATAGCGTAGGCTGCTTCAGGAATCATCGGCATATAAAGGACAACTCTGTCACCTTTTTTCACACCAAACTCATTTTTAAGCAGGTTTGCCATTTTGTTGACACGTGTTGAGAGTTGCGCGTAAGTAATGTGTTCTACATCACCCTTGTCGCCTTCAAAAATAATCGCATTTTGATCTGCTTTTGTATCAAGGTGTCTGTCTATACACTGGTTAGAGACATTGAGCTTACCATTGGTAAACCATTTATAAAAAGGAGCATCAGACTCATCTAGCACCTTGTCATACGGTGCTAACCACTCTATCTTCTCATCGGCAAAGCCTTTCCAAAAGCCATCGTAATCTTCTATGGCTTTGTTTTGTAACGCCCAATAGGCATCCATGCTAGGTATTGCTGCATCTTTGGCAAATTCTGGGTTGGGGTTATATATTTCACTCATTATTGTTCCTTACTATTAAATATCGTATTGGGAATATTGTAACGTAAAGTGTCATAGAAAAGAAGATAAAAAAGAAAAGATAGTCAAATTATTTTTAAATAGGAGTAAATGAGTCCTATTTGTTACATTTCAAACCTTTATGATGTTTTTGTAGAGGGCTTAGCCTACTTTTAGCTTAGCTTGATAAAGTATGAATAGTTACTCCAAAGGAGCAGATATGGATGAACTTATTGATTTTAAAAACGAATATGGTATCAAAGTAGCGATGTTTATCAGCGATCCTAAGCATGCAGGTAGCATTAGCCAAGAAGAAGTAGATGCCCTAGGTGCTACACTTTTTACGTATGCGTATGGAAGTGCCTCTATTGGTGAGCAGATTACACTCTATTGGGCTGTAAATCCTGAGGATGATACCATTGTTATGGCACGATATACCTATTTTGGGACACCTTCACTCATCGCTGCATGTGATATGTTGGCATTGTTGTGTAAAAATAAAACGGTACAAGAAGCAACGACTATGACCTTTCAAGGCTTAGAGCGGTTTCTTAGAGACAATCCAAGTACGCCTGCACTTCCTGAGTGTGAACAGTATGTCATAACACTAGCACTTGATGCTGTAAAGCAGGCATCTAAAGCTTTCTATAAAGATGCGTTAGGAAGAGAAGATATTACGTACCCTTGTGCCGATACACCGATGAGTCTTTCGGCGATAAAAGAGAGTATAGCTCTGCATAACATACAGACACTCAAAGTACTTACTCACTACACCAAAGCAGGCTACCACGATAGCTCATGTCATGAGACACTGAGCGAACTGCTTATAGTGCATCAAAAAGAGTTAGAAGTGGAGGAAGAGAGTCAGTCTGAAGTACTAGACATACCATTTAGACAGATGGATGCTAAACAGAAAATAGTCGCTATCAACAAAGCCATAGACAAATCAGTACGTCAATTCCTCATTATGGATGGGGGAGATATAGAGATACTTGATGTCAAAGAGAATGGCAATCAAATAGATGTATATGTGCGTTACTTAGGCGCATGTAGCGGCTGTGCAAGTTCAAGCACAGGGACACTCTTTGCCATAGAAAATGCACTCAAAGAAGAACTAGATGACCAAATAAGGGTTTTACCAATCTAGAAATCTCCTAAATACTTGAGTGCAACAAAAGGTAAGATTCCTAAAGCTATACCGACAACAATAGTTTTCGTAAGTCCATCAATAAGGTAAGGAAACAGCATTAATCCAATGCCAGAGAGCAAAAAAACATTTTTATCTTGTTTCCTACCAAAAGAAAAATATCCCCAGCCAATAATACCAAACACGATACTCCAGATAAATGTTTCCATTACTATTAACTCACTTCTATCTTACTCACAACATCCAGTCCAAATCCGCCAAGTCCAACAAATTCAGTCTCTACATTTGTTGTAAGCAGGTTAATGTTTTTGATACCCAAATCTTTAAGTATCTGCGCCCCAACCCCAAACTCTTTGGCTTGTTCCGCAGAGATAACTTTTGTGTCTAGGAAGATGAGTGTACCACCGTTGTTTTTAAGGTATTCTATGGAGTTATTAAGCGCTGAGAAACGTTTGTCATCGAGTACTAGGCAGATGTCTGTACCAATGTTATGAAACTTCACATTGGCAGTTTCATGTGACTTGTAAAACTGTATCACTGTATGTTTACGGTCTAAGTGGTCACAGTAAGTGATTTTATCTACTTTGATACCTCTAAGTTCTGTCTCTTCTTCGTCTATACGTTTCACAAGCTGTTCATTGGCAAGTCTATACTCTACAATGTCAGAGATGTAGACGATGCATAAGTCATGCTTTTTTGAAAACACTTCCAAGTCATCCATGCGT
>JALUWT010000041.1 GCA_027019325.1 Sulfurimonas sp.
GTGAGAAATACCCAAAAAAAGAGTTGTTTAAAATTTTTGCGCATTTTCATGGAATGATTGTTGAGTACAACAAAAGGCTAAAGTTACAACCCCTCCATTAAAACATTCCAGAGTCTGTTAATCTCTTTGTCATTTAAAAAAAGAGAGCTTTTATGCACATACAGATGCTGTAAACTCTCTGCATTGATA
This sequence comes from Sulfurimonas sp., assembly GCA_027019325.1. Classification (GTDB taxonomy): domain Bacteria; phylum Campylobacterota; class Campylobacteria; order Campylobacterales; family Sulfurimonadaceae; genus Sulfurimonas. Next base: position 190 of record JALUWT010000041.1, read on the forward strand.
GTGTAGGTGTGTGAACAGTTTGGATGTGTTGGAAGGTAGGCACGGATGAGTGAAATATTCTCTTCTATCTTGCGTGAGCATAAAAAACAGTGCATATCTGTATGCAGACGTCCCTCATGCTCTAGAAGTTTTACATAACTCTCAACAGCTACTCTTTTGGGGTTTTGTCTATTCCACTCTAAAGAAGCATTTTCTAAAAGATCATAGTAAAAATCTCCAAGCTCTTCTGCCTCTTTGAGATGTTTATAAAAGAGTCGGCTAAAATCCTGCCAAAGTCGGAGCTGCTCACGATTGTTTATCCACTTATAGCCGATATGTATAACATCTTTAAGCCGTCCAATTGTACTTTTAGAGGAAGGTTCTATCTCATAGTCTATTAAAAAACCGAGATTGATGACACCATGACGCGCTCCATAAAACCTGTAAAGAGTCTCTAAGTTCCCCTGTGATAAAATAGTAACTATTAAATCTTCCTCTTTCACGCGATTAAGATTTATGATGAAACCTTTCACTAACTGCTTCCTTTATACCCATTTAGATAAATTTTCTTTAGTAATTTCATTCATATTATACTTGCTTAAACTAAAAAACAGTATAATAAATCCACTTTGTCTAAATAGACTAAGTTTCTTTAAAAAGAGATTAAACTGTAAGATTTTTTACATAAATTTGATAATTTGGGAGTGAAAATGGTTGAACATCATGATTTATTGAGATCGTTTAAAGATAACTGTGGGTTTGGTCTTGTTGCAAACATTGACAACAAGCCTTCACGCAAGGTTTTAAATGATGCTATTACTGCACTAGAACGTATGATGCACCGTGGTGCTGTTGCAGCAGATGGAAAAACTGGGGATGGAAGTGGACTTCTTCTTGGTATGCCAGAAGAGTTTATTCGTAAAGAGGCATGTGCAAATGGAGTTGAACTTTCAAAACAGTTTGCTGTTGCTTCTGTTTTTACAAAAGATTTGAAAAACTTGGATATTGTTGAAGATATCTGTACAAACAATGACTTGAAAGTTGTGCTTCGCCGCGTTGTTCCTGTCAATACAAATGCACTTGGTGCACAAGCATTGGAATCTCTTCCAAACATCATTCAACTCTTTATTGTTCCTAATTCTATCATGGCAACGAACAGATTTGACGCACTTTTATACCTCTCACGTAAAGAGGCTGAGCATCAACTTATTGATGAGAGAGACTTTTACATTGCTTCTATGAGTTCACGTGTTCTTTCGTATAAAGGGCTTGTTATGCCTACGCATATCAAAGAGTTTTATGAAGACTTACAGGATGAATCATTTAAAATCTCTTTTTCACTCTTTCACCAAAGATTTTCTACAAATACACTTCCAGAGTGGCGTTTGGCACAGCCGTTCCGTGCTGTTGCACACAATGGTGAGATTAACTCTGTTGAAGGAAACCGTATCAATGTGGCTATTAAATCAGAGTCTATCAAGTCAGAAGTGTTTTCTGCCCAGGAGATAGAAAGACTGCTGCCTATCTTACAACCGGGATCTTCAGACTCTGCTTCTGCAGATAACTTTTTAGAGTTTTTACTTGTGAACGGTATGGACTTCTTCAAGGCTGTCCGTGCAGTTATTCCTTCAGCGTGGCAGAACGCTCCGCATATGGATCCTGAACTACGTGCATTTTACGAGTATTTCTCTACTGTATTTGAAGCGTGGGACGGTCCTGCAGCATTTTCTGTAACAGATGGTCGCTATATCGGCTGTGCACTTGACCGTAATGGTTTGCGTCCTTCAAAATACATCATTACACATGATAATAATCTTTTGATTGCTTCTGAATACGGTGTTGTTGATATTCATGAAGATGAGATTAAAGAGCGTGGAAGATTGCAATCAGGTGAAATGCTTGGACTCGATCTCAAATATGGCAAGATTTTAAAATCAAACCAAATTGATGATTATCTTAAATCTGCAAATCCATATATGAAATGGCTCAATAAGCATATGATTTATCTGCAAGAGCATGTTGAAGAGCAGTACAGTGAAGCAGAAGCGATGCAAGAAGATATTCTCATTAAAAAACAGAAGTTTTACAATATTACAGAAGAGATTGTAGAGCAGGTTATTGAGCCTATGATAGTTGAAGGGAAAGAAGCTGTTGGATCTATGGGTGATGATACACCGCTTGCAGCGTTTTCAAACAAGCAGAGAAATTTTACAGATTTTTTTAAACAAAAATTTGCACAGGTAACAAATCCGCCGATTGACCCTATTCGTGAAAAAGTTGTTATGAGTTTAAATACAGGTTTTGGTGAAGTGCATAATATTTTGGATGAAATTCCATCACATGCACACAGACTAAAATCTATCTCTCCTATTATTACAATGGAAAAACTAGAAGTACTGAAATCATTTGGGGACAAAAAATCACCTTCATATCAAAGTTTTTATAAAAATGATACATTTTCAATTGCATACAGTGGAAATCTTCGAGAAGCACTTGATATGCTTGTTGCTAAAATTATAGATGCTGTAGAGAATGACGGCACAAGAATTGTCATTTTAGATGATTCTGCATTTGATGAAAAGAACAAAACGATTCCGATGGCAATGGCAGTAGGTCGTGTAAACTTTGCACTACTGGGAGCGAAAGTACGTCATCTAGTCTCTATTATCGCAATTACGGGAGAAGTTGTGGATTCGCACTCTGCAGCGGTACTCATTGGTTATGGTGCAAGTGCAATCTATCCAAATCTTCTTTTTGCAACAGCTATTAATCAGCTCAAACGTAAAAAGAATAATGAAATTACAATCCCAGAAGCGCTCAAATCTGTGCACACCGCTATTAATGGTGGTCTTTTAAAAATTATGTCAAAAATGGGTATTGCAACGATAGCATCCTATAGAAACTCAGGTCTTTTTGATGTTATGGGACTCTCACGTGAGATTGTACAAGATTGTTTTGAGACTTCACACTGTGTAGTACCGGGGCTAAGTTATGAAGACATAGATGAAAGAATAGAAAAATTTCATAAATCAGCGTTTAAAGATGACGGCTTTAAGAAAATTTTCCCTCTTAACATTGGTGGTTTTTATAAATTCTACACCGGACAAGAGCATCATGACTTTGGTCCTGCTGTTATTCATGCGATTCATCAAATGGCATCAAGTGGAAAACCGGAAGATTTCGATAGATTTAAAAAGCTTGTAAACGGACGTGGTTTGAAGTTTATTCGTGACTTTTTAGACATCAAATCAGACAGAAAACCGATTGATATTTCTGAAGTAGAGCCAAAAGAAGCAATCTTTAAACGTTTTGCATCTGCTGCTATGAGTTTGGGTTCTATTTCCCCTGAGGCACATGAAACGATTGCCATCGCGATGAACAGAATCGGCGGTCAATCAAATTCTGGTGAGGGTGGAGAAGATAAAGCGCGTTTTGGAACCCAAAGGGTCTCTAAAATTAAACAGGTTGCATCTGGACGTTTTGGTGTGACTCCAGCGTATTTAAGAAGTGCTGAGGAGATTCAGATTAAAGTAGCGCAAGGGGCGAAACCGGGTGAAGGTGGACAGCTTCCAGGGCACAAAGTAACACCGTTAATCGGAAAACTTCGCTATACCATTCCTGGTGTGACACTTATTTCACCTCCTCCACACCACGATATCTACTCTATCGAAGATTTAGCGCAGCTTATCTTTGACCTAAAACAGGTTAATCCAAAAGCAAGAATTGCAGTAAAACTTGTTTCAACTGTAGGTGTTGGAACTATTGCTGCAGGTGTTGCAAAAGCATATGCAGATAAAATCATTATCTCCGGTGGAGACGGTGGTACAGGTGCTGCTCCGCTTAATTCTATAAAGTTTGCAGGAAATCCATGGGAGCTAGGTCTTTCAGAAGCGCATAATGCACTCAAGGCAAATAATCTTCGTGGTCTGGTTGAACTACAGACTGATGGTGGACTCAAAAGTGGTTTAGATGTCGTAAAAGCAGCACTTCTAGGTGCCGAGAGTTATGCATTTGGTACAGGTATTTTAACTATCGTTGGTTGTAAAATGCTTCGTATCTGTCATACTAACAAATGTTCTGTGGGTATTGCTACACAAAATGAAAAGCTGCGTGAGGATTTCTTTAAAGGGCATGTTGATCAAGTTGTCAATTTCTTTACACTGCTTGCTGAAGATATTCGCTCTATAATGGCAGAACTTGGATATAAAACAATGGAAGAGATGATAGGCCGTGTTGAGCTGCTCAATGTAAAAGATGATGAATTTGCGAAAAAATTTGACTTCTCTGCAGTACTTCATAAAGAAGAGGGTGTCAATACGCATCAGCAGCCGTTTAATCCTCCGTTTGATGACAACTCTTATGAAAAAGAGATTCTAAAAGAAGCTTATGTTGCTATAAAACATCCTGAACATCCAATTAGAATAAAAGAAGATATTTGTAACTTAAACAGAAGTTTTGGTGCGCGTATTTCCGGTGAAATTGCAGAGTATTATGGTGATGCAGGTCTTAAACCTGACACAATCAAAATCAACCTTAGCGGTGTCGCAGGACAAGCGCTTGGAGCATTTCTAATCAATGGTGTCTCAATTTATCTTAGAGGTGTGGCAAATGACTACATCGGTAAAGGGATGCACGGCGGTAAAATTATTATCACATCTGAGAATGAGGGTGAAGAGTACTCTGCGGGCGGTAATACATGCCTTTATGGTGCAACTGGCGGTAAATTGTATATTTCGGGTTGTGTTGGTGAACGTTTTGCAGTTCGTAACTCGGGTGCATTTGCCATTGTTGAAGGAACAGGAGACAATGCTTGTGAATATATGACAGGCGGGGTTGTCGTTATCCTTGGCCGTACAGGTATCAACTTTGGTGCCGGTATGACAGGCGGAATCAGTTTTGTTTATGATACAGATCACAGCTTTATTGAAAATGTAAACGGTGAACTTGTAGAAGCTGTAAGAATTGATACAGATGAGGGTGATGAAGCGCGTCACTACCTCAAACGTCTGCTTAAAGATTATGTCGTTGAAACTGGAAGTAAAAAAGCACAAGATTTACTTGATAATTTTAGAGTAAAAGTAAGAAATTTCTGGCTGGTAAAACCGAAAAATTTAACAAAACTACCGCTTAACCTAGAGAATGGAGATTAATAATGAGAGAATATTTAACAACTGAAAGAATTGATCCGGAAAAAAGACTTGTTGTTGAGAGAACAAAAGACTTTGGTGAAATTTATGAAGTTTTTGACCGTGATGACGCTGCTACGCAAAGTGACAGATGTATTCAGTGTGGGGACCCGTTTTGTCTGAACAAGTGTCCTCTACACAACTATATTCCTCAATGGTTAAAGTCTATTGCAGAGAAAGATTTGGAATTTGCTTTTAAACTCTCAAACGAGCCCTCTCCATTCCCTGAAGTTATGGGAAGAGTCTGTCCGCATGACAGACTTTGTGAGGGTGACTGTACACTCAATGACGGACATGGTGCTATCACGATTGGTTCTGTTGAGACACACATTACAGAAGCTGGTTTTAAAGCAGGTTACAAGCCGGAATTTCCTGGAATTACGACAGATAAGAAAGTAGCAGTTATAGGAAGCGGGCCTGCAGGACTCTCTGTCGCAACGTATCTTTTGAGAAGTGGGATTGCAGTCACGATGTATGAGAGAAGTGACCGTGCAGGCGGTCTTTTAACGTATGGTATTCCAAATTTTAAACTTGATAAAAAAGTGGTTGAACGCCGCGTAAAACTTCTTGAAGATGCAGGAATGAAACTTATACTTAACTGCGAAGTAGGGCGTGATATAGATTTTGAAGAGATTGCAAATGAAAATGATGCAATGTTCATCGGTGTTGGAGCGACCAAAGCCAAAAGTGCAAATTTATCAGGTGAAAATGCTCCAAATGTTTATAGAGCGATGGAGTATCTTACAAATATTCAAAGAAAAAATTTCAAACTCTCCTATGAGAAAAAATTTGACTTTAAAGATCTTAATGTTCTTGTTATCGGTGGTGGTGATACGGCGATGGATTGTCTCAGAACTGCAAAACGTGAAGGTGCTAAGTCTGTAACGTGTTTATATCGTCGTGATGAGAAAAATATGCCGGGATCTAAAAAAGAGTATAAAAATGCGATGGAAGAGGGTGTTGACTTTACATTCTTTGTCTCTCCAAAAGAGATTATTTTAAATGAAAAGGGAGAGGCTGTAGCGGTTGAACTTATGAGAACGACGCTTGGTGCCAAAGATGAATCTGGTCGTCAAAGAATGGAAGAGGTAAAAGGAAGTGAGCATAGAATCAATGCAGATGTTATCATTATGTCACTTGGGTTTGACCCTGCTGTTCCTTCATTTTTAGCTGAAAACGGCATTGAGACAAATTCTTGGGGTGGTATTATCATTGATGAAGAGACGCATGAAACATCAACTTCCGGAATCTATGCCGGTGGAGATTGTTTTAGAGGTGCTGACTTGGTTGTTACGGCTGCATATGACGGCCGTGAAGCGGCTCGTAGTATTACAAACGCTTTACTAAAATAATTTTTTATAAATATCTCTATCATCTTTATGGTAGAAATATTTTGTCTTACTAATTTTCCCAAACAACGCAAAACACCCTGCAAAAAATTATAAATAAATTTTAATATTAGTATAAATTTGCTATACTACCAGACGATTATAATATAAGGATATTTTTTGAATTTACTCAACCTTTTTACAAAAACTTTTGATAATAAACAGCCTGAAAAAGCAGAAGCCGGTTCCCATTGGATAAAATGTAAATCTTGCCACTCTCTTATGTACTATAAAGAGGTTGAAAATCAAAACTATGTATGTCCAAAATGCGGGTATCACATTCGTATCGGTGTAAAAGAGCGCCTGAAATTACTTGCAGATGAAGGAACATTTGTAGAGTATGATGCAGGGCTTGTACCTGTAGACCCTCTCAAGTTTGTAGACAAAAAATCTTATAAGAAAAGGCTTGAAGAGAGTGAAGCTAAAACCGGAAGAAAATCATCTGTAGTTGCGGGAAGTTGTAAAATGAATGATATACCTGTTCAGCTTGTAATTTTTGATTTTGCTTTCATGGGTGGTTCACTCGGTTCTGTTGAAGGCGAAAAAATAGTACGTGCAGTGCAGCGTGCTATAGATAATCGTGAAGGCCTACTCATTCTTTCTGCTTCAGGCGGGGCGAGAATGCAAGAGTCTACTTTTTCACTGCTTCAAATGAGTAAAACATCTGCAGCACTTGGAAAACTTTCAAATGCAAAACTCCCTTTTATCTCTGTCTTAACAGACCCGACAATGGGTGGAGTTTCTGCATCATTTGCAAATCTTGGTGATATTATCATCGCTGAGCCCGGTGCGCTTGTTGGTTTTGCAGGTGCTAGAGTAATTGAGCAGACCATTGGTTCAGCACTTCCTGAAGGCTTCCAAAGAGCTGAATTTCTACTAGAACATGGCTCAATTGACATGATAGTAAATCGTAATGAGTTAAAAAAGACACTAGCAGATCTCTTTCGTTTAATGACAAAAGATTAGTATGAGACTTTATGCTCTATGTGATCAGGATATGCTTGACGAAAAGGGCATTTCATTAGAATCTTTTTTAGAAAAAGCGATAGAGCATAAAGCAGAAATCATACAGTATCGTGCAAAAAATGCAGATATTGCTTTTATTAAACAACAGCTTATAGCAATCAGAAAAAAATATGACGGATTTTTAATAGTTAATGACGCGTATGAGCTTATAGAGTTTTGTGATGGCGTGCATGTAGGACAGCAAGATCTGTGTGAGATAGATGAAGACATCAATAAGGCCGTGGTAATTTTACGTAATGTTATCGGCAGTGACAAAATTCTCGGCATCTCTACACATAATAAGCAAGAGGTGCTACAAGCCAATGCGATGGATTTGAACTATATAGGTCTTGGTGCCTATAGAGAGACGTCGACAAAGAGAGATATTTCCGAAGTACTTGGAGAAGAACTCGATGCAATTGCTAAACTCTCAAAGCATTATGTAGGAGCTATTGGCGGGGTGAAACTGAATGATTCATTCAATAATGTGACCTATCATGTCATAGGAAGCGGGTTATTGGTATGAATATAGAAATAGTCTCTATCGCAAAAAAAGAGAAATCTATTTACGATCCGCTCTATAAAGAGCTAACAAAAATGATATCACGCTTTGCAAAAGTACGTGATACTGAGATTTTTACAAAAGATGTAACAAAAGCACACACTATTTCCCCAGATGCTGCCCAAAAGGCATATACGAAGGTTTTAGAAGGGTATATTGGGAAAGATTTTTGTATAACATTACATCCTGATGGAAAATTAATCGATAGTTTTGAATTTAGTAAGCTACTTGATGATAAAATGTCAGTTAAATTTTTTATAGGTGGAGCTTACGGCTTTGAAGAGAGCTTTTTGAAAAAAAGCAACAGTGTAATAAGTCTAGGGAAAATAACTATGAGTCATAAGATAGCAAAAGCAGTTTTGTTAGAACAGATTTATAGAGGTTTTTCTATTCTAAGTAATCATCCATATCATAAATAAGGAAAGCATAAGTGCAGGCAAGTGAGTTAAATTATTTTAAAGAAATACTAGAGAGTCGAAAAGAACAGATACAAAAGAATATTCGCAGTGTAAACAGTGAATTAAATCAGTTGAGTAATTTAGAACTCAATGATGAGGGCGACCATGCTGCTGTAAACAACAACTCTATGGTTGAGAGTGCAATTGTGCAACAACAAGCCAAAGAGCTTGAAGAGATTGAAAAAGCACTTGGTAAAATTGCAAATGGCGAATATGGTATTTGCGAGATGTGTGAAGATGATATAGGTTTTCAACGTCTAAAAGTAAAACCACATGCAATTTATTGTATTGACTGTAGAGAAATTGTAGAAAAATCTAATTAAGGAGTGTGAGATGTATATAAAAAGATACTCGATAGCTGCGTTTATATGGATAGCTTTAGTTGGTTGGTATGTGTATGCATATGTGACTCAAGGAAGTATGAGTATTGACATGTTTGGTATCCCTTTGCCATCTCTTTCGGTTGCGCTGTGGGTTGTTGTACCCTTAGTGATTCTTTATATTGCTAGTGTTTTTCATATGGCCTTTTATTCTATGCTCGGCAATTTCAAACTTCGTGGATATGAAAAAGATTTTGAAAAAATCATCGATGCTGTCATTGATGCATATTTAGGAAAGAAAAGCAGAAGCTATTCATTTAAAACAGACCGTTATAAACTCCTTGGAGTAATGCTTGAAAAGACTACACTGTTTCCAACAGCAGAGTTGATTGGTGCAACAGGGAATGAAAAAATTGACAAAGTTTTAAAAGTGATTGAAGAGATTAAAAATGGTGAAGTGGCTGATCTAAAACCTTTTAATCTTTTGTCTGAAAACCCTTTAGCTATTCAAAATGAAAAAAACAGATATAAAAAAGGGGATGTTTCTGCTGCTGATATTTTAAGTAACTCTACAAAATATGCAGATGAATTGTGTCAGTTTGTCTACACAGACTATGTGAAAACTGCCTCACTGCATAATATCTTAAAATACAAAGCATTTTTAACAAAAGAGGCGCTACATGAGATTATGGCGCGTATTAATTCCGATGAGCATACTTTAAGTATCTCTAATGAAGAGTTGATTGAACTCTTTAATAAATTAGAGTTGTCAAAACAAGATTATGTTGATCTCTCTATTACACTTTCAAAAGGTGGCATGATTCCAGAACAGAGAATGAAACTTTTTGAGACATTGGGTGATGAAAGAGAGGAAGCTATGGATGCGTACCTCTTTACGCTTTTTGATTTAGAGATGTTAGCTCCTGCTGATGAAATACTTGAACATTCTCAACCTGATGAGTTCCAAAACTTTAAAGCATACCGTGCACTTAAAGAGTGTGGTAAAAACTTTAGTATATATCTCTTTGTATGATAAAAAATCTCTCCTTTGACAAACCTCTTTATGTATTAGCCCCGCTTGCGGGCTTTACAGACCTACCGTTTAGAAGTGTTGTCAAAAAATTCGGAGCAGATTTAACCGTCAGTGAAATGCTCAGTTCAAATGCTTTAGCACATGGTTCACAGAAGACACTCCATATGATTGAAAAATCCCCCCTTGAAGATCCCTATTCTGTTCAAATTGCTGGTGCAGATGTCGATATTGTAAAGAGTGCTGTAGAGGTACTTAATGAGCAAGAGGGCATAGATATTATTGATCTCAATTGTGGCTGTCCTGTTCCAAAAGTTGTAGGGCACGGAAGCGGTAGTTCTCTGCTTTTAGACCTTCCGTTGATGGGGGAGATTATAAAAACCATTAAAGAGACATCAAATAAACAACTGACCTCAGTGAAGATTCGACTTGGTTTTGAAGAGAAAAATCATGTAGATATTGCCAAAATGGTTGAAGCCAGTGGTGCAGATTTCTTGGCAGTTCATGGAAGAACACGTGCTGGTAAATTTAAAGCTGCTGTCGATTATGATGCTATTGCTGAAATAAAAAAAGCGGTTAATATTCCTGTCATTGCCAATGGTGACATTGACTCGTATGAAAAGGCAAAATGGGTCTTAGAACATACCGGTGCGGATGGTGTTATGATAGGGCGTGGTGCTGTTGGTGCTCCGTGGATATTTCATCAGCTCAAAACCGGTGAAGAAGATGTCAGTCAAGCGATTAAACATCAGATTGTAATGGAACATTTTGACAAAATGATAGAATTTTACGGTGCTTATGGTGCTATACTTTTTAGAAAGCATACGCATACGTATTCCAAAGGGTATCGCGGTGCTTCCGCACTTAGAAATCAGATAAACACTGTCGATGACACAGAAGAATTTCGGGCACTGCTTGATGATTTTTTTAAAAACAATGAAATGGCTCTATAATGTTGGAAATAACCCCCTCAATCAGGAACTTAGAAAAAAATGACATAGCAGATAACCTGCTGCACTACGCATACAATACAAAACACCTTCTCTCTTTGATAAAAAAAGGTATAGATATTGAAGATCCCTCTTATTTAAGCTCATACCGTTCTTTTGAAGGTGAAGTGTATGAGAACTTCATTTATGAAAAACTTTTACGCTATGCTGAAGAGAATGAGTACATAACAAAGTTCATTCTCAAAGGTTTTCATCAGTCAAAACACAAAGCCTATGCAAATACGCTCTCTATCAGTGAAAAAGAGCAGATAGTCTACAGAACAAAATCACGTGAGATATCTGAGTTTGATGCGATGTTTATCACGAAGAACAATGAACTCTATTTTGTAGAGATGACACTTGTGAAGTCAGTTCTAAAGCTGCGTCGTCGCCTTCGTAAGAAAAAAGCTCTTCTAGAGATTGTCTTTCCAAATTATGAGATAAAAGCGCTTATCATCCTAAATGAGGGTGCAACAGGTACCAAGCAGTTCCCTGACTACTGTAAGGTCTGGTTTACAAAAGAGTTTTCAGCAAAAGATGTTCTTGAGTATATAACAAAGCTTGATAAGCAAAAATTACAGCCAAAAGATAAGAGTTGGTCTAAAAAGATGATAGAAGCGCATATGCTGAAGTTGCATCCTTTTAGATACTACAACACGATGAGCTGGATAACAAAAACGCTGCGTGCACATAAAAAACATATTATTGATATGAGCTTTTTATATAACTATAAGATACAACGCTATCATAATCTTTATAACAAATTTTATGTAGGGTATATGAGCCTTGAAAATGCTAAAAAAATCCTCACTATAAAAGAGGGTGAGTACAAAGATGATCAGAGAGTTGTTGTGGCTTTAGAGAAAAAGCACTCAGATGAGATAGTACTTACGTATTATATTCAAACAACACGTAAGACGCTTTACCTCTACAGTTTTGATGATAATGGTAAAGAGACGAAAGAGAAAAAAGATCCGTATGGCATTACAGTTACAGAGGTGTTCCATATCAATAAACTTATGAATGAGGGTTATGAGCTTACTCTTGCAAATGTAAGTATAATGAAAAAGCTCCTAAAAGAGCGCTTTAAAACTCATCATTGTAAATAAGAGAAGCGGCTCTCTCTTTGTAGGCTTGAAGCGGCTCTTTTTGTGTTTCTCTTCCGGCAGGCTCATTGTTATTTAAAAAATTTTCCAACTCTTCACGTCTGCTTTGCAAAATAGATTCAAACTCCTGTTGCGAACTTGGTCTGTTCTCATGAAATTTATCAAGTAAAATATTGCTGTTTCCCATCAATACCAAATAACTCTCTTTCCCAAAATCAAGCATTACAACACTGTTATGTGTATCTATGGCTTTTTGAAAGCGAATAGCTACCGCATTTGCACTCTGAGAGCTATCAGTTTGAGGCATCTCTTGAGGCTGCTGTTTCTGCTCATTCGCATTAAAAAGCCATGGCGTTTTTTGTTGTTTTGGCTGTTTGCTCTTTTGTTGTGAGGGAGTAGCTTTCTTTTTAATATAAAAGAGAATCAAAATACCTATAATCAAAATTGCAATAACGATAGTGTAACTTTTTGTAAGATTATCCCCTTTTTTTGTTGGCAGTCCTGAGAGTGAATTCGTAGCTTGCGCAGTTGCAGTTTTTGTAAATGTGTTTTGTTGTGCTGCAGTTTTCGTTGTAAAACGGAGTCTAAGACCATAGCCGTCAGATGTTTTTGATGCTATGAGTCTTACAGATTGCGGTACAGTAGCGATGATTCGTGTCTCATTTTTCATCGGTGTAATAGCAATTGATTGCAAAAAGCGCGAGGCTACTTTTTTCATCTTTGGTGATTCAATGGAGGCATCTTCAAGCTTAATAATTATCTTTGACTTTCCTCTGCTTTGTTTGATTATACCGCTGTAAGGCGTGTCAAATGTTATCATTACATCGGCTCTGTCTGTTCTGTCATAGACGTTGTAGCTGAGGATTTTAGAGGCAAAAAGCGAAAGCGGTAGTAAAAAAAGTAGTAAATATTTAATCATAATCTCTCTTTGGATAGGTAGTATAGTACAGCAGAGGAGTCAAGAACTTCATTAATACGAATCGCAAGGTTTTTCTCATAGACCATAACCTCGCCTTTTCCCAAAATACGTCCGTTTACATAAGATTCTACTGATTCACCGGCAGGTTTTTTCAAATCGATGATAGAACCTTTTTCTAACTGTAAAATATCATGCACAGTAAGTTCTGTCTCACCCAAATCAGAAACAAATTCTACTTCCATATCTAAAATTCCAGAGTAATCCATCCATGACAAATCACTCTCTTCATCATAGCTTTTCTCTTTTGTCTTTTTAGGCATCTATTTCCTTAATTGCGATTGTAAATTCATCATTATCGACTCTAATCGTTTGTGAATCATCGACATCAAAATTGAATGTACCAATTTTTTCAAATTGTGGTGTTCCAATAACATAGGGGTTTTTGCTTATCTCTTCAGCGATGACCTTTGCACTTCCTATGATAAGGTTGGCAGTTTCAAGTGTCATATCTTTGAGTGTCTCTTCGTCACTCTCATCTTCTTCTAATAAAAGCTTGGAGATGCGTTGCATAAACTCTTTATCTGAAGCAATGTAAACCCTGTACTTCCTATTATCCTGTGTATCAATATCTATGTAAGCAATAAGTGTTCTCTTTTGTGTGGAGCCCTCTTTTAATTCATGCGGCTCACGAATTTGATGGATACAAAAGTTTTCAGCTGCCTCTTTAATAGTATCTAACATTATTTTCCCTTTGAATCATCTCTTGATTATACTTGAATGAAACACAAACTAAAATTAAACAGCGTTCCTGCAAGGACTATCTTAGAGACATTAGAGTATAATTCCAAAAAAATTATGGAGAGCTAGTTGTGCTTGAATTAATCGTGCTTGGTTCTTTTGTCGGCCTTTTATCAGGTTTTTTTGGTATTGGTGGCGGAAGTATCCTCATTCCGGTATTGTTACTCCTAGGGTATGAGACAAAGACAGCTATTGGCATCTCTGTTGTGCAGATGGTTTTTTCTTCTGTATATGGCAGCTATTTAAACAACAAAAAAGGTACTTTAGACCTTGTCATGATTAGCATCATTGGTATGGGTGGTTTTGCCGGTGCCTTACTGAGCGGGTATCTTGCTGCTGTGATGAGTGACAGAGCTTTAGAAATTATGTTTTTTGTTTTTGTCATTTTTGCTCTTGTACGGCTCTTTTTTCAACCACACAACATGGGAGACCAAAAAGAGTTGCATCCTATCGCTCTCTTTGCTATTGGAGCGGTTCTGGGGATGTTAAGTATGACCATAGGTGTAGGCGGAAGCATTTTACTGATTCCTATTTTAGTCGGTTTCTTACATGTTCCACTGAAAAAGGCCATCTCAGCAGGGCTTTTTTTCGTTGTCTTCTCCTCTGTGTCGGGGCTTATCTCTCACGCAATGAAGGGGCATGTAGATTATCAAAGCGGTGTTATCATAGGTCTTGCCTCTTTAGCAGGTGTTTATCTTGGAATTCATCTCAAAGACAGAGTGTCACACAGAGTACAAAAAGGGCTGCTGGTTAGTTTCTATCTTCTAGTTGTGCTTTATTTAGCAAAAAGAATATTTTTTTAAGGGTAAAAATTGAAGAAAAAAGATGTTATCAAAATTACGGGTGCAAGAGAAAATAATTTAAAAAATATTAACTTGACGATTCCAAAAAATGAGCTCATTGTTATGACGGGTCTGAGTGGAAGTGGAAAATCAACACTGGCATTTGACACACTCTACGCAGAGGGACAGCGCCGCTATATGGAGAGTCTTTCAAGTTATGCACGACAGTTTTTGGATCGTGTAGGCAAGCCTGATGTTGATAAAATTGAAGGGCTCACGCCGGCTATTGCCATTGACCAGAAGACAACCTCTAAAAACCCCCGCTCAACAGTTGGAACGATTACTGAGATATATGACTATTTTCGACTGCTCTATGCTCGTGTCGGTGTGCAGCATTGTCATAAGTGTGGTAAAGAGATTTCGCAGATGTCAGCATCAGATATTATCAATGAAGTTGCAAAGCTTCCAGAAGGTGCAAAGCTTGTCCTTCTAGCACCCCTTGTGCGTGAGAACAAAGGTGCCTATGCAGACTTAATCGAATCTCTTACACATAAAGGCTATGTCCGTGCTATGATAGATGGCGTGATGGTGCGACTTGATGAAGAGATAGAGCTGAGTAAAACAAAAAAACATACGATTAAAGTTGTTGTGGACAGAGTTGTTGTCAAGCCTGAGAATAAAGAGCGTATTGCCTCTTCTGTTGAAAAAGCCCTTAAAGAGAGTTACGGAGAGCTTGAGATTGACATCTTGAATCATGAAGCGTTGGGAACACAGGAGCATATTCACTACTCTGAGCATAATGCCTGCTTTGATTGTAAGATCAGTTTTGATGAGCTAGAGCCGCTTAGTTTCTCTTTTAACTCTCCAAAAGGTGCCTGTTCAGAGTGTGACGGTCTCGGACTTCGCTATGCACTCGATGTTGACAAGATTATAGATTCTGACTTGAGCATTGAAAAAGGTGCTGTTAAAATAGTTTACGGATTTAACAAAGGTTACTACTTTACCTTTTTAAAGGGCTTTTGTGCAGCTAATGATATCGACATCACTCTGCCATACTCAGAACTGCCGACGCACCAGCAAAAAGCGATACTTCACGGTGGTATAGAAGAGGTGGAATTTCTTTGGAAAAAGCATACTGTAAAGAGAGTTTTTCCGGGAATCATCCGCATAGCGTATAACATGTTCAAAGATGAAAAAGAGCTTGGTGACTACATGAGTGAAAAGATCTGTAATATTTGTGATTCACACCGCTTGAAGCTTGAGTCTTTAGCTGTGAAAGTAGCAGACAAAGGTATAGCAGATCTTTTAGATATGCCAATTGCGCAAACATACAAATTTTTTGCTGATGAAGCAAATTTCAGTTATCTTGATAAACAGCATGCACAGATTGCACATCCGATTCTTAATGAAATTCGTGAGCGCCTCTTTTTTCTCTATGATGTAGGACTTGGATATATTACGCTTGGACGTGATGCCCGAACAATTTCGGGTGGAGAGGCACAGCGCATCCGCATCGCTTCACAGATCGGTTCAGGTCTTACAGGGGTGATGTATGTGCTTGACGAGCCAAGTATCGGTCTGCATGAGAGAGACACGCTTAAACTCATTAAAACACTGCGAAGTCTCCAAGACAAAGGGAACTCTGTTATCGTTGTAGAGCACGATAAGGAGACCATAGAAAATGCAGACTTCATCGTAGATATTGGAAGTGGTGCAGGAAAATTTGGAGGAGAAGTAGTCTTTAGTGGAACGCTTGATAAGCTTAAAAAAGCAAAAACACTCACGGCAGATTATCTTTTTGGACGCAAAAAGATAGAGTACTTTTATAGACGTGAGCAGGAGAAGTGGATAGAGATAAAAAATGTTACGATTAACAACATTGAGAAGCTCTCTGCAAAAATTCCGCTCAATAACTTTGTCTGCATTACAGGGGTAAGTGGGAGTGGAAAAAGCTCTTTGATGCTCCAAACTCTGCTTCCAGTTGCACGTGAACTCCTCAATCATGCAAGAAAGGTCAATAAAGTAGCCGGTGTTGAGATAACAGGCCTTGAGAATGTTGACAAGGTCATCTACCTCGACCAAAGCCCGATAGGGCGTACACCACGCTCAAACCCTGCAACATATACAGGGGTCATGGATGAGATACGAAACCTTTTTGCTCAAACAAAAGAGAGCCAAATTCGCGGCTATACAGCGTCAAGATTCTCTTTTAATGTCAAAGGCGGGCGTTGTGAGAAGTGCCAAGGTGAGGGCGAGATAAAGATAGAGATGCACTTTTTGCCAGACATCATGGTGAAATGTGACAGTTGTAAAGGACGCCGATACAATGACCAGACACTTGAAGTGTACTATAAAGGTAAAACTATCTCTGATGTGCTTGGAATGAGTGTGGATGAAGCCTTTGAGTTTTTTAAACCAATTCCTAAAATCCATCAAAAGATGAAAACACTTGTCGATGTCGGTTTGGGTTACATCACACTTGGACAAAATGCCGTGACACTCTCAGGTGGAGAGGCTCAGCGCATCAAACTCTCTAAAGAGCTCTCACGCAAGGACACGGGTAAAACACTCTACATTCTTGATGAGCCGACAACAGGACTGCATTTTGCAGATGTGGACAGGCTGACTAATGTACTGCACAAATTTGTCGAGTTAGGCAACTCTGTGCTTATTATCGAGCATAATCTCGATATGATAAAAAATGCTGATTATGTCATTGATATGGGTCCGGAAGGTGGCTCTGGTGGTGGACTCATCATCGCTGAAGGTTCACCTGAAGTTCTGGCAAAAAATCATGAAAAAACCGGTTCTTACACAGGTGAATATCTCAAAAAAGAGCTGGCACTGCATCAATAAAGCATAAACTCAATTTTTAATGTTATCCACTTACACTCGCTCCCATGCTCCTGTGTGGGAGTGTATATTTACAGTTGCTGCAGTAGGCATTCCCATCGGGGACGATGGGAGTTTCCACCTTTAAAATCACTTAAAAATATCAACTATTTCACATTGTCCACCTTTTTAATTTGAGTAAATTTCAAGTA